>NZ_JBHTYI010000038.1:0-40188 GCF_043656335.1 Peribacillus sp. NPDC056705 | reverse complement strand
AAGGAATTAGATGATTATATTCATTACTATAACCACAAACGTATGAAGAGAAAATTAAACGACCTGAGTCCGATAGAATACCGAACTCAAGTCTTGGAAGCTGCTTAAACTATATGTCTAACTTTATTGGGTCAGATCACATCCCGAATTATGATTAACCCTAGTTTATCCTTGATGTTTTTTTACTGTAACCCTCAATGGATTGAAGAAATTTGCGACACTCCTGCCGAATTACTGGCTAGCCGAGACCCCACAGGCGCTTGTGCCGAGGAGGCTTGGCAGACTGTCGGCGGAAAGGGAGCGGATTTCTGAAAATCAACTGGAACGTTAAATAAAAAAACATGCAGGCTAAGTACAGTCTGAAAGAAACAGAGGTTTCTTTACAATCGTTATAAAATAATCTATTGTAAAGAAAACCTATCATTCAATCTAACCTATCATTCAATCTAAAGTATTGTTCTAAATCATTATGTATAGAGGAAGGTATATGGAAATATGGATGTAAAGTATAGAATGGTCGTAGAGCAAATGGAGAAAGAAATAGTAGAAGGAAAATATACATTAAATACTAAGTTACCTACTGAAGAAGAGTTGATGAAGAGGTTCGATGTCAGCAGGAATACGATTAGAAAAGCGATCAATATATTGGTTGAGCAGGGCTATATTTATCAAGTGCAAGGAAGCGGCATATTCCTAAGGGAATTTACCAGACCGGGATGCATTTCGATGAGAGATATGAGTGGCTTAACCAAAGTGTTTCCGAATGATGAAATGAAAAGTAAAGTGTTAAAGTTAGAACTGATAGAAGCTGATGAAAAATTGGCCAAACAAATGAAATGCCAGGTAAAAACCAAAATCTATAACCTCAAACGGGTTAGATACTTAAATGGTGCACCCATTGTAATAGAAGAGTCCTTTTTCAATAAAGACATCATCCCCATCTTAAATAAAGAAATCGCAAATGGTTCCATTTATGAATATATTGTCGAGGATTTGAAGTTGAATATCGGATTTGCAGATAAAATCATTTCGTGTGAAAAACTAAATGACGATGATGCCAAGCTTTTGGATTTGCAGCCAGGAGATCCGACCTTAATAGTTGAAAGTACGGTCTTTTTAAAAGCGGGAGCCGTTTTTGATTTATCAATCGAGAAATATAATTATACTACTGCCAAACTGTTAACATTGACTTAAAAGAGGTGGTGTGAATTGCAAAAAGCCTGATTTCTCGATGGTTCAATGAGAATTCAGGCTTTTATTGTTTTTCAGCCATGGGGCAGCAATAATAGTACACCTAGCGCAATGATGATAAAGAATAGATAGCTTTCGAATTTCTTCGCAGGAATTCGCTTATTCATGAAGATTCCGAGACCTGTCGCCAGTAATATGGCTGGAATGGAATAAACGTAGAGAATTAATGAATCGGCTGTCCACAGTCCGCCTAGCGCATGCCCCGTCACGACAAGGATTCCGGATATAAGAAAATGGGCTTGCAATGTTCCGCGGAATCGATCCGGACTCCATCTTCTTATAGTTCCATAGACGACGACCGGCACTCCATTAAAGTTATAGGCGCTGCCGAGGACTCCCGACGCAAAACCGAACGGCCATACCCAACCCTTTGAGGTGAGTAATGGTTTATCCACAGCTTGGAAAAGCTTTTGCTTAAGAAGGGAGTATCCTCCATATGCCATCAAAAAAACACCGAGTGCAGAAGTAATGATCATCGAAGGTGCGTAATGGAGCAAAGCGAGGCCGGCTGGTATGCCGATGACCGTTGCAAGCGCGAGCCTGATTAATACCGAACGTTCGATATGACGCCATCCGCTAACGACGGTTAGTGAGGCAACGGTAAGACCTGCCAGCCCAATCAGGGAAACCGAAGTATTAAGCGGAATGTGTAGTAAGGCAAGCAGAGGCATGCTGACTATCGCTTCACCGAACCCGAACATCGTGCGCATCAAGGCGCCGATAAAGACTGCACCAACCACCAATAAGATGCTGCTGATCGTCATTATGTAACCTCCTGAAACAAAAATTCACCTTTCTGTAATTATACCATACCAACCGGTTTTTTGGTTTGGTGGACCCTTGTTTAAAATGGGTTATTTCAGGCTGTAGTTACCCTTTTTAAGGTGTTTAGCATGCGTCTCAATGGAGAGGTACACACTACTTGTTTTTGTTGCTTAGGAGTCGGTAATGAGGCTTAAATAACGGGTGTATATTTTGAGATGTTGATTTATTTTGATGTGAGGGTTTTCTAACAGATTAATAGAGGTAACGAAGGATTGTTTGTTACTGGTAATACTTTTTAGGGAAGCCTTTTTAATTGAAAGTAAAAAGTCATAGCCTTTCATTGGATTCGAACTAAGAAAGGCTATGATTGCTTTCACCTTTTATCAAGTTTAGCAGATAGATAATTTCCGGTGAATTGGACGGATTGAACAATGATGATAAGAAGGAATATGGTTGTTATCATGATGTCAGTTTGAAAACGGTAGTATCCATAACGAATGGCCAAGTCGCCAATTCCCCCGCCTCCTACGACCCCGGCAATTGCTGAATAGGATATGAAAGAAACGGCAGTAACAGTGAGGCCTAACAGGAGACCGGAACGCGCTTCCAATAATAAGACTTTACTAATGATCTGGAAGGGGGATCCGCCCATCGCAACAGCGGCTTCAATTGTTCCTCTTGGCACCTCACGTAAAGATTGTTCAACAAGCCGAGCTAAAAACGGAATGGCAGCTATCGATAGTGGGATGGAGGCGGCAAGCGGACCTACAGATGTTCCCAATAACGTTCGTGTAAATGGAATAAGAGCAATCAGTAGAATGATGAATGGGAATGAACGGACCGTGTTGATCATCGCATTTAAAACGTTATTTAAGATAGTCTGTTCGAGTAATTGTTCCTTTGAAGTCAAAAATGTAAGGAAACCAAGCGGGAGGCCCAATAAGATGGCTGCCAATATCGCTATTCCCACCATTAAAAATGTTTGGCCTACACCTAAGTAAATTTCAGGGAGTAAGGAAATGATATTTTCAAACACTTACCTTCACCTCTTCAGATTCATGTTTTAATAGAATTTTACCGATTTTTGTTGTGGGTAGGGTTCTATTATCCGCTAAGTTCAATTCCTCCATGATTTTCCCATTTTCCATGACCGCCACCCTATTTGCTAACCTTCGAATTACATCCATTTCATGAGTCACGATCAGGATGGTCACACCATAGGTTTCGTTTATTTTTTTTAGATAGGCCAGGATGGATTCAGTGGTTTGTGGATCAAGTGAAGAGGTGGGCTCATCACAAAGCAATACATTTGGTCTTGTGCTTATGGCACGGGCAATCGCGACTCTTTGCTTTTGTCCGCCAGAGAGCTGGGCTGGATAATGATTTGCCTTATCAGATAAATCGACGATTTGCAGGGACTCGGCAATGATTTTGGCGCGCTCATGTTTTGGTACATTGGCAAGTTCCAATGCGAGGCTGACATTTCCTTGCACCGTTCGATTTGCCAAGAGGTTGAAATGCTGGAAAACCATCCCGATTTTGTTGCGTGCTTCCCGAAGCTGTTTGCCGGATAAATCACTAAGGATCGAATCATTTATCGTAATCGTACCTTTCGTAGGCTTTTCCAGCAGGTTGCCCATGCGCAGTAAAGTAGATTTACCTGCCCCGCTAAAACCGATGATCCCATATATTTCGTTTTCCTTAATATCAAGATTTACATGGGAAACCGCAGTGAATAATTTGTTTTTGACAGAAAAGGTTTTACAAACATTATTAAACTTTATCATTCTGAACCTCCGATCTTCATGCGTTATCTATCTTTCATTTAAAATAATCAGGTCGGTGAAAGCCTTCAAACTCTTTATTGCTTTCAATCGCTTTTTGAAAGTCAGGGGATTGGTAGGCGTCAATGATTTCCTTCACGAATTGCTTGTCTTTATCTTCGGTTCTTACCGCCACAAAATTTTGGTATTCAAATGGGGGATCTTCTAAATAGATGGCAGAAGATAATTTCCGGTCGGATACCAAGATGGTATACCCATTGGCTATCGCATAATCTACATCAGGCAAGATTCGAGGAACTTGAGCCTGCTCCACCTCAACAAATGAAAATTTCACCTTTTGATCCATGATATCTTTTTTTGATACAGTCAGGGGATCGTATCCCTTTTTTAATTGAAGCCAGCCAATTTGTTCAAGCATTCTTAATGCTCGTGCCACGTTAGCGGGATCATTGGGGATTGCCACTTTTTGCCCCTCCCTCAATTCATCCTTGCTTCCATGTATGTCTGAATATAACCCCATAGGTGCTGTAGGGACTTTAATGGTTTCGGTCAGTTCCAGTTTGTTTTCATTGATGAAATTCTTGAAAAATGCCGTATGCTGGAATACATTAACATCGATTGAGCCTTCCGCTAAGGCAAAGTTTGGTTGGTTCGGGTCACTGATTTCCACATACTTAATGGTGTATCCTTTATTTTTCAGGTAGGGTTCTATTCCTTTTTTCACTTGGTCACTATAAGGGCCTGGAGTGAAGCCGAAAATAATTTCTTTCTTATCTTCACTCGCGGCTTTTTCACTGCCGCTGCTGTTGCAAGCTGAAAGCATCATGACGAATAATAGGTACATGATGATAAACAAAAATGAATTTCTCATCTGGAGTTCCTCTTTTCCTTTTTATGGGTCCATTCTTTTTTTAGGAATAAAAAAAAGCATGAACAAGGTTTGTTCATGCCGCCGGTTATCCGGTAGGCTTTCATAGTATAGTTTTCCAATTGGAATAATTAAACTATAACAAGGTTGTTGATTATTTATCAAGTATTATTTTTTTCTGGTTATTTTTGGTTAATTAGTTAAAACATACTTGACCAATTAATTTTATCGGATTATGATAGTAACCATAAAAAAATAGCTTATCGGACAACCGAGAGCCCTTGTTAGGAGTCAGTTCCATACTCCTTCAAGGGCTTTTGTATTATCCAAGGAGGGGTTTTTGCTTAATGAAGGTCAATAAAAGAAGATGGCTTGCCGAAAGTTTGAAAGATGGAAGAAATGTTTGGCTTGATGGAAGGAAAATAGACGATTTATATGCCCATCATGCTTTCACAGGCACCTTGGACACATTAACACATTTGTTGGATATGCTGGATTCACCCGAGGAACAAAAGATTGTCGGGTATGAAAGTCCAAAAACAAAGGAATTTGTTCACAAATCTTTTCTTATCCCCAAAGATATGGAAGAGCTGATTTCAAGAAGAAAGGCCTTTGAATTATGGTCGCGGAAAACTTATGGCGTGATGAGCCGATTATCTGATTATGCGAATTCGATGGTTACAGGCTACTACATGGATAGGGATTTCTTTAACCAATATGATTCAGGATTTTCCAGGAAAATCACGGAATACTATGAACAGGCAAGGGATGAACGGCGTATTGTGATCCAGGCCATACTTGATCCCCAGATCGATAGGTCAAAGCCAGGTAATGAACAGGATGATGCTTTATTGAAAGTCATAAAGGAAACGGAGGAAGGAATCGTTGTTAGAGGGGCGAAAATGATTGCTACCGCTTCCCCGTATGCACATGATGTCATCATCATGCCGCATCAGAAACTGACTCCTGATAAAAAGAAGCAAGCAAATATGTGCATTATCCCTTTGAATCTTCCTGGCCTGCAAATTGTCTGTCGTGAATCATTCGCCTCAAAAGATCAAAAGAAACATCCATTAAGTGCACAATTTGATGAAATGGACGCTGTTTTATTATTTGATGATGTGTTGATTCCTTGGGAACGTGTACTTATAAGGGGATCCGTGGAAGGAGTGTTTGAAGCGCAGCGGCACCAGCAATTAAACTGTCTCGCCCATCATCAAACGGTTGTCCGATTGCTGACGAAACTTCAATTCGTTGCAGGGGTGGCTACGGCCATCGCTCAATCGATCGGTGTCGATCAATTCTTGCAAGTGAAGGAGAAGCTTGGTGAACTATATACCCAAATCGATAGTATAGAGGCGTTGCTCATTGCCTCGGAGATTCAAGGATCACTAAACGAAAAGGGTGTTTATCTGCCTGCTCTCGTACCCTTGCAAACGGCACGAAATCTTGGAACCCGCCATTATCCAAGAGCGATCGAGATTTTAAAACAAATCGGGGCAGGCGGTTTTATTCAGCTTCCTTCTACAACGATCGAAGACAGCAACGAACTCATTCCATTATTGGAAAAGTATTTTAGAGGAGCGAATGTCGATGCAGTCACTAAAACGTCTTTATTTCAAATAGGATGGGAACTGATAGGAAGCACACTGGGATCGAGGCATGATCTGTATGAAAGGCTGTATACCGGGGATCCCATTCGAACCTTCGCCATGCAGTATGAAACCTATGATAAAGAGCCATTAAAACGAAGACTCCGCCATTTCTTGGAGGAGGTAAATGGAAAGGGGAATTGTGATGATCGAAAACAATCGGTATCTTCAACGACTTAATGATGGGAGAAATATCTGGTTAGATGGAGATATCATCAAGAACGTAGCGGAACATCCTGCATTTCAAGGAACGGTCCAGACAATTCAGTCCTTGCTGGATTTACAAACAAAAACAGGCAGTAAATCCTTGCTGACATACAAGACGGAGCAAGGGCTTGATGCGAATCTGTCATTCTTCGTTCCAAGGACGCATGAGGATCTGGAAAAAAAACGTTTGGCGTATCAGCATTGGGCCGATCAGACTTTTGGAGTGATGAGCCGTCTATCTGAATATTCCCGTTCCATAATTACTGGCTGGTTCGCAAACCGTTCAGAGTATGAAGATGCACATCCAGGCTTTTCAGAAAAAATAGAAAGCTATTACTATCAATCCCGTAATCTTGATTTATTGTCAACAGTTGCAGGGCATGATCCTCAAAAGGATCGTTCAAAAACAGCTGGGGAAAAGAAACCGGGGATTGTACATATCAGCCGAAAAAATCGTGAGGGAATTTATGTTCGCGGTGCGAAAATGATTGCGACAGCTGCTCCATATGTTGATGAAATTTTAATCTTTTCCTATCACAAGAGAGGGGAAAATGAACGTGAATTCGCAAATGTTTTCTTCGTTCCTGTCAATGCCAAAGGTTTGCATATCGTTTGCAGGGAGTCGTTTGCTGATGAACGAGAGGAGGATCATCCGCTAAGTTCACGTTTTGACGAAATGGACGCCGTCTTGATTTTTGATGATGTATTCATCCCTTGGGAGCGGGTGCTTGTTCAAGAGGACCCTGAATTTGCATGGAAGCTTCGATGTGATGCCCCTTCATCACTGCTTAGCCAGCATCAAACTGTAGTACGTCTTGTCAGCAAACTGGAAAGTGTCGCAGCAATCGGAAATGAATTGGCGGAAACGGCTGGGGCTACACAATTTTTACATGTGAAAGAGAAGCTTGCTGAATTGATCATCCAGCTTGAAACCATAAAGGCATTACTGCTCGCTTCGGAATATAAAGCGAAAATCCATAATGGCATCATGCTTCCTGATCAAGATTTTTTAACGACAGCAAGAAATCTGGGAACGAGATTCTACCCAAGGGCATTGGAAATCATCCAGCAAATTGGGGCAGGAGGACTGTTACAGGTCCCATCCAGCTTGAAAGAATTGGAAGGTCCCATAGGTCCTTTGTTAAAAGAGTATTACCAGGGTACAGAAACATCTGCCGAGGATAGGACCCGATTAATTAAACTGTCGTGGGATTTATTAGGGAGTCCGCTTGCATCACGGCATGAATTATATGAACGATTTTATTCCGGTGATCCTGTCAGAACATACGCTGCACAGTACACCAATTATAAAAAAAAGCAGAATCTCGTGGATTATGCTTATGAGATTTTAAAATAAGGAGGTTTTATCATGTCTGTGCATTTTTATTGGTATGTGCCTACAAATGGCGATGGGGAATACTTAGGACTAGACGAGCCACAGAGGAAACCCACTTTGGATTATCTGGTAAATGTTGCTAAAGCGGCAGAAGAGGCTGGTTTTGAAGGGATTTTGATTCCAACAGGCATTCCTTACCTAGATTCATGGATAGTGGGCTCGGCCATCATTCATCATACAAAAACGATCAAGCCATTGATCGCCTTTCGCCCAGGATTCATTGCTCCTACGGTTGCCGCAAAAATGGCCGCGACCCTTGACCAATTCTCGGAAGGGCGAATGCTTGTCAATGTAGTCACTGGAGGTTCGGCAAAAGAATTGGGGCAGGATGGTGACTTCCTTGAGCATAATGAGCGATATGCCAGAACAGGTGAATTCCTTGATGTGGTACAAAAATCATGGACGGAAAAAAAAGTGAATCATATAGGAGACCATTTCACAATCAGCGATGGGGTATTGAATCCAAGTATCCGTCAAAGTCCGAATATTCCGATTTATTTTGGCGGTTCATCCGATGCAGCAAAGGAAATTGCCGCGAAATCTGCCGATGTTTATTTGCAATGGGGAGAACCAGCGGAGCAAATTGAACAACAAATCAATGATGTCAAACAGAGAGCCAGGAAGTATGGAAGGCAATTGGAATATGGTGTCAGGATTCATGTGATCGTTCGGGACGAGGAAAATGAGGCATGGGAAGCAGCGAGGAAGATAATAAGCAGAGCGGGCAGGGAATCTTTGGGGAATATGAATCATTACTATGAAACGACGGATTCGGTGGCTCAAAAGCGGATGAATGAATTAACGAAGAACAAGGAACGTTTTGGAAGATATGGTTGGTCGGGAATCGGGAAAATCAGAAAAGGAGCAGGTACAGCCATCGTAGGCACCCCTGAACAAGTGAGGGAAGGCCTGCAGGAATATATCGATATTGGCGTCAAGCATTTTATCCTATCGGGTTTTCCGCACTTGGAAGAGGCAGAAAGATTTGGGAGAACGGTGCGTCCATTATTTGGAGAAAAGGTTTTATGAGCAGGAAGATCCTGAAAAACAAGGAGGGAAGGATATGAAATTTTCAATCTGGGGAGCTAATTTATCCGGTGGTTTCTTACGGGCAAACGTAGAACAAAATACGGATGGAAGTATGGAATACAATCTTAAACTCGCGAAAATGGCAGACCAGCTACAAGTTGACTCGATCCTTTATGCCATTCGCTATGTTGGCAGTATTGGAGGTAGCTCGGCGGATAGGGGGCAACTGGATCCTTTATCGATTATTGCGGCTTTGGCAGGGGATACCGAAAACGTTCATTTCATTGCTGCGGTTTTACCAGGTTTCATTCATCCTGCAACCCTCGCTAAAGTAGGTTCGAGCATCGATATTATCTCAAAAGGGAGATTTCATATTAATTTGGTCAGCGGCTGGTTTAAAGAAGAACAAGAAATGTTTGGGATAGAATGGATTAAGCACGAAGAGCGATATAAACGTTCAAGGGAGTACCTGGAGGTTGTAAAGGGATTGTGGACGACCGATCACTTTACTTATCAAGGAGACTATTATCAAATCAATAATGCTATATTGGCACCGAAACCTATTCAAAAACCATATCCGCCAATCTATCAAGGCGGGAATTCACGGGATTCCCAAGAGATGGCAGGGGAATTATCCGACTATTACTTTATGAATGGGGCTTCCATAGCAGAGTTGCAGGAACAAATGGAATATGTGAAGGCTGTAGCACAAAAGCATGGTCGTGAAGTGAAATTTGCCGTTAATGCTTTTGTCATTGCCAGAAAAACGGAAGAGGAGGCAAAAAGCGAATATCAGTATATTATCGAACGTGCAGACGATACGGCAATAGCACAGTTCAAAAACCGTAAAGATACAAAAGGAATGTGGAAAAATGCGTCTTCAATTAGTGATTTTGTAGCCAATAATGAGGGATTCAGGACAGGGCTAATCGGCAGTTACGAATCGGTTGCAATCAAAATTCAGGAACTTCAAGCGATCGGAATCGATAAGATCTTATTAACTTTTCGGAATGCACTACAAGAATTACCGGACTTTTATAAAAACGTAAACAATCGTTTGGAATCAGAGTTCATAAAGAAATAAATATGGACAAGGAATGTTGGGGGAATGGTAAACCGCTGAAATAAGAAAGACTGCCATATGGTAGTCTTTTTCATTTTAATGAGAAAGAGAACTCTTTAAAAACAAGACTAGATTATCCTTAGTCAATGATCACAAGCTTTGCATGTAATATCTCTTTGTCGGACTGATGTAATGTCCCTGTCTTTGGGGATTTGTTTACCTCTTTTCCTCTATTGAAGTACTCCCTTGTTTTTCTAGATAAAGAATCCGGGCTATAATGGGGAACGAAAATGATAAGCAATAAGAGCGAAAAAACTAAGAAAACTGGAATGTTGAACGCAAAAAACATATTAGGGCAATCCAGGGAATAAAATGAAGGGAATATTTTAAAGGAAAGGGGGGCAGTGCATGTGAAAATCCATGTGGTGAATAGGGGGGATTCTTTGTGGGGAATCTCCCAGCAATATGGTGTCAGTACCAACCGGATTGTTCGGGTCAATGGCCTTGAAAATCCAGATAAGCTGGTGATTGGCCTAGCACTTTTGATTCCTGAACCTTATCTTCAGTACAGGGTTCAGCAAGGGGATACTCTAAATGAAATCGCAAATCAGTTTGGAACTGCGGTACAGGAAATCATGCAATCGAATCGCATCACAAACCCTTCTGCTATCTATCCAGGGCAGAGACTAACCATTCCGGTTATTTATCATACTGTAAGGGAACGGGATACTCTTTATGATATAGCAAGACATTATGGAACGACCGTTCAAGCCATTATGCAGATGAATCGGATTACAGATCCGTCCAATATTCATATCGGACGGATAATAAGGATTCCCCAAAAACCAAAGCCCATCATTGAGGTCAATGGTTTTACAAACGTTTACGGGCAAGCCGGGGCGGAGCAGGTACGTGATGTAGCCTACGATTTGACCTACGTAAGTCCATTTGGTTATAGAATGATGAAAGATGGCAGCTTAGAAGTCATAGATGACACCCCGACGATACGGGCGGCACAGGCAACTGGCGTCATACCCATGATGTGCATAACGAATTTTTCCGCCACGGAAGCGGGAACACAGCTTGCGCATACGATACTTTCCGATTCAGGTTTAGTGGAAAAATTATTAACCAACGTCATAAAAACGATGAAAAATAAAGGGTACCGTGGATTGAATATCGATTTTGAAAGTGTAGCACCAGAGGACCGTGATTCCTATAATCGCTTTCTCCAAAGAGCAGTGGATCGATTGCATCCTGAGGGCTACTTTGTATCATCCTCCCTTGCCCCAAAAACTAGCGCCAATCAAAAGGGATTATTAGTGGAGGCACATGATTATCCAGTTCACGGACGGCTGCTCGACTTCGTAGTGCTGATGACATATGAATGGGGTTACCGAAAAGGGCCGCCACAGGCAATCTCTCCCATTAATGAAATAAAGCGTGTCCTTGACTATGCCGTAACGGCTATACCAACAAATAAAATCTTCATAGGATTTCAAATTTATGCACGGGACTGGCTTATTCCTCATGAAGAGGGGCAGGAAGCAGAGACTTTCGACATGCAGGAAGCCATCAGACGCGCCGTCCAATATAATGTAGAAATAAAATATGACGAGACAGCCCAATCACCTTATTATAGGTACAAAGATAATCAGGGACGCACACATGAAGTTTGGTTTGAGGACGCACGCAGTGCTAAAGCAAAATTCGACCTGGTGAAGATTTATAGGTCAAGGGGCCTCAGTTATTGGGTACTTGGTTATCCTTTTCCCCAGAATTGGGAACTGCTTGGGGATACATTTATTGTCCGGAAACGGTAGGATGTTTGATTTCGAAATGCACTACAAGAATTACCGGTTTTTTATAACAAAGATAAAAATAATTTGGAACCTGAGTCGATAATGGGGTTTAATCGAGAGTGCCATATTGAAACTTATGAATGATAGAATCAGGCTGCCATATGGTGGTCTTTTTCATTTTAATGAGATAAAGAGAACTCTTTAAAAACAAGGGAATTGTAATTCCCTAAAGGAAATGGGCTCGTCATTGTGGAATTAGGAAACTAGAATATTACTTACTGGAGGCACATTTAATGGAATTAACCATCATTAATACGTTTACAGATCAACCTTTTAAAGGAAACCCTGCTGCTGTCTGCCTTCTTACCGGGGAAAGTGACAGCGAGTGGATGCAGCGAATGGCTAAAGAGATTAATATGCCTGTCACTGCGTTCATTCACCTTCATAAAGCTGAATGGCAGTTGCGCTGGTTCACACCTTCCATTGAAATCCCGATTTGTGGACATGGGACGCTGGCAAGTTCTTTCTTTTTGTGGGGGAAAGGATACGTGCCAAGAGATCGACCAATTGTCTATCAGACGAAAAGCGGGCTTCTCACTGCAAGGTTCGTTGATGGAATGCTTCAATTGGAGTTCCCGTCATTAATCGAGCAGGAGACTGCTGCCCCTGAATTACTGATAAAAGCTTTAGGGGTTGTGCCTGCGTATGTTGGACAAAACAAATGGGATTATCTAGTCGAAGTTCAATCAGAGGAAATCGTAAGGAATATAAAGCCGGATATAGATTCCATTGCCAAATTGCCGATTCGGGGTGTCATTGTAACGAGTCAATCGGATAGCGGTGAATATGATTTCGTTTCACGTTTCTTTTCCCCTGCACAAGGCCTTGACGAAGATCATGTAACGGGCTCGGCCCATTGTTGCCTGGGACCATATTGGAAAAGAAAGCTGGACAAAAGTATTTTCATGGCCTATCAGGCATCGGAAAGAGGAGGACGATTGAAGGTTGAAGTAAAGGCAGACACAGTTAAACTTTCCGGCCATGCCGTGACAATATTCGAAGGGAGCTTAAACATTTAATGCATGGGGAGGCATGAAAAAACTATCGATCCCTTCAACTGCAAACCCTCAATGGATTGAAGAAATTTGAGACCCTCCTGCCGAATAACCGGCTAGCCTTTGCCATGCGCGGGGCCTCCCCTGGACGCGTTTTTCCCGCAGGAGTCCCGTACCTTCCATTCCAATTACCTTTGTTTTAAGGTTTAGTTGGAATCTTTTTTTGCTACAACTCGGCGCTCCTTCTTAATCAGTGTACAAGAATCGAAATGGCACTATACACTAATAACAAAGCCATGACAACATTAAACTGACTTCTATACTTTGATAAAAACGTTTGGAAAACCGAACCGAACATACTCCAACAGAACGTACTCATAAAACCGACAAAAGCTAGAAATAATGAAAAGAATAGTAAGCTGAAATTTGAAGAGTGGTAAGGCAGGATGAAGGTCGATATGGCCGTGATGCCATAAAGAATGCCTTTTGGATTTATGAATTGCAAAAGCATGCCCGCTATAAAACTGTTGTTCTTGTCATCATTATCGTCCTTAACTTTATTTGAACTTGAAATGATTTTTATGGCCAGATATAGCATATAGATTGCACCTAGGATAGTCATGATAAATTCAATTTTCGGGATGGAATTTTCAAGCAAAACATTAAAATAACTGCACAATAGCATGATTACAAAAAAACCGGCACCTACCCCAAAACAAAATTTAATCGTCTTGTTTAACCCGTACTTGTTTGCAAATAACATTGCCATGATGTTATTTGGACCTGGAGTGAAACTTGTAACGAAAACAAATAACAAAAAAGATAGTAAATGCATGGTTGACTCTCCTTTGTATGCTATAATGACCGAAAATGACATTATAACGACTTCCTTTTTATTGTACAATGCCGACGTTATATTGTAAATAAGGAGCATTTTTATGGAAGAAATAAATTTTATTATTGCTAACAATTTAAAAGCCATCAGGGAAAGTAAGAAATTAAGTCTTGAAAAGGTTGCAGAATTAACTGGAGTAAGTAAAACGATGATCGGACAAATAGAAAGGGGAGGATCGAGCCCTACGATTACAACCATTTGGAAAATAGCCAATGGATTGAAGATTTCATTTTCTTCATTAATAAATAGCCCGCAGCCGGATACAAAAATCGTTTTAAAAAGTGAAATTCAAACTTTATCTGAAGATAACGGCAAATATCGAGTTTATCCCCACTTCCCCTTTGAAGATGAGAAGCGCTTTGAAGTATATTCAGTCGAGATAGAAAAAGGTGGATTCTTAAGTTCCGATTCGCATAGGGAAGGAACGGAAGAGTACATAACTGTTTTTGAAGGGGAACTGACTGTACGTGTAAATAACGAAGAATATACAGTAAGGAATGGTGATTCTATCAGATTCAAGGCTGATAGGCCGCATGCCTACCATAATTCAGGGGAAACAATAACTCGATTAAGCATGATCTTATATTATCCAACCTAAAAAAAAAGGGAGTACTGTAGTTCTGTTTATTATATCTTTGCAAAGTAAATATCCCCTTTAGATTGACTGGTGGTATGGTCTGCCTGTTGGGGATGCTGCTTCAACAAGTTAAAGTCCCAACGATTTGACTTGTTATCAAATTACTAGTAAACTGATAGCGCACCAAAGATGGGGGGTAGGCTTAACATGGATAGACGGGGATTTTCTGATGAGAACAAATTGAGTTTGCTGATTTGGCTGCGAATGGTTCGTTTTTATCAAAGAAGCAATCAGCTTTCGAATGAACACTTACAGCATTTCGGCGTCACTGCTGCACAATTCGATATGTTGGCACAAGTGCTTATCCATCAGCCTGTTTCACAAATCGAATTAGCGGAGCACCTAACGATAAGCCGTGGAGGCGTATCACATATGCTGACAAGGCTGGAAAAAGAGAACTTGATCGTCCGTAATCAACAATGGAAGGTTAAATATATTTCATTAACGGAAAAAGGGAAAGAGTTAATGGAAAAGGTCATGCCTATTCAATCCGATTTCCAAGCTTCATTATTCGATGTATTGGATGATGAGGAAAAGAAGCGCATGCATGAGATGATGATAAAGATTCATAGACATAGTTTACAGAGGGAAGTGCCTAATCCCAGCCAGGAGGAATCCTAAGACTGGATCAGGCAGCCATAATGACTATCAGTTTACTAGTAACTTAAGGGAGGAATGGAGTAATGAAAAGTGAATATAATCTTAAACGAGATATTGTCGAAGTGAAAGATGTGAAGCTTCAAAGGTATAGTCCGATTCATACGGCCGGACCAGTCATAGAACCAGGAAACTGGGAAAAGAGTGATCCGTTCCTTTTAATGATGGAGGATAAATTTCAAAAGGGATCATTCGATATCCACCCGCACAGGGGAATCGAAACCGTTACATTCGTCATTGATGGAACGATCGAGCACTATGACAGTCATACCGGTGATGGAGGGATACTTGGACCTGGTGATGTCCAATGGATGACAGCAGGAAGCGGCGTTGTGCATAATGAGGTGCCTTCCGAAGGTGTGACTGCCCATTCCCTTCAACTTTGGGTCAACCTTCCCCGGAGTGAAAAGATGACGACACCAAGATACCAAAACTTAATGGCAAAGGATATGCCGGTCAGAAAAGAAAACGGAGCACTGATCCGCGTCTTCTCCGGATCATCCAAGGATGTTATCTCGACAACGAAAAACCATGTTCCCGTGACGATGGTGGAGATGGTCCTGGAGCCTGGAGTATCGGTCACACAGAATTTACCAGGAAGCTACAACGGAATCATCTATTTAATAGAAGGAAGCGGAATCTTCGGTAACAACGAAGTGAGAGCTTCAAAGGGACAGGTCTTATGGCTTGGTGCTTGTAAAGAATCAGGGGAAAGTGAAGTTGATATAACGGCGACAGAACCTTTAAGACTTGTTTTATATGCAGGAGAACCGTTAATGGAACCTGTTGTTGCCCGCGGACCGTTTGTCATGAATACTGAAGAGGAAATCGATCAGGCATATCTTGAGTATCGGCAAGGCACTTTCTTGAAGCATTAAGATCGAAAAGGGTATCGTAACTGATGCTCTTTTTTTTTGAATCCACCCATAAGAATGTGAAGGTCGAATAAAGTACGGTGAAGGTCGTATAAAGTGCTGGAAAGGTCGAATACATTCCTCTCTCATGCGAGAAAAGAACGTATCCGGTATTAGCTCCGGTTTCCCAACTGGACTTTTTTAAAGAACAAACGGGAGGCTAACTGGACTTCTTCGACATTGTCTGCAGTCTGGGAGAGATTTAAATCGCTTTTCAGCAATTAGGTATAAAGCCTAAGTTTAGATTTAGTTAAAACTGATTCTATTTTACCATTAAATAATTTTATTGATATATCATCAATTAGCCACTAGGTATTTTAGGGTGATTATAATGATAATATTCTGTTAATATTCCATGTAGTATTGTAAATTTGTTTTAAAACTGGATTATTTTGTTGTAATATAGGAGATACACCGATCTTTAGAGGAAAAAAGTAGGGTGGATTTGTGTATGGATAAGTAAATATGTCGGGATTCATTTTTTTGGAAAAGTGTGTAAATTCTATGGATAAGTTAGCAGAAAGTTATGTCAGTATATAACTTATGGGGGGATTAACTATAATGGGGAAAAAGAAACTCGTAAAAATTGCATCAGCTACCATAATGGCTGCGACAACGATCGTAGCGGTAGCGCCGGCACCTTCTGATGCTGCCACTAGCCTGAATAGTAAAATCAAAACGGCCAAGGCAGTCATCAAAAAACCATTCGATACCTATTTCTACACTTCTAAACTCGCTTCAGTGTCCACTGTTGAAAAACAAATCAAATCTGCAAAACAAGCAAAAAAGGACATCAACACTACCATTAAAAAATCAATGTTAAGCAAAAAAGAAAAAGATGCCAAATATAAAGAAATCGAAGCTTATGATAAGTACATCACTCGTTCTGAAGGATATGTAAAAGGATTTAAAGCGGCTGAGAAAGCAAAAGCTGCACATGATAAATCGATTGGCGCCCTTACGAATGCAATCCTTGCCAAGAAATCAATTGATATCAGAACTCAATACGAAGCACTGGATAAAGCCGTGAAAAAGGCAGATAAAGATATTAAAGATACCGTTTACGGTGCGAAAATCGAAAAGCTCTTATACGATAAATTCACCAAATCGACCAAAACGGCTTTGAACGGTGACCTGAAAGTTCCGTACTACTATGAAAAAGCTGACTACTTGGTGAAGAAGGGTGATTTAAAGACCGCGGACAAGCGGATGCAAACCGTTTCTTCGCAGTTGAAAAAGGTCAGCAAAACATCCAAGCTTGGAAAAGCCATACACGCCTATGTTAAAGAAGTGAAAGGTAAGTATGATGAAGCGGTCTATGCTGAAAAGAAAAAAGAAGTGGCAAAACGGGTCGATGCCTATGTAGCTCTTGCCAATGGGGAACTTAAAACGAAAGAACAGATAAACGCGGCTAAAAAGGCGAAAGCAGCCATTAATTTAAATGGAATCAAGGAGTCGGACCGAAAGGAATTCCTTTCGAAAATGGCATTGGCGGATAAGAAAGTCGCTGCAGCCGAAGAAGCCTTGAAAAATCCAGCAAAGGCGATCACCCTTTCCTTGATGCATACGAATGATACGCATGCCCACTTGGACAATGTGGCAAAAAGGGTGACGGCTGTCAAGGAAGTGCGCAAGAGTAAGCCGCAAGCTCTTTTGGTGGATGCTGGTGACGTATTCTCGGGAACTCTCTATTTCAATGAATTCAAAGGGCAAGCCGATCTTCGCTTCATGAATTTAATGAAATATGACGTCATGACGTTCGGGAATCATGAGTTTGATTTGGGATCAAGCGCCGAAGGGCATCAAGCTTTGGCTGACTTCATTAAAGGGGCAAAGTTCCCATTTGTCAGCTCGAATGTGGACTTCTCCAAAGATGATAAGTTCAAGGGGCTATTCTCGGACTTGATTTCAAGTAAGCCAGAGCAAGGGAAGATATACAATGGAATCGTAAAACAAGTGGATGGCCAAAAGGTAGGGTTCTTCGGGCTTACAACTGAAGAGACGAAAGATATTTCAAGTCCTGGAAGTATAGAATTCGAAAACTATCTTGAAGAAGCCGAAAAAGCGGTCAAGGCGTTCAAAGGCATGGGAGTCAATAAGATAGTTGCCGTGTCCCATATCGGCTACGATGACAATGCGGCTTATGACAATGATTTAACATTGGCTGCCAAGGTCAAGGGCATAGACGTGATCGTGGGCGGACATAGCCATACGCAGTTAGACGCCCCCGTTGTTGTGGACAAAGATGATAAAGGGAAAACGAAAGAGCCGACTGTCATCGTTCAAGGATATCAGTATAGCGACTATTTAGGAACGATCGATGTGAATTTCGATAAGGATGGCAAGATTGTCGGACAAGCCGGTAAGCTGATTAAGCTTTCTGAAAAACAGGATGATGCCGAAGCGGCAAAATTGCTCGAAACTTACTCCTCGAAGATTAAGGAGCTGAAGGAAACGAAGACTGGCGCAACAGCTGTGAAAGCCTTGGAATCGCCGCGTGATGCAGGGGATGAAACGAAGCCGAGTGTTCGTAAAAATGAAACGGAACTGGGCAATTTAATTACGGATGGAATGCTAAGTAAAGCGAAAGAATTCAATAAGGATACGGTCATAGCCTTCCAAAATGGCGGTGGCATCCGCGCTGGCATCGATCAAGGCGATATCACTTTAGGCGAAATCCTGACCGTTTTACCGTTTGGGAATACGTTAGCGACGATGAAGCTTACGGGAGCAGAAATCAATGAAGCATTAGAGCATAGTGTAAGCCTCGCTCCTAAGGAAAATGGCGGCTTCCTGCATGTTTCCGGAATGAAATTCAGTTACGACAGTTCGAAGGAAGCAGGCAATCGTATCACAAAGGTTGAAGTCCTTGGACAAGATGGAACATATTCCGAATTGGATGCAGCGAAGGAATACGTCGTGGCGACCAATGCTTTTACAGCCAAGGGCGGAGATGGATTCACCGTTTTCAAGAAGGCTTATGAAGAAGGAAGGGTGACGGATATCGGCCTCGCTGATTGGGAGAATTTACGGGATTATGTAAGCGGGCTGAAAACTGTCGATCCAAGCATCGAAGGACGCATCAAAGATGTTGCCGGGAGCAATACAGACCCGACTGTCGTAATGGCCAAAGACTTTGGCGGAACGGCTGATGCCCCAAAAACGCATGAAGGTCATGTAGTTGTGGACATC
Organism: Peribacillus sp. NPDC056705; assembly: GCF_043656335.1. Classification (NCBI taxonomy): domain Bacteria; kingdom Bacillati; phylum Bacillota; class Bacilli; order Caryophanales; family Bacillaceae; genus Peribacillus; species Peribacillus sp. NPDC056705. Next base: position 21,021 of record NZ_JBHTYI010000038.1, on the reverse strand, counting down.
ACGGATATTGCTTCATTGGAAAATGCAGTGGTTAAAGGGAATCTTGCATTAACAGGAACTCCTCCGGATAACTTTACTTTTTCACAGGTTACAGTCGAGGGTAATTTGGATTTATCGGGACTTAACGGTAAGACCGTGAGCATGAGCGGTGTCACGGTGAATGGCGAAACCATTCTTTAAGCGGCATTCAAATGATTCCTGAGCCTGTGAAAAAAAGTTGGAGGGGTTGAGATTTTGAAGAAGAACGGGATAAGCAAGCTTTTCTTTGCCATGCTGATCGTGCTGTCAACGGTTTTGCCAAATGCAGCCGCTGCAAAAGCGGAAGGAACAATATCGGTAATGGAAGCGATAAATAATAACAGCGGAACGGCGACGGTGAAGGGATATATCGTCGGTACAGCTAAAAGCGGTACAAGCTATCAGCAAACATCGCCTTTTACTGAAAGTACGAACATAGGCATTGCGGATAGTCCGGATGAAAAAGATGTTAAGAAAATCATGCCTGTCCAGCTTCCAGCCGGAAATATCAGAACGGCATTGAATTTGGTCGAACATCCGGATTTACTTAAAGCTCAGGTGACGATAACGGGGAAGCTGGAAAAATATTTTTCAGTACCCGGGCTGAAATCCGCAACGGATTACACGATCATCACCGATGGGGGAACAACTCCTGAACAGCCTGATGTGAAGGTTCTTGACTCCATTGCCGAGGCGCGCACGAATACTGAAGATGTAGTGCAGGTCGATGGAGTGGTCACCACCGGACTTGGTTATTGGGGAGGGAAAGGCTTTTATATCCAAGATGAAACGGCTGGGCTATATGTTTATGGTTCCTCGTGGCCTGCAGATGTAAAGCAAGGAGATAAGGTTACTTTAATCGGAAAAGTATCCGCTTATAATAAGGAATTGCAAATCCAACCAACCTCCCTTAAAGTGCTTTCTTCCGGGAATGAACTTCCTGAAATCCAAAAAATTGATGCATCTGGCGTCAATGAGGAAACACAAGGTGAGCTGGTCACCATTGAAAAAGCGACCATTACAGAATTGGCGGCATCGGGAACATACGGAACATTCGAATTCAAGGCGGAAGATACTGAAGGGAAATCTGTTATCGTTCGCCATGATAACCGGACCGGTTCGACTTATGAAGATTTCGTGAGGAACTTTAAAGTGGGGGATGTCATTTCCGTAACCGGGATCGGGTCGAGGTTCAATGACACGTATCAGTTGAAGCCGCGTGGCATCGAAGATTATGAATTGGTGAACAAACCAGCCGTTTACACGGATATTTTCCCTGGTATGGTTAGTGAAAATACAAAAATATCACTTGAATCTGGCTGGAAAGAAGCGAAAATCCATTATACGCTTGATGGATCCGCACCGACGTCTTCAAGTGCTTTGTACACAGAACCGATCATTTTAACGAAAGATACTGTCATCAAGGCAATCGCTGTCAACGATAAGACATCGGAAGTTTTCACTTTTGCCTATACGGTTACCAAAACCAATGAGGTGAAGATCCGTGACATTCAGGGGATGAATCATTTTTCTTCATATGAAAATCAACTCGTCTCAGGTGTGGAAGGTGTCGTCACTTATGTAAAGGATGCGAATAATTTTTATATGCAAGATCCCAACCCGGATAAGGACTTAACGACTTCCGAGGGAATACTTGTGTACAACAAAGCACATGGTCTGAAAGCGGGAGATCATGTCAAAGTGGCAGGTAAAGTCGCCGAGTGGTATATCGAAGGGTACGCTGAAATGAAAACGACGGATCTGCCAACAACTGAATTGACCAATACGACGATTGAAAAGCTTGGCACTGCAGCGATGCCAGAACCGATCATCATTGGGAAAGATGTCATTCCGCCGTCCGAGAACATCGATGATGATAGATTGACAGATTTTAATCCGAGCGAAGACGGCATCGATTTCTACGAGAGTCTGGAAGGAATGCTCGTGCAAGTATATAACCCGAAAGTGGTCGCCCCTCAAGACTATGGTGAATTGGTCGTGATTCCAGGGAATATGGAAACGACGACTGCAGTTGGGGGCGTCAAAATAACGGAAACGGATTTCAATCCTGAAAGAATTACCCTGGATATAAATGATGAATCATTTGCAGCGAAAACGGGTGATTTCTTTGATGGCTCGGTCACGGGTGTCATCAGCTATGGATATAGCAACTATAGGGTAGTGACGGATAAAGCCCAGCTGCCTGCGTTAAAGGATGGCGGTACGGCACGGGAAGTGACATCCTTAGAGAAGGATGCTGATAAGCTATCGATCGCTTCCTATAATATCGAGAATTTTTCCACTCAAACAGCTAACTCTAAAGTCGAAACGATCGCAACATCCATCATTACCAATCTTAAACAACCCGATATCATCGGCGTAACGGAAATGCAAGATAATGATGGGGCAACGGATAGCGGGACAACGGATTCTGCTCAAAGTGCCAAGAAGTTAACCGACAAAATAAAAGAGCTGGGCGGACCGCAATATCAATACATCGATATTGCTCCAGAAGATAAACTTGATGGCGGGGCACCCGGCGGGAATATCCGTGTAGGCTTTTTATATAATGCCGACCGTGTCAAATTGACTGAAGGAACGAAAGGAACGGCAACACAGTCCGTTGCCTTTAAAGATGGAAAACTTACCTTGAACCCTGGTCGAATCGAGCCTGCCAATCCCGCCTTCACTTCAGGCAGGAAGCCTTTAGCCGCTCAATTCGAATTTAAAGGCGAAAGCGTAGTGGTGGTGGCCAATCATTTTAATTCCAAGGGCGGTGACCAGCCTTTATTCGGCAAAAACCAGCCTCCTGTCCTATCAAGTGAAACGCAAAGGCTTCAAATTGCCTCCATCGTCAATCGGTTTGTCAGTGATATCAAGTCACAGGATGCCAAAGCGAATGTTGTCTTGCTTGGAGACTTTAATGATTTTGAATTTTCGGCACCGCTTAAAACATTAAAGGGCAATGATCTAACCAATATGATCGAGAAGGTCCCTTTTGAAAAACGTTATTCTTACACATATCAAGGCAATTCACAAGTACTGGACCATATCCTTGTATCGAATAATATTGCCTCGGCGACAAAAGTCGATATTGTCCATATTAACTCATCCTTCATGGAAGCTCATGGAAGGGCCAGCGATCATGATCCTGTACTGATCTCAACCTCTTTATCTGGATCAGGCGGGGTCGAAACTCCTGCTCCGGAAAAAACGTATAATGTAACAAACGTTAAAACAAAAAGACTTACGATTGCTTCACCTAGTGTTTTGATCAATCTTGACGACACATCCAACATCGAAGAAGGTATCTGGTTAAAAGGTTCATATGCTGTACTCAAAGGCCTTGGGCTGAAGAATGCTGCTGTGACGATAAAACCGGATAAGGAAGGTGCAATCATTGATTTTGGAGGCATGGCGGTGAAGGAAGTCATCATCGATAACGCCAATGTAAAAGAAATCAGGGGCGCTGAAAACGTACAGAAGTGGTCGGTAACAGAAGGTGTCGACACATCGAATATCAAGTTTGTCGATTCGAAAGGGGAAGCGATTGCTTCCCCTTTCGCCCCTAAAGAAAATCATGCACCAGTCGTAACGAAAAAACTGGAAAATCTTCAAGTGAAAGCCGGTTCAAAGGTCACCATCGATTTGAGTGAGCACTTCTCAGACCCAGATGGGGATGAACTTACCTTTTCATCCACTATCGGTACAGTCACAGGCCAGACATTAACCCTTCCTGCAGATGAAGCTGGAACATACCTTGTCGCAGTCAAGGCCGAGGACCAGCAATCGGAAGCGGTTGCCCGTTTTACGTTGACCGTATCGAATGATATGCCGCTTGAAGCTTATTACGAAACGGCGGCAGGAAAAACGGGAACGGAATTGAAATCGGTTCTGCACTCGATCATTAAGGGTCACACGATGTTATCTTATGATCAAGTGTGGAATGCCCTTAAAGAAACGGATGAAGACCCGGTGAACAAACAGAATGTCATCTTGCTTTACTCCGGAAAATCCATCTCGAAGAACGCGAATGGGGGCAATGCCGGACAATGGAACCGTGAACATGTTTGGGCAAAGTCCCACGGTGACTTTGGGACAAGCAAAGGTCCCGGGACAGACCTTCATCACCTCCGTCCCGCTGATGTGACAGTGAATGGTAAACGGGGCCACCTTGATTTCGACGAGGGCGGTCAAACATATAGTGGATGTGAATGTAAGTTTGATTCAGATTCATGGGAGCCGCCAGATCATGTTAAAGGCGATATAGCAAGGATGTTATTTTACATGGCCGTCCGATATGAAGGAAACGGCGAGCTGGATCTTGAATTATCCGATACAGTCAATACGTATCCGAAGCCGCTTCATGGAAAGCTATCGACGCTTTTGAAATGGAATGAACTCGATCCTGTCGACGATTTCGAAAGCCATCGCAATGATGTCATTTATGACTGGCAAAATAACCGCAATCCATTCATCGACCATCCTGAATGGGCATCAGAAATTTGGGGTGCCGCTAAATCCATCGATGGGAAAAAGGCGAGTTAAAAACGGAGATAAAAGGGAAAGCAGCCTGGTGGCTGCTTTTTTCATGCTTTTCTACAAATTTAATGATCGGGAGTTAATTATCTCAATATACCGAAAAATCAAATATTAATGTCATTTTAAATAATAAAGATTTTTTGGTAGGTATGTTATGTAATATATGTTAATATGGGGTATGCAATGAAAGGGTTTTCATTGCAGAAATGATAAAAATATTTTAATATAGTAATTACGCCGCTTTTTGATCTTCATTCACCTTTAAAAGACGGTTTAAAAATTATTGCCAGAAATGGGGCATTACACGATGAAATACAGATCTGCATTCGATATAATCGGTCCCGTCATGATTGGACCTTCAAGCTCACATACAGCAGGAGCTGCCAGAATTGGCAGAGTAGCAAGGACATTATTCGGAAAGCAACCGAAGAAAGCCATTATTTCTTTATATGGTTCTTTTGCAAAAACATACAGGGGACACGGTACGGATGTCGCTGTCGTAGGCGGGATATTGGATTTCGATACGGATGATGAACGAATCCCTGCCTCTTTAACGATAGCGGAAGAAGCTGGCATGGAAGTTACCTTTACAATCGAGGATACTGTGATGGATCATCCTAATACAGTCAAGATCAGACTGTTCGACGAAGATAAAGAATTGGAACTAGTTGGGATCTCGATTGGCGGCGGAACGATAGAAATAACGGAATTGAATACTTTCAAGCTTAAATTGTCGGGTGAAAACCCAGCCATTTTAGTCGTGCATAACGATGTATTTGGAATCATATCTTCCGTTTCGACCGTATTGGCAAACCATGAAATTAACATTGGACATATGGAAGTTTCACGAAAAGAAAAAGGTCAAATGGCCCTCATGGTGATTGAAGTCGATCAGAAAATCAAGGGCGATGTCATGAAGGAAATTCAAGGATTGGAAAACGTGTCGCAAGTCATAAGAATGGTTGAATGATCATCATTAAAAGTGTTGGCATAGATATGGAGGTAAAAACATGTTCCGAAATGTAGCAGAGTTGGTTGAACTTGCTGAAAGTAAACATGTAAAAATCGCGGAAATCATGATTTTACAAGAAATGGAGTTCTCAAGCCTTTCGAGAGAGCAGATCATTGAAAAGATGGACAGGAATTTGACAGTGATGGAACAAGCGGTGGAAAGAGGACTGAAAGGTGTGCAATCCGTTACAGGCCTAACGGGCGGGGATGCCGTTCTATTGCAAAATTATATCAAGTCGGGCAAGGCGCTCGCAGGTGATTTATTATTGGATGCCGTCAGTAAAGCTGTTGCGACGAACGAAGTGAATGCAGCAATGGGAATGATTTGTGCCACTCCGACTGCAGGTTCGGCAGGCGTTGTTCCCGGTACATTATTTGCCGTGAAAGAAAAATTAAACCCGACCCGGGCAGAGATGATTGAATTTCTTTTCACTTCCGCTGCCTTCGGTTTCGTGGTGGCAAACAATGCTTCCATTTCTGGAGCGGCAGGTGGCTGCCAAGCAGAAGTGGGCTCGGCAAGTGGTATGGCCGCAGCTGCGATAGTAGAAATGGCCGGCGGTACGCCAAGCCAAGCCGCAGAAGCGATGGCGATCACATTGAAAAATATGCTTGGACTGGTTTGTGATCCAGTGGCTGGATTGGTTGAAGTTCCTTGCGTGAAACGTAACGCAATGGGGGCATCCAACGCAATAACGGCAGCTGATATGGCGCTTGCAGGCATTACGAGCCGCATTCCATGTGACGAAGTGATCGATGCCATGTATAAAATAGGATTGACCATGCCGGTTGCACTTCGCGAAACGGCAGAGGGCGGCCTGGCTGCGACCCCTACTGGGCGTAGATTGGCCAAGGAAATTTTCGGTTCATATAAATAAACATTCAGTCCCATTAACAAACCTGTTGTTAATGGGACTTTTAATTTGTTTCAACATGGTCATTTTGTGAATGAAAAAAGGAAATTAGAGGAAGATGGAGGGATTTGGCGTTTCTGTACACGGAGATAGAAACAACTGTTTAAAATTCTGAATTATCAGTGAATATCGAGCTATAGCAACTTTGTGAGTTATCACTAACCATGATAAGATGAGTACGAAATTTACTATGGGAAGGATTGATTCTTCATTAATTTTCTCGAATTAACGTACACGTCGGCAATGGAAAAAGCGATGTTTCAGGCTCATGGAATCGGCTATGCACAATATGCTCAAAAATTGGAGCAACGCATGATGGTTGAACAAGAACGGGAACAGGATTATCTACAAAGCAGGCGTATAACAGAGGAGATGAGAGCCAATCTCTTTTTGGGGGGTTAATTTCGATCTACGATATCGATGACATAAACGAAACAATCAGGAACAAGCGAAAGGGCAATCTAAAAGATTGCCCTTTTTGTTCTGCATTAAAAGATAATTTTTCCATTTAAAAGAAGGAAACAACACGTTTAAATAGAATGTACGTTCATGAAGAGGAGGATGATCATGATGGAGAGAAGAGCATTACTGGTATCTGCATTACCGGGATATGAAGAGGAAATTGGGCGGTGGTTATGGTGTTTAGAAGATGTTCGCCGTACGCTCATTTCGGAATTGACTGGAATCAGCCAAAACTCACTAGATTCGAAAATCGATGAAAGGCAAACGATTGGCTCGCTGTTATATCACATAGCGCTGATAGAGGCGGATTGGTTATACGAGGAGGTCCTTGTTACGGAATGGGATTCGGAAATACGCGCATTGTTTGCATTTGGATGCCGTACTGAAGATGACTCCCTAAGCCACATTGAAGGACAAGCATTGGAAGAACATATCTACCGCCTCAATAAGGTACGTGAAGTATTTTTTTCAAACTTTCGTACAATGGACCTAACGGATTGGCGTAAACCGAGGGTGCTTGAACAATATGACGTCACACCTGAATGGGTCGTTTACCATTTGATTGAACATGAAGCACATCATAGGGGGCAGATCTTTCAATTACTGAGGAAATTACGGAATGAATGACTCTTGCCGAATAACTGGCTTGCGAAGAGAAGGCTTGGCAGACAGTCTGCGGAATGGGGAAACCCACTGAAACGTTTTGCAAAGAAAAAAACTGTAGACAAACTCGCTTTTCTTCGAATTTGTCTACAGTCAATATGCCTGGACCGGTTTTATATCATTTAATGTATTTGGTGATTATGACCGAATTTCGAACGCAAGACGCTGCTGGCATACCCAATGACTCCTCCAACAATGGCAGGGATGATCCATCCTAGTCCTGCCTCATACATAGGAAGTATTGCGGTGAAGAAATCATTGATGAATGAAATGTGTACACCTGCTCCATTTAATCCATCAAATAAACTGACGATGAATGTTAAAAGTAAGCTGCCTTGATATACTTCAGGTCTACCTTTAAATAAAGGATGAAGAAAAGTTAAGAAGATCAAAACAATGGCTAATGGATAAATGGCTGTCATTACCGGGACGGATATGGCAATTAACTGGGTTAGTCCAATATTGGCAATTATTGCACTGAATATGGATAAACTTATGGCAATTGTTTTGTAAGGCAGATTTGGAAATAGCTTATGGAAGTACGTCGAGCAGGATGTAATGAGTCCTACACTTGTCGTTATACAAGCTACAGTGATCATTAATCCTAATAATAGCCCGCCATATGCTCCAAAGTAATAATCCGAGACTTTTGCCAAAACAACGCCTCCATTATCCAAGCGTCCAAGTTTCTCGACGCTTGAAGCACCCATGTAAGAAAGAGCTGTGTAAATGGTAGCTAGGATAACGGCCGCAATCGCAGTCGCTTTTCCACAAACGATCATTATTTGTTTCTTTGTTTTAGCACCCTTTTCTTTAATGGCATTAATGATGATGATGCCAAAAACAAAAGATGCAAGAGTATCCATCGTTAAATATCCTTCTCTAAACCCATTGAAAAATGGTTGAACCATATAGTGCTCGGCAGGTGCTTGGAAATCTCCAATTGGATTAACGAAAGCGACTACCACCAGGATTCCAATGAATGTTAACTTGATGGGTGTCAAAACTTTCCCCACAATTTCGACAATTTTCGCGGGATTGAGCGAAAGAAGACACGAAACCGTGAAAAAGATGACGGTGAAAATAAGTAAAGGCAGTGGACCTGACTCTTCAGGTAAAAAAGGTTTTACACCGATCTCAAAAGAAACGTTTCCTGTTCTAGGCATAGCGAATAATGGACCAATGGCTAAATAAAGAACAGTTGTGAATACAATACCAAAGACTGGATGGACGCGGCTCGCTAATGATTGTAAGTCATCTTTTCCAGAAAAACCGAGTGCCAGCACACCAAGTAACGGTAATCCTACTCCTGTGACCAAAAACCCTGCATTAGCTGACCAGATATTCGTACCTGCTGATTGACCAAGCATTGGCGGGAAAATTAAATTACCTGCACCGAAGAAAAGGGCAAATAACATTAACCCAATCACTACTATAAATGAAAATGGTACCTTATTAGACAAAATAAACCCTCCGAAAAAACCAAAATTTGCTATTTTAGAAAATTATTAAATTTTCTAAAAATTATACACGGACTAATTTCAAGACCGTATCGTATTATATCTAAATTAAATTAATATTTCAATATATTTTTTGTTTTTTATTATTTCCCCTGATGATCAGTGGTCCGCCCTAACATTATTTTGAACATTTAAAGGCTGGTCATACTAATGAAATTCATTTTTGAACAAATGAATGGTAAAAGGAAATGAGGGAGCTGACATTCAAAAAATTCTTAGCCTTTTGTTGTTAATTGCAGTATTTTTCAGTGCAGGTGCATGTAACAAGGAAGTGGTCAAGGAAAACGGTGAAATGATAGGGAGGAGCCCTGTTAAAGAGGGAAAGGCGGTCAAATTGGGAGAGGCAGAAAAGTTATTTAAAGGCTATTATACTGCACGATATGCTATTAAAGATCCGGCCAATCCTCCAACCTTTGATGAAATTGCAGAAAATATTAAAGGATATTTATCAGAAGATGAATATAATGCCCAAATTCTTAACCGTTTTTATTCAATGCCTGCCCTGGTGGCCAAAGAAATCAAGAAAAGCATCGAAGTGCAAAGTGTGAAGCTTGAAGAACAAAGTATAAATGAAGATGGCACAGTGGATTACACATACACAACGGTATTTAAGGTTTATGACGAGAATTCATCCAAGATTTATAAGAAAGAAGGAGAGCTCACGATAACCATCATCGATAATGAATTAAAAGTCACCCGTGATTGGAGCAGAGGGATAAAGATTGACGGTTTAGACGGCGGACTTTAGAATGGAAAAATTAAGGTGGTATTTTATAATGGGATTGTTCTTTGAAAAACGGAAACAAAGTAAAAAAGATGTTTTCTTACTAATTTTCTTATTGGGGCTTCCTATAATAAGTATGGTTAAGTTTATCACGGATATGGATTTATCTTGGTTAACTGACATTGTGTTAATTGCAATCATTGTTCTTTCGGCATTCATATATTTTGAAGGAAAAAGAAACAGGGAAAATGATAAATGAAATCCCAGATCTCGTGGAGTAAGGGGGCAGAAATGCTATTGATTTCCAGGTAGCTAGGGATACAAGAAATCAGGTTAGTTCAAGAACATAAATTAATTGGAATGTGTAGCTTCTTTAATTGCACATAATACGATCATACAACACTTTGAGCCGGTGTTTGTCATGGTTCTCTCACCATTTGTACTTAAGGAGCTTTTACCAATTAAAAAAGTTGTTGTACCGGTGTAGCGATTAGGTAAATTATTGATTATGGGAAACGGCATTAGCGCCTCTGGTAAAGATGAGCTACTTGGGATCCTTTTCGGGTTAGTTGCACCTGCATTTTACGCAGTTAATGTTATTAAATAAATCTTTCCAGGGAGTTGCTTTTACAGCTCTTTTTCTTATGGAGAGCTAAAGGGGCAGGTCAGTGTAACAAGAATGGGTGGCTTTACTTTTATTTTGCCTTTTTTTACAACTATGGGACACGCTTTTCCCTCAGATTGAACGCCTTTTGTCTACAAACTGGTGGTTACTTGCTCATTCCAAGCAAGTTTTTTTATTTAAAATATGAAATAAAAGCTATGTGAATATAAGTTTTCACATAGCTTTTTATTATTGTTTATATGATTGGGCTAATTTCGCTACATTCGTTGCAGTACAGCTATCTGTACGTATGTCCACCAAAAGGGAAATTTACAATTCCTTTAGCTTGATCCTTCTAATTAACTCTTCGAACCAATATATTGTGTGATCTGTTCTGGTTGAAAAATAGCCATCCAAAAATTCACGAATATTCTCGTTGCCTTTAGGTTCTGGCTCGAAATTCCCAAGATGCTCCCAAAGTGCCTTGATGGACTTTACTTTTTTTTCTAATATATCTACTACTTTATCCCGATCTACATACTTGATGTTGGCTAAACCAACAATCATATCCTTAATTTCATCCGCACTTTCAAATAATTTATAGATTTTCTTTGGTAGTTCTTCGCGACCCTTATCGGTAATCGCATATACTTGTTTATCAGGCCGATGTTCTTCTTTTATCACTTCAACTGGTTCAACTAAACCTTTTTTTACCAATGATTCAAAATGGTAGTATAGTTTACTTTCCGTTAACCCGCCTAGGCGATCCAACGGAATGGGTTCTGAAAGCTGCTTTTTTAATTTATAAGGATAATTTTTATCTTCCATCAGCTTGCTCAATATAAAAATTTGAATGGACATTTTCTACGCTCCTTTAAGAAGTATCATCTCCTTATTGTAGCAAAACTTAAGCTGTGATTTCAGCCGCTTTCTTTTCGGCTTCTGTTTCAGAAGCCTCTCCTGGCATCGGTTTTTGTATAAACGCTACGATCGCCATATTAATTGCCATCGCAGCGGCACCAACCGCAGCCATTGACCAAATATACGGACTTGGACTGATGCTGCCATATAGGTTTGCAAAGTAAGCTTGCACCGAGTAATACATCGGGGAAATGTGGCTCATCCATTCATATGGTAAATGCATCATATCACGTGAGATGGTGGCACCATTTGCTATTGTTTGTATTAATAAAATCGGTAAGTTTAAAATCATTCCGCCTTCACCCAATAAGAAGATTAAAATCGCGGTGAAGTTAAAACAAACCATATAGTTCAGTATTTGTTGACCTACTATACCGAAGAATAGGTCACCGCTTGGCTTGTCAATTAAATACGCTACACCTACAGCGATGAGTGATGAAACCACTGCAATCAATAACGCTGTTAATTGCACATACATGAATAAACGTGTTTTACTAGCTTTCCCACGGCTGGCTCTAAATGCACCCACTATTTGCATCGCACCGATCATCGCCCCGACATAACCGGCCATTGTCAAGAACATAGGCAGCATATTGTTATTCATGCCATCTGGAATCTCGTTAATTGTAACCACATTTCCTACATAGGATTTCTCAATCTTTTCCGCTAATTCAGCGGCTTGCTTTTCGGGTACATTAAAGTTCATCAATACGCCCTTGGCCGTTTGCTGTGAGAATTGTGTGCTTAACTGATTGTTAATTTCAGTAACGACAGAATTCATGGTAGAAGAAACGGCTGTTGCCCCTGCCTCATTGATTGTAAAGTCAATGCTTGATGATGCTTCACCTTTTTGCATATTCGCAGAGAAGGTTTTCGGGATGTGTACGACTAATGCTAAGTCATTTTTCTCTAAATCTTTTAAGGCTTGTTTATTGGTTATATCCGTCTTGATTTCTTTAAAGGGTAAATTTTCTTTTAACTGATCGGCAATCATCGCCCCATTTTCCCCGCCATCATCATTGATGATGGCGATCGGTAATTTATCGACGTTTCCTGGAATGGCTGTATACCCAGGCAAGAAGATGCCAAGCATGGCAATTGCATAGAAAATTCCCATAAAGATTGCCGCAGATGCACCTCTTGTTTTTAAGAATGCAGTAAATTTCATATGTTGAATCCATCCTTTTGATTTAATAGTATAATACTTAATTTAGAGTACTCTAATTATAGTACTTAAAATGAAGTACTTTGAATTTTATTTTATTTTACTCAAAAAGTCAATTGAAAAATTTTTATGCATACAAAAAACTCCCAGCAAAAATCTTCTTTTTGTTGGGAGTAACTATTACATTCTTTGAGGACGCTACATTAAAATTGCTGCAAATTTTTCGCTAAGCGCGACAAGGGATTTCTGTTAATTATGTGTTGTTATTGATTTCCTCTGCCGGTACAATTTTTGTGTGATTAAGCTGTCCTTAAGTTTTCGTCTTGTTTAAAAGCGGAAAGTTATAAAAATCTAAGCATGCTTATTTCATGAACCATGGCATTAATGCAGGCTTTTTTTCATACGATATTTTTGGGGTGAAAAAATGGCAAGAGTAAGTTACCGAAGTTCGGACATTGACTTAATGGCAAGGATGATGAGAGCTGAAGCCGAAGGTGAAGGACTGCAAGGGATGTTATATGTTGGAAATGTAATTGTTAATCGACTTGTAGCAAATTGTATAGACTTTAAAGATTTAAGAACCATTCCACAAGTCATTTATCATGTACAAGGAGGAAATTATTCTTTTGAAGCTGTTCAAAAAGGCAATGTATTCTATCAAAGAGCGAGAACGGCTGAAAAAAGATTAGCAAAACAGAATCTGGAATATTGGAGACAGCACCCAGGGAAATATGCCCTTTGGTATTTCAATCCATATGCTCCATGTCCTCCAACATGGTACGATCAACCCTTTGCTGGTCAATTTAAAAATCATTGTTATTATGAACCAAAACCGGGAACATGTGAAAGTGTTTATACCGGTTAGGCGGTCCAGGTGCAATTATTACCATTTAAGGAGCTGATCAGCAGCTCCTTTTTTTATGCATCAAACGGGAACTTCAACAAGGAATTCTGGATTTTATGGTAAAATAAAGGGAATAATGGCGTGTTATTGGGGGAGTTTGAGTGAAGGATATTATATTTTTTGTGGTTGGGTTATTCATTCTCTATATAGTTATTGAAACGGCAGTAAGAAAAGGAATTAACAATTCAAATATTGGTCAATTGCTTGAAAAAAAGTATGGAGTTAAAGCAGATAAAAGGTCTTTTCTTGATGATGATTTAGATAATGATAGATAAAACGGATTGGAGGTTGCTGCGGCAGCCTTGTTTTATATAAATAAAACAAATCCAACAAGATAACAATGATTTTCCATAACAGGCCGTCGGTTTGTGGAACAGCACACTTATTCAGCGTCTTTCCCAGTACGACGAAATTCGGCGTAGTACACCTTCCGCTTTTCTTGTTCGAATTCAATATTTTCGATGAAAGCCGTTATGGTTTCCTCCAGTAACAGGCCCTTTAATTTCCGAAGCTTTATTGGCCCCACTCCTGGCAACTTATCAGATATATGTACTTCGAAATCCCTCTGCCGTTTATAAAAGCGAATGCTGCCATACCCGATTCTTTCCACTTCCCCCAAGGTATATGCAAATTCAAATCGTTGCTGAATGAACGAAGATACCTCAGGCAGCCCTAAACCTTCATAGAGGGTAGGAAATTCATGGGAAACTGGAGGTCCTTTGAATGATATTGATGAAATCTTCAAATGGTTCTTCCTCCTTTGGTGGAATAAAGACAGATATACGTTGCTAATATTATTGTGCTATGGGCCAATATTTTAAACATCTTTACAGTGGTCGTGCTTTCATGTAACCAGGTAGTGATGATTATCGGTGTAGGGCTCATTATAGAGCAGGCCTCGTGAAGGAGTGTCCTTTAATTGACGTGGCTCCGGATTTCAATTGGGGAGATCCTTCCGCTAATTCGAATTAAGCCAATTTATTATTATTTAATATAAAGATAGATATTGAAAACCTTGGATCCTTGAAAATGAGGAAGGATACCTAAGTTTTTTAGATAGAAGGGAAGGTTAAAGATTATAGAAATGTAACCTTCCTTTCAGTTGGCGTTGTTGTTGAAATGCTAAGAATTCCAGAGCAGTCGTGAGATGGTGATTAGTTTATTGAGGGAGGTTCGAACTTTATTTAACGTTTGGGTACCTTTTTGAATAAATTACTCCTGTAAAAGCCAGATTATTAACATAGGAAATACGAGTGATATAAATGAGGGTACATTATGAACCAAGCTGGTGTGAATGAAAAGTATAAGGTATCGCCATTCTATGTATATTTTTTAATGCATTCGATGCAAACAGGATTAGGGGTGTTGAACTTTCAAAGAGATTTAGCCAAGGCGACGGGGACGGATGGCTGGATCTCCATAATCCTAGCCGGACTGATTGTTCATATTTTAATTTGGTTAATATATAAGATTTTCAGTATTGTTCCCGGTGATATCATTTCTGCCAATAATCATGCATGGGGTAAATGGGTTGGGAATTTCTTTAGTCTCTTATTCATTCTGTACTTTTTCGTCCTAGGAATGACGATCATAATCGGCTATATAAATGTCCTTCATGTTTGGATGTTTAAAGAGGTACCCTCATGGGCCTTTGCTTTGGTTTTCCTGGCCATGATTTATTACATCATTACGGGAGGGTTCCGAACCATTACAGGTATTGCCTTCTTAAGTGTAATTGTTTCATTCTGGCTTTTATTTATACCTCTATATGGTTTTAAATACGCTGATTTCATCAGTTTTCTCCCTATTTTCGATCATACGTTAATCGAAATAATGAAAGGAACCAGAAGTACTTCATTATCAATGCTTGGTTTTGAAATGATCCTGATGTTTTATCCGTTCATCAAAAATCCTGAAGCATCACAAAAGTATGCCCATGGAGGAGCCTTGTCCACTACGTTATTGCTCCTATTACTTTATTTTGTTTCGACAGTCTTTTATTCACAGAAACAGTTGGCCCTTACCCTATGGCCAACACTCACATTGACCAGTATCATTGAATTGCCCTTTATTCAACGTTTCGAATACATAACTGTTTCTTGGTGGAACATTGTTATTATAACTAACATGGTCCTTCCTTTGTGGGCTGCCAGCAGGGGGATCAAGCGCTTATTCAACGTCCAGCAAAAGTATCCCTTATGGGTAATGTTCATGATCATACTACTCGTCAATATATTCTTTTTCGATCTTGAATCCTTACATATATTAAATAAAATGATCAATCCATACAGCGTGTCCTTCCTTGTTTTATACTTGCCTCTTCTTTTGGTTTTACTAAGCATAAAGAAGTGGAGGAAACGTTTATGATCCAATTATCATTCCATTCCGAAATCCGCACCATTACCGCCGACTGTCTGACAAGCCTCCTCGCCGGTAATGGTGATAATTCCCCCCCCCAACAAATCGTGAAATATACTATTACTTTAAACAGGAGTTGCTTTGGCAGCTCCTTTTCTTATGAAGCAAACAGGGCAGGATAGTTCGGATATAGTCTATTTAAAGTATAATATTGGTAGACATCGTAACAGGAACTGAGGAGTTGAAAACAACCAGTTACCACAAATTAAAGGCCTTTCCTTGGATGTAATCATAAATGATCATGACGATGTTATAAGTATGATTCAATCTTTATGCTACTAGTTAACAGATAAACAATTTAGATGCTTTACTTCAATAAGGGAGATTGCTGAGGCAGTCTTTTTCATTGTTGATGAACCAATCACAATAAATGTGGGGTGAATGATACATGAAGTCATTTCAACTAAATGAAAAAACGATGTCTTTTTTATCGAGATATCCATTATTTGAGGATGATTTGATACAACAAGTTCAGTTGCAGCACCGTTTGGAATTAGTAAAAGCATTTGGGATTCAAAAAGGAATGCGCGTATTAGAAATCGGTTGCGGGCAGGGCGATACAACCGTTGCTTTAGCCGACGCGGTAGGAGAAAACGGATGTGTTGTCGCAATAGATATCGCTAGTCCCGATTACGGGGCACCGTCAACTTTAGGTCAAGCAACTGAACGTATTAAGAAATCTCTATTAGGAGAACGTATTGACTTCCATTTTGAAATGGATTTTGATTTTTTTGAATCGACTATGCCATTTGATGTGGCGGTATTATCCCATTGTTCATGGTATTTCAAGCAACCGGAAGATTTATTGAATTACTTTAAAAAAATTCGTGGTTTGGCAAAACATATATGTTTTGCAGAATGGGACCTCGATTTTACCTGCATTACGCAACGTTCCCATTTTTGTGCAGTTTCCATTTTGGCATTGTATTCAAACTTCGTAAAGAATGAAGGAAATATCCAAAACTTGTTTCATAAAACTCAAATTCACCAGCTACTCCAGCAAGCAAATTTTGAAGTGGTAAAACACCATACAGTCGATGCAACCTTATTACAAGACGGTCAATGGGAAAAAAATTATGCCAATAGCATCCGTGCAGATTTTATTAAAGTTCCTTCCATGATGCAACCGTTGATAACTAGTTATTATGAATTGATGAACACTTCAAATGGAAATGAAAAATCATTAAATAGTTTCATTATTTGTGCAAAGTAATAAGTTCCTCATTGGATGGTTCATATCAACTGCTACGCTAATTCAACCTAAATATAAAAAAGTGTATGTTTTTGAAGGTGATTCATTTATTTTGTTGTATTTTTAATAATTGGTAGATGAATTAAAAATATAAAAAAATGGAGGTAAAATCACATGTTCAACAATTGGAAAAAAACACTTATGGCTGGAATGATCAGCTTATTCTTGCTAGGTACAGGGTACGTCGGTCACGATCTGATCTCCTCGCAAAACGTCTCGGCTGAACCAGCATCAGAAAAGGCGCCAGGGCATTTGAAAAAAGTCGAGGCTTCCCAGCTTGATGAAATAATCAAACGTGGATACATTCGGGTAGGAATGACCGGCGACTACAAACCTTTTACCTATTTGAATCCGGAAACAAATGAGTATGAAGGCTTTGACGTGGACGCTGCCAAAGAACTTGGCAAAGATCTTGGTGTAAAGGTGAAATTCGTCGCCACCACATGGCCTGCGATGTTGAAAGACCTGGAAGCGGACAAATTCGATATCGCTGTGGGCGGTGTGACTCGCAATACAGCGAGACAAAAAAGCGCTTATGTATCCCAAGGTTACCTTTCATTCGGTAAGGTACCATTAATTCGCAAAGAAGATAAAGACAAGTATCTTTCCATTGAGGATATCAACAAGCCTTCTGTACGCATCGGCGTAAATCCAGGCGGAACAAACGAGGAATTTGTCCGTCAGTATCTAAGCAATGCTAACGTAACCGTTGTACAGAACAACCTTGATATCCCACATCTTGTTGCAGAAGGTACGTATGATGTCATGATCACTGATACAGTAGAAGCAATGCTGTATGCAAAAGCTGATTACAGACTGTATGCGGCTCAAACTGACAAGCCTTTCACAAACAGTGAAAAAGGTTATATGATCCCGAGAGGTGATTTCATTTATGCAAGCTACTTGGAAATGTGGATGGATGAAATGAAGCTACAGGGAAAATTTGATGCCCTCTACAAAAAGTGGATGGAATAGAATATTGAGATGTGTAGTCAGTTTCTAGGATAGAAGAGCAATTACTTCCCCTTTTTCTTCTGGAAGTATAGGGGCGGGTTATAAATGAAAAATTTGTTTCGGATTATTTCAACTATAAATAAATAGATGAAGGAGGAGTATTCATAGAAAAAATACCTGTTAAAACTTTAAAGAAGATAGAAGAGGACATTAAAAATCATGATTTAGGCAAAGCAAGAGATAGAATACACGGGTTAATTATCACCTATCCAGATGAATTAGAACTCCGCAAAAAGTTAGGCGATATCTATTTTGCATTAAAATATCCCTCGATGGCCGGTCGCTATTGGTATCTAGAAAAGAATAAGACACCTGAAATGGTGGATGCGTGCATTCTGTTCGAAAAATCCATGGGTAACGATCCTATTGGAATAGCCAGAGTTCTAAAGTTCAAAGGAGATAGTGAAATTATAAAAGGACTGCAAGATGAGGCAGGTTCTCCTATACAAAATAAAGTTAAAGAAAAGTTGACGGAAGAACATGATGAGACATTGGGGGATAAGTTATTTCCTATTGGGTGTATCACGATATTAATATTAATCATCTTCTTTACATTAATCGGAATCTACACTCTCTTTAGCTGGATTTTTTGATCCCTGAAGAAAGGTATTTATAGTAGTTGTTCTTCAGCTAACAGTCCTTCACTTCATTACCAGGAGCTGATCAGCGGCTCCTTTTCTTATGCAACAAATGGGGCAGGTTAGTTTAACAAATAGGATTTAATTTACGGGTTAAGGAAATTCATATTTAGGGGGATATTTAGATGTCAAACCATGAAAACGAAGAAATGCTGACAGGAGGGAATGTCTCTAACGTTTATCGTTCGGAAGATACTGTGCGACGAGAATTAAAGCCAGATAGTCCTAGAGTTCATAAGCTATTAAAGCATTTGGAGAACAAAGGCTTCAGCTATGCTCCAAAGTTTTTAGGTATTGATGATAAAGGAAGAGAGGTATTATCATTTATTGAAGGAGAAGCTGGTAATTATCCTTTAAAAGAATACATGCGGTCTGATGATGTCTTAATGGAAATAGCGAAAATGCTCTGGCTTTATCATGATTCTGTCAGCGATTTTTCATTTGATGATAGCTGGCAATCGATAGATAACACCCCCCAACAATTTGAGGTACTATGCCATAATGATTTTGCGGTATACAACATTATTTTTAAACATGAAAGACCAATAGGTATTATTGATTTCGATGTCGCTGGACCTGGTCCAAAACTTTGGGACATAGCGTACACTCTTTATACGGTTGTCCCCTTAAGTAGATTTAATCTTTCTGAAACTGGTGAGAAAGTTAAATATAATTCATTACAGCACGCTAACCGTATAAAACAAAGAGTTAGATTGTTTTTTGAATCTTACGGTGAGGAAATAGAAGAAGATTATTTGGAAATGGTATTGCTGCGATTGGAAGGGTTATGTAAAACCATTACAAGAAAAGCCAGTGAAGGTGACATTGCCTTTCAAATGATGATAGATGAAGGGCATCTTGAACATTATCAAAACGATATTACATTCATTCGTGAACATGGAAAAGAGTGGATTTAAGTGTGGATTATTTGTTGAACGCTAGCCGGAGATCAGAGCTGTCTTTAAGGCAGCTCTTTCTTTATGCAACTAACGGGGGTTAGTTGAAGAACAATTGAGCTATTACACCTCAAAAACTGGACTATTTTAAAAAAAATTAGGAAAGATAACTTTTGAGGTGAGTTTTATGAAAAAGCTATATATATTGATTATTACCATTCCTATGTTGTTTTTTTGTTCAATTCAAGGATACGCACAACCTAAAGAATGTCCTGTGTTAAGTGAATTAGAGAAAACAACGATTAAGGATAAAAAAGAGGTAATAAAAGCGTTAAATACTTTAATACCAAAAACTTATGGAACTGGGATAGATGATTTTCCTGACATATATACTAAGTGGGATGTAGTAACTGCCAAACCTTTTCCCGAAACAGTTGGCAATAAAGATGAAGAAGACTATTTTGGAATGGCAAAGACCTTTTGTGGCAAAGAAATTGCTGAAGAATCATGGCTTGTACGTTTAGATTTCCCCAAAGCCCCTGGAGCTAACTTAGCCCAAGGTCAAATATTTTTAGCCAAAAGTAAGGAAAAAGGATGGTTTGTTTGGTTTCAATACCATTAAATTGTTCAGGAGCTGATCAGCAGCTCCTGGTAATGAAGTAAAGGGGCAGCAGGATAGTTCAACAAGCACAGTGTATTCGGACTGTTCATTAATATTTGTTTGAATTAATTATTGGAAATTGTCATCTTATTTTTTATGAATGGTTCTAGAATTGTTAGGCAAAATAATTAGAATATTAAATAAGGTGGTGAATAACTCTGAAAGCGAAAGCACCAACACGAGCAAAAGCACCAGCAAAAACATCAACACGAGCAAAAGCACCAACACCAGCACGAACACCAGCAAAGCATCAATGACAAAGAAGGAAATTCAAAATTCAAGTATGGAACAAATCAATAAAGATCATGAAACCGAAACTACTTTCAAAGTAGACAATCCTAAAAAACATCAAATAAAGGATAACAAGTAATGATTAGGAACCTTTTGGTTCCTTTTTTTGTTGCACAGTTTGTGTCAACTCTACAATAATCCTTAATGATGATTAAATGTAAGTACCTTGTTCCACTAACAGGTGCAAAAGTTGAAGAAAATATGAGTTAATTTAACTTATTACTTTAGGAATTATAGTTGAGGTGCCCAAGAGTAAATGGAATCATATCCCAAAAGAACTGAAAAATATAAAAGGAAAGAACCCCCAGGCATTTTGTTTTTGGGGGGAAGTTTTCTTCTATTAGCTGAATTACTTCCTATCCAATATTTGTAAATATTGACAGCATTGGGTTTTTCTCTTATTATT
>NZ_JBHTYI010000037.1:0-40253 GCF_043656335.1 Peribacillus sp. NPDC056705 | reverse complement strand
TTAACCATTAAGTATATTTCCTATTTCTAATAGTAACTTCAATTTTATTTATATATAAACTGCTTGTTTCCATACTTCGGTTAACCGTAAACTGAACATCCAACTACAAAATGCCCCTCCCGATAGAGAAGAGCTTTTATGATATTTCATGCGGTTATTCAATTCTCTATGACTTTTTCAAGGTAAGGTGGTCCGGGGCACATCGTTATCCACTAAACCGAAAACGCTGCCAAATTGTAATAGTAAACCAAAGTGTCTTTCCTCCTTATTGAAGAAAATGAACAAATTTAGACACCCCTATTTTATTAAAACGATTGTTTTTCCTGACTAGCCATAAATTTCTTGTTATATCTATTCTGGAAATTGACACTTCCCGCAAAAAGCCTTGCTCCAATTCCCTGGCCACTGTCAACCTGGGCAGAATGCTGATTCCAAGTCCAGCTTCAACCGCACTTTTTATCGCTTGTGTGCTGCCAATCTCCATGTAGCTTTCTATTTTTTCTAAAACCCCATGCTCCCTTAACATGTTTTCTACTATAAGCCTTGTTCCTGAAATGGATTCACGCCAAATCATTCTTTCATTCCCCAATTCCTCAAGCTGAATTTCTTTTCTGTCTTTCCAGGGGTGGTCGGATGGACATACCAATATCAATTCGTCCTCGGCGAACTTGTCTACAATAAAATCGCTGTTTTCCACAAGCCCTTCCACCAAGGCCAAATCAATGACATCATTTGTAAGATCCTGCAGAACCCGGGGGGTATTTTTTATCGTTAATGTCACTTTTATTTCAGGCTGTTGTTTTTTGAATCTTCCAAGCAAGCTCGGCAACAAATACTCACCGATGGTCAAGGATGCCCCTACTATGAGGTTTGCATTATACTTGCCTGTTGATTGCTGAATCACTTCTTTTGAATGGTTGAAGTCATTTACAATAGCTTTTGCAAAAGGGTATAACAACTTTCCTGCCTCTGTAACTCTCAGCCTTCCTTCCTCACGGTCGAATAACAAAGTGTTATAATAATTTTCCAGTTGGTGGATTTGTCTTGTTACAGCGGGTTGAGATAGGAAACTTAACCTCGCTGCCTGGCTTATGCTTCCTTCATCCACCACTAAACAAAACATTTTTAGATTTTCTAATTTCAAGAAAACGACCTCCATGTTTTTAGATAGTTCATTAAAATGATAGCATCATAAAGGTAAATGGTGAAATGAAAAAAGAGTGCTGCATCCCTGAATAAGTGAGGCTATTAAATTATTGGCGGCATTCTTTATAAAACGGATAAATCTTCTAGGTATAACGTTTTGTTATACCCGATGATTTTGTTGCAATTTACCCATTCCTTTTTCTTTGATATGTTAGTAATAAGATTTAAACTTAGCGGCAAAGGAAGTGACTGATGTCAATGAAAGGACAATGGAAAACTCTTTTCCTTTTATTTTGGACCTTTTTTAAAATAGCACCTGTCACATTCGGAGGCGGGTTTGCGATGATCCCATTAATCGAAAAAGAAGTGGTCGAAAAGAGGAAATGGATGAAAAGCGAAGAAGTTACGGATGTTTTTGCATTATCTCAGTCCGTACCGGGAGCTGTCGCCATTAACTCCGCCACCTTTATCGGCCATCGAATTGCCGGAATGAAGGGGGCAATGGCAGCCATGATCGGTGTTTCATTACCTACCTTTTTAATTGTTCTGCTCCTAGGCATTTTGTATTTTTTCATTCAGGATAATCCGAAGATAGAATCCGCATTCATATCGATCAGAGCTTCCATAGTAGCCACCATCGCCTATGCGGCTATCAAGATAGGAAAAACGGCTGTTGTAGACAAATCAACTTTCTGTATTTTATTAGCAGGAATTCCGGTCCTCTTCTTTCTTCACCCTGTGATCGTTATAGTGGCAGGAGCTATAGCGGGTATTGTAACAATCTCCATCAAGAGAAAATCAGGATACGATATCAAGTTGGACAGAAAAGATATGACAAAAGAAGAAAATGATTTCGAACCTTACATGGGTGCTGGCATATAGGTAAATCAAAAAGGGCTAACTAATTTTCAAGAAAGCGTGTGATAGAATGATGGAATTGTGGGAGTTGTTTAGCACCTTCTTTATTATCGGTTTTGTATCGTTCGGGGGCGGATACGCCATGATTCCCGTAATAGAATCGGAAGTCTCACAGCATGGATGGATGACGACGCAACAATTTACCGATATAATCGCCATTTCCGGGATGTCCCCAGGACCTGTCACAGCCAATAGTGCCATTCTCGTTGGCTATTCGACTGCTGGATTAGCAGGAGCCATATCATCCGCTCTCGGAATCTTGCTACCTGCTATTATATTCGTGACCGTTATAGCCACCTTCTTCAGCAAATTGAATCATTATCCAGTTATTCAATCCATGTTTTATGGATTAAGACCCATTGTCACCAGTTTAATCCTCTTTGCAGCAATCAGTTTAGCACTTTCCAATCATATGATAGCCCCAAACTTTTCATGGCATACGATAAGCTTATTACTCGTTTTTGGATTATCGTTATTTGCCCTAATGAAATTACGCTGGCACCCAGCTTATGTAATTATACTTTCTGGTTTAGTTGGTGTTGTCCTCTATTCATGACAAATGCCGCACGCAAAACGATTAATAATATGAACCGGAATGAAGCAGTTATTTTGGTTATGAAATAAGTTGTTTACCATAAATTAAAGAAATCCCTAGCAGATGAATTGATTACTTTATGAACACTTATACTGACATAAGTGGGAAGATTTCACCCATACAGAAAACACCCTGTATCCAATGATTCAGGGTGTTTTTTTCATTATTATCCTCTTTTTAATAAGTCCGTTTCTTCGATTCATCATTTCCCGACTGAAACCGTGGATAACCAATCAAGATGGCAACGACTCCACAAAGTCCAATTAGTATTGGGTAATATGAATACGGCAAGATGCTTATGGGAGAGATCTTTGCTACCCCTGCTGCAACAAGCAGCTGTGCCCCATATGGAATCACCCCTTGGATACAACAGGCAAAAACGTCAAGGATGCTCGCCGATTTACGCGGATCAATCCCATACTTTTCAGCGATGTTTTTGGCAAGTGGCCCGGCAATGATAATCGAAATCGTGTTATTTGCCGTTGAAAGGTTCGTCAAACCAACAAGCCCGGCAATGCTGAATTCCGCCCCTTTTTTTGATTTGCTATTTCGTGTCACGAGGTGGAGTAGATAATCGATGCCACCATTATGTTTGATTACAGCAACCATACCTGCAATTAAAATGGCAAGGAAGGAGATTTCATACATTCCCGCCATTCCCTCACCAACTTTTTGAATGACACCCAACGGTTGATAACTTCCATCCGCCAAGCCGATAATTCCGGCAAGGACGATTCCGATGGATAGGACCAGGAACACATTGACTCCTGCCAATGCAGTGATCAATACGCAAAGGTATGGAAGAATCTTCACCCAATTATAAGAATTTTGGGTGATGTCGGCTTGTTCACCCATCGTTAATATTCCTAGGATAGCACATGTGATGATGGCCGCAGGTAAAACGATGAAAAAATTCACCTTAAACTTATCCTTCATTTTCGTTCCCTGTGTTCGAACTGCAGCGATTGTCGTATCTGAAATGAAGGATAGGTTATCCCCAAACATCGCACCACCAATAACGGCCGCCATTGAGAGGGCAAGCGAAATATCGGTTTGCTCGCTAATTCCCACCCCGATAGGTGCTAGGGCTACAATCGTTCCCATGCTCGTTCCCATAGATAGGGAAATAAAACAAGCGATAATGAATATCCCTACCATTAAAAGATTTTGCGGAAAAACCGCTAAGGCAAGATTCACGGTTGATTCAACTGCCCCCATACCATTCGCAACTTCGGAAAAAGCGCCGGCTAAAAGGAAAATGATTACCATTAACATAATATTAGCGTCACCGGCACCTTTACAGAAAATATCAACCTTTTGATTGAAACTTTCTTTCCGATTCATTGCCAATGCAGCTGCTGATGCAATAGAAATGGCTACAATCACCGGAAATGAATAAAAATCTTTAGTGACGATTCCGGACCCTATAAATAAAATTAAAAATACGACAAATGGAATCAATGCCCATGGATTCCCTTTATTGTTTGCACTCATGATGTACACCTCTTTTTATTTTTCCCATGACATGTGTCATAGCCTTTATTCTTTTAACAGTTTTCGCAAATAACGCCAATTTGAGCTTGATTATCCAGTGATGGAGCTATAGCAAAAAAAAACAGCTGTCAGCATAAAAAAGACCCCTTCTATTAAAACAAGAAGAGGTCTTTTAATTTATAAAAAACACCCTCCTTATCTTTCAGGCGAAAATCAGCCTGCTGGATTTGGCACAGCACTCCCATTAAGTCCGCTGCCGAGACATCTTCGGGCCAGTCCCTCCGTCTCTCTTGATAAGAAGATCAAAATTATATAATTTATCAACTATTACGATACCTGTCAGAAAAGTACCAAACTGGAAACTTGCTGTAACCATCTGTGTTTGTTAAAGCGACATCGAAGTCGTTTTGAAAAGCAAATATAAGAGTACAGCATTTTGTCTATTTTCGCAAGGTTTAGTTTTATAGTATTCACATGCACTTCTTACTGTTTGCAGTTAATCAGTACAATGAGTCTTCCACTGATATTTATCCGGGCGGAATTAATATAAAAAGAGGTCTAATGACCTCTCAGCAAATTTGTTGTATTAGATTAGGTGAATTTTTTTTAGTCGAGTTCACATCAGTCGATACCTCAAAAGCTTCCATTTGTTCTGAGTCGAATGACTTTAAATACTGCTGCAGATATGCAGGATCATTAATGGATGGATTCAACCAATCTTTTTCATCTTCTGGTTTAAGGATTACAGGCATACGATCATGAATGCTGGTCATCAGCTCATTAGGAACGGTTGTTATAACGGAGCACGTGTAAATGCTGAGGCCTTCGGGAGATTTCCAGGATTCCCATATACCGGCCATTCCAAATGGAGCATGATTCTTCATTTTTATTCGCATCGGTATTTTTCTTTCTGGTGTCTTTTTCCATTCGTAAAATGAGTCAGCGATTATCAAGCATCTCTTCTTCTTATACGCATTCTTGAAGCTTGCTTTCTCTGCAATGGTTTCCGCTCTGGCATTGATCATTTTATAGCCAACTTTTTCGTCTTTTGCCCAGAATGGAATGAGTCCCCACCGAAGATATCCAAGTCGGTTCATTGCCCCGTCATTAATGACGGATAACACGGATTGGGAGGGAGCAATATTGTAGCTGAATTGGTATTCCTCATCAAATGATCCTTGTATATCAAACCGATCTTTTATTTCTTCAATGTCAGTGAAAAGGGTGAAACGTCCACACATAATATCGCCTACCGTATTAAGATTTATTACAGTGTAACAAATGGAACAAGCAGGCACAAATCAGTGTTCTAAAATCCTGATGTCGGTAAATGGCTGATTAAATAATTCGCTGGAAATCAAAAGGGTGCCAAGGACTTCTCTTTCATCTTCAGCTTTAATGATTTCCGACAAAATCAAGGTACTGCCATTCCTTACCGTTACTTTATATTCATTCATGGAATCCCCCCTCAATAGGCTAGATGGTTGTTATTATAAACTAAAAATCCACAAGTATCAGTATTGAACTCTGGCAGAGTCATGGTTAATCTTCTAATGAAGAGGCAGCATGGAGGTTCCTTTACACCTTAAAGGGTTAGTCGAACAAAGCCCGGGAGCATGAATCCTTGAATTGGCGGCGTAAAAAAGACTGCCCATGAATGAATCATGGACAGTCAGGCGCTGTAAAAGGTTTTTCGCTTCAATACAGATAGATGATTATGGAGATGGCATTTTAGGAAAGCCATTCATTATTTAAAATGAAGTAAAACCTCATTTATTAAATGTGCTGCCAATGTAACGGTTATATTATTTTCATCCAACGAAGGATTCACTTCCGAGATATCAAAGGAGAGGATCTTTTCATTCGATACGATATGCCTGATAATGGCACGGACCAATTTCGGATTCAGTCCAAAAGGCGATGGAGCACTTACCCCAGGTGCGTAGGCTGAATCAATAACGTCTGTACATAATGTAAGAATAATGTAGTCATATTCCTTAGCGAATTCATTTATCCGCCGCTTAGTTTCATCCATTTCATTCAATGACAAATCTTCTTCCAATATGTAATCGACCTTACTTCTCTCGGCAGTTTCAAACAGTGCCTTCGTATTCCCCTGCTTCTGAATTCCGACACATAAATAGCCACAATTTTTATCTTCGTCCAAAATTTGCTTAAACATCGTTCCTGATGAACTCTCTTTTTCATAAGGCCTCATATCAAAGTGAGCGTCAATATTAATGATTCCCAAGCTAGCTTTTGGTCCAATGGATTTCCTAATCCCAAGATAATGGCCATACAGGGTTTCATGCCCTCCGCCAAGTATGATAGGAATCGCTTTACTCTCCAATATCCGGGTAACAGCCGAACCCAGTTGGGATTGAGCGGCCTCCATCTCTGAACCTTCACATATTACATCACCAGCATCCACCAGCTCGGTTTGGGAAGGTAAATGACAGGGTAATTTCGCCAATGACTGCCTAATATGATCAGGCCCTTCTGCTGCACCAATCCTGCCTTTATTCCTTTTGACGCCTTCATCACATTTGAAGCCAATCAATCCAAAGGTCCTGGATGAATTGGAAGAGATGGCCAATTCCGAAATCGGTGCCAAACGTACTCTTTGGTGGTACCTGAAGCTGTCCATGTCAGATTGGGAATCAATTCTTCCATTCCAATAATTTAAAGTCGGATTTGTATACATAATTTCTCCTTTATTTAAAAAATTCCGAAATATCTTTTTTCAAAATTATAAATGAGATAATATATAATTACCAATACAAAATTTCAATATATCTATAGTTTAAGACTATAGAAAGGAGAATATATGGATCTTCGTCAACTTCGATATTTCACTACAATTGTCCGGGAAAAGAATTTCTCAAAAGCAGCAAAAACGCTGCATATATCACAACCTTCCCTAAGTAATGCCATATTGAAATTAGAAAATGAAGTTGATTTTCAGCTTTTGGAACGCAATACAAGGGGACTTGAGCTTACAGAAGCAGGGGAGATTTTCTATACGAGATCTGTTGATCTGTTAAGAAGATTCGATAATATGCAGGTGGAGCTTAAAGAAATGAAGGATGTCGGAAGCGGAACCGTATCAATAGGTTCCATAGAATCATTCAAATTTTGGTTCCCGAAGATCATCAGGAATTTTAAAATCAATTATCCTAAAATTCATATAAAAGTCAGGGAAATATTAGGGGAAGAGAAGGTTTTCGATTCGTTAAATCGGTATAATGTTCATTTCACCATCACGAACCAGCCCATCAACAACGATGAAATTCTGTCCACTCCCCTTTATAATGAAAGATTCATGCTTTTGATCCATAAAGATGACGATTTAAACGGAAAAGAGTCCATCACTTTCCAAGACATAGCAAAGAAAGAATTGATCATCAGTACAACTGGATTTCAAACAAGAGATGATATCTTAAGAGCATTTAAGGATGAAAATGCAATTCCCAATATCCTATACGAAATAGAAAGGCTTGAAACGGCTTGCAGTTTGGTGGAAGCAGGGCTTGGGGTTACAATTTTACCGGAAAACTATATAAGATCCGCTGCCCCCCCCAATACTGCAATTCGCGCAATCGATTCAAATTATTTGGAAAGGACTGTTTACCTGGCTTATTTGAAAGATCGATATCTGTCTCCCGCGGTATGTAGGTTAATCGAGGACATTCATAGCTTTTTTAAGAGTGATGTCAGGAACGGTGACTAAAAAAATCAACGGTAATGACAAAAAAACATTCCCCATATGCACATTGCACAGGGGGAATGTTTGATTTTATTGCTTTGGCCATTTCCCTCGATTTCCTTATAAACTGCTTGCTAGAGCAGTTTCAGTCTAAATTCGTCAGGGTAAATTAATTCGTGACACTGCCATCATCGTCTGGATCTCCAATACCCGCCGGATCTTTTTCCAATAGTGCCTCTTTGTCTTTTTCGTTCCATTTTGTTTTATATCCTAATGATTTCGCAACCCTTAACACCGGTAGATACGATTTTTTATCTGGTTTGAATGTTTCCAAGTCCCCTGTTCCAATTGCACCCAAACCAAGTAACAATTTGTCTGATTGGATATAGGGTTTTTCATCTATCAGTTTCATTTGTTCAGCTGAATAAGGATAAACCGCTCCATTCACTTTTAAGGTAAACGGTCCCTTTTTTTCTTCTTTTATTTCTTTTGGCTTTTTCGATTTATAGGAAACATTATACACTCCTTGAACAGTTCCTTCTCTCGTATTATCGGCTCCCCCATACATTTTCCCTTTTTCATAATCATAAATAACAGCTTGCACATTTCCGATATGCTGGGGTTTTTCTTCATAAACATGGCCTTTTGCCATTAACTCCAACCTTGTATTTTGTTCAATTCCCGGTTCCCATCTAACTGTCGGATATCCAGCGGAATAAATACGCGGCGCTAATATGGCATCTTGGATTGGCATTTTATGATCAAGCACGTTCATAATCGTTTCAGATACAGATGCTATTATCGTCGCTCCCCCTGGTGAACCAATGGCCATGAAGGGATTGCCATCCTTTAATACGAAGGTCGGTGACATACTGCTTCTTGGTCTTTTTCCTGGTTCCACCTGGTTAACTCCACCCGGTGTTGCATCAAAATCCGTCATTTCATTATTTAGCATGAATCCATAATCAGGTACCATGATACCCGATCCGAATACTTGCTCGATTGTAGTCGTATATGCAACCATATTTCCCCATTTATCCATTACAGAGAAATGGGTTGTTTGACCGATCGGTGTTTTCTCCTCTTTTACCTTCTTCATTGAAGGAGGTTCTTTGCCCTCATACTTCCATGGATCGCCTGCCTTGACATCAGCTGTTGATCTATTTGGATTGATGAGTTTTCGTCTTTCTTTAATATAACCTTCATCCAATAGTCCTTTTGTAGGTACATCATAAAAATCTTCATCCGCCATATAGGCAGCTCGATCGGCAAAAGCAAGATGCATGGCTTCCGTGAGATAATGAAGATATTCAGGTGTGTTCGCCCCCATCTTTTGTACATCGTATCCTTCCATAAGCTCCAGGATTTGTAGAACGGTCAAACTGCCTGAGCTTGGTGAAGCTGCCCCTACCACTTCAAATCCCCTATATTCCGATTTAATCGGCTCTCTTTCTTTCACCTCATAGTTTTGCAAATCCTCAGTTGTCATCGTTCCTTCACGCTTTTGAACTTCTTTGGTTAGGGCTTCCCCGATTTCACCTTTATAAAAAGCCTTGGAACCTTGTTTTTTTAGTAACTTAAAAGTCTTTGCCAGATCTGGCTGTACAAGGGTGTCGCCCTCTTCCAATGGCTTTCCGTCTGGTACAAAAACTTTTGCAGCCGCTTGGTTATTTTTAAGCTTTGTTACATTTTCATCGATATATTGTGCTGTTGCCCAATTGACTTTGACCCCTTGTTCAGCTTGTTTAATGGCCGGGCCTATGACTTGTGATAATTTCAATGTTCCATATTTCTCAAGAGAAGTCTCTAAACCCATCAGAGTTCCAGGAACTGCAACCGCTTTACCAGATGTGTGCCGCTTACTAAAAGGAACAGGTTTTCCCTTTCCATCTAAAAAAAGTTCAGGCGTAACATTTTTCGGTGCCATTTCGCGATTTTCAATCATCGTTATTTTATTTTCCTTTTTATTATAAATCATGATAAAACCACCGCCACCGATTCCAGACATCATTGGTTCAACTACATTTAATGATAATTGAATGGCTGCTGCTGCATCGACTGCGTTTCCACCTTGTTTTAATATCTTTATGCCCGCTTCAGCTGCTAACGGGTGGGAAACTGATACGATTCCTTTTGTTGCTCCCTTTCCCATTGACCCATCCACTCCAGGGACACTTGCAAAAGCTGGTGTGATCATACAAAAGAAACTGAAAGTAACTAAAATAAAACTTTTTAAAAATTTCATGAATTAGTCTCCTTTCAAAATAAAACAAATTGGGTTTTACCGTACGCCAACTGGATATACGAGCAAATGACTCTGCTTTTTAAGAGGAATATACTGGTCGATCTCTAAAATGGCCGTCAGTACATTCCCTGCTTTCTTCGATGGTTCACTTCAAAAAATCACCCCCCGAATGCCGCGATACCTGTTAACGTCAAAATCATAATCAATAAAAACACTTATCGATGTTTTATAAAAGTTCCACCCCATGTGTTTTCATCAACTTCATAAAATTATAATGTTATTATTCTACCCACCACCTCACTTTCCCTTTTTTTACAAAATAAGGATCATACTCTAAAAGCACTAGCAATCCATTAAAAAGTTTTATATAAATCAAAACAACAAGCATAAACGTGTAATAACACCTATTAAAAACAAGAAAAATCAGTGATTTAATAGGGATATTTTACCTTTTATTACGTTTCCTTCCTTTCTTTAAGGATAATATTGACTCTTTCAATTTAGAAATATATTATTGTTATAAACTTATAAGACCATGTTATAAAACCAACATCCTAGCATTTCTATCCTTCAATCGTTATTTCCAGCTTTTGTTAGAGAGGGAATTAAAAGTCCACCCTTTCTTTTACCAGCAGGTTTTAGCCTTGTTTTTTCAAATCCAACTGAAGTGGGTGATTGTTTGAATTTCCTATCCCTCCGCTATTTCATAGAGGTTTCTAACCATCTTAGTTTCAGTGAGGCTTCCAAAACCCT
Organism: Peribacillus sp. NPDC056705; assembly: GCF_043656335.1. Taxonomy (NCBI): domain Bacteria; kingdom Bacillati; phylum Bacillota; class Bacilli; order Caryophanales; family Bacillaceae; genus Peribacillus; species Peribacillus sp. NPDC056705. The sequence continues at coordinate 29,396 of NZ_JBHTYI010000037.1, read as the reverse complement.
GCATATATCCCAGCCCGGACTAAGCCAACAGATTTTATCCCTCGAAAAACAATTAGGCTTTAAACTATTGAATCGAACGACTAGAAAAATTACATTGACGGAAGAAGGAGAGTATATCTATAAAAAACTAGCCCCTTCCTTCGAAGATATTGAGAAAACCGTGAATTACATAGTTGAACATAAAGCCATCCCCAAGCCTAAACTGAAGATTGCTACCGTCCCTTCTGCAGCTAGTATATATATCCCGAAGTTATTGAAAAAGATAGTGGGGGAATACCCGGAAACAGAATTTTACGTGCATGAAACAACATCTTCAAGGGCAGTAAAACTCGTAAACCAACAAAACTATCACATCGGTTTCATCCGGACGCCCATTAACAGTAACATCATTGCCAATGAAGGATTAAGCATGATTGAATTCATGAGGTTCCCTTTACAATTGGTCGTCTCCATTGATCATCCACTAGCCCAAAAAGATGCAATACATTTATACGAAGCAAAAGACGAACCTTTTATCCATTATGATGCCGTCCAGGCACACTCCCTTCAATTCCTTTTGGAAAAAGCTTGTCTGACTGCTGGATTTTCACCTAAGGAATTATGTAAAGGCTCTGAATTACTGACGATCGCGAATCTAATATCCAATAACTTAGGCGTAGCCCTCATGCCGGAAGATATGGTGAATTTGTTGGGAAAACGCCAAGTCAAAGCCTTGAACATCGATAACTCGAACTTATCAAGTTCCATATCGGCAGTTTGGAAAAACACGGACGCATCAAATCTGACTAAGCATATTTTGAATACGTTAAAAAATGACCATGCTTTTATCGATATATGAGATTCTTGGAAAAAGCTGCGAAACCACTCGTAGTGAAAAAGGGTCAATTATAATTAAGAGCTATACTAATCGGCATTAAAAAAGCCCCATTTCTCTTGTGACACTGAGAAATGGGGCTTTTAAAAATTGTGTAATTTCACCTCTTAAACTTCTTATTGGTGTTGGGGCGGTACCCCTTCCATCACTTATTAAAACCTTGAAATTACTAACTCTTCTTATAGGTAGTGACTAATTATATCCATGCATAGCATGCTTTGACTTAAGAAAAAATAAATACTCCATTCCTTCAGCGGTGATCTTAGTGCCAGCCCTCCCTCTGCCTTTGACGACAAATCCGTCGATTTCCAAAATATCCAGGCGGCGACGGATTTGCTGAGGGGACAAGACAAAGTCCGATTCTTGACTGTGACTAGCAATAAGTTCCCGACTTGCCGCTTTTCCTTTATCGTTGTACTGTTTGATTACTTCCAAGATGAAAATTCGCTCCTGAATTTCCAGTAAACTTTCACAGACAGGATAATCTGCCGTAACACTTTCTTCCGCATGCCCGTGCATGAACGGAAGGCCACTCTTCGACAAGACATTCCCCTCACAAACCGTCAGCATGTAATCGATTGTGCTTTTAAGTTCCCTTATGTTGCCGGGCCATTCATATTGCATGAAAAACTCCATAACGTCTTGCTCTACTTTTACCCACTTCCCGCTTTTTGTGATGAGATGCTTTATCAAAAGTGGAATATCCGCTCTTCTCTCTTTTAGTGACGGTATGTAAAGATTGAGTACATTCAGACGGTAAAACAAGTCTGTTCTGAATGAACCGTCCCGCATCTTATCATGAAGATTTTTATTCGTCGCGGTGATTACCCTAACATTTATGGGAATGATTCTCTTGCCGCCAATTCTGCGTATTTCGCCCTCCTGAAGAACCCGTAGCAAATGGGATTGAACTGTGAGACTTATATCACCAATTTCATCCAAAAAGATCGTCCCGTTATCCGCCATTTCAAACAGTCCTTTCCTGCCTCCCCTTTGTGCTCCTGTAAATGCACCTTCTTCGTAACCAAACAATTCACTTTCAAGTAAAGTTTCTGTTAAAGCGCTGCAGTTGACCGCTAGAAATGGCCCGTTCTTTCGCAATGAATGCTCGTGAATCGCATGAGCAAACAGCTCTTTTCCTGTTCCTGTCTCTCCCTGAACCAAAATCGGATGCTCAGACAGGGCAAGCTTCTTGGCAATCTGCTTACGCTCTTTCATTACTTCATTTTCGCCAATAATATCTTCAAAGCGGTATTTTGAATAAAAGCCTTGATTTCGCATTTCTCTTTGTGCAGTCTTTTCTATTTCGAAAGCTTGGTGTACGCTTTTGAAGGTTGCGACGATTGTATTTTCTTTCATCATTTGCAATCGAAAAATCACGACATCCACTCCGTCTATGTTGAAGAACTTGCTTTCATCATTACTTCCCATGATGAAATCGATAATATCCCGGCGATTCAATACATGCTCCAGATACTGATTAACTACATCTTTTGCATCAACATGGAACAATGCCGCAAGCTGGTTATTGAATACCGATATCAGCCCTACCTCGTTAACGACCAATATTCCGTCATCGACAGTCCCCAACACATTTTGGATATGATCGCTCATTTGTTTAGCATCACGCTCTGCATATAACAGCTTACGTTGTAATTCAATGATATTGCTAATATACCTTTCTGAAATCTTCGAGGATATATCCTTGTGTAAACCACAGCATTCTACAACTTCCAAAATTGTTGTTATATCAAAAAGACGCACACCTATATCGATTACTTCTTTTATGTAAGAGGGACATAGGTGAGTTTCTCCTGGTGAAACGGCGATTTGGACATTCTCATAAAATAATATCCCCTTCCTGAAAGGAATAAATTGAACATGATCGACACCAAGCTGATATAAGGATTCAATAAGGTTAATAGTTGCATCATCATCATCATTCACCAAAAGAACGGCCGAACCCTCTGGTATTCTTAATAGCTTGTCAATGTATTCATGATTAACAGTTCTCTTTCCGACGATTATTTTCTCGGGATTTACGCTATATATACCCTCTTTCTTATCATAAGCGGCATCTGATGAAAACAAAATCATTCCATCTCCCAGAGAACGAGGTATTCCCTCATCGGTAGAATGGCTTTTGACATGCACGTAGTCTCCAAGCAGTTGTTCCAGTTGCTCCTGCAAGGCTTCCTTTGTTTTTGAGCTTCCCGCTATAAGTGTAAGTTCGGATTTTGACATAAAACACCTACCTGTCTTTAATTGGTACTATTATATCACCAAAAAGAACCAATAAAGACCTAAAACTTCAATTCAACCATTAAGTTTTCATAAAAATCAATTATCCCGTATTGGCACAGATTTTGCATATCTATTGACATTGATGACATTGACATCCGTTGACATGCCTATGGTTTTGAAAAGGAGGAAAAAGCAGAATACTAGAAAAACAAATGAAAGGTAATAGGCCGGCAATATTTTGTAAGCGTATTAGTTATTAGTTCACTGCACTTATTTTAAATTCAAAGGAGAGACACTTATGAGCCGAATAGAAGAGAAAGTAGTTTTGCTTGAAACAGCTGGGGAAAAAGAGAGAAAAATCAATGTTTTTGTATTGCTGCTCTGCATTCTAGCCATAGCAACTCTATTTACTTACATTTTGCCGGCCGGGGAATATACACGGATCGAAGCAGATGGACGGACAACTGTTGACGCCACTTCTTTTAAATGGATAGAATCTTCACCGGTGGAATTGTTCGATATGATAAAAGCTATTCACACGGGAATGGTTGAAGCCGGCAATATCATCTTTTTCTTATTGATTATCGGAGGGTTTTTTGGTGTTTTAAGAGCAACAGGGACGGTTGATGTGCTGATCGCCACAATGGCTCGGAAGTTGGCGACTCGTGAAAAGCTATTAATTCCTGTCGTGATGCTGTTTTTTGCTGTAGGCGGCTCCTTAATGGGAATGGCGGAAGAAACACTAGCATATCTCCCTCTTATCATTCCGCTGGCGTTGGCTCTCGGATTCGATACAATTACAGGAACCGCCATCGTCATTGTTGGGGCATTGTCGGGATTCACGACTGCCATCATGAATCCATTCACAGTAGGACTTGCGCAAGGAATTGCTGAATTGCCGATGTTCTCAGGAATAGGGTTGCGCCTTATTTTATTTATTATCGTCTACCTTGTTTCCGTTCTTTATATCCATCGTTACGCAATGAAGGTAAAGAAAAATCCTTCCATCGGAATCTATGGAAAATATACAAAAGAAGAATCGAAAAAACTGCTGCAATCAAGTGTGAAGTTAACAGCGAGACATAAGTTCATCTTAGGCAGTTTCTTAATTAACTATATCATCTTGGCATTTGGAGTCATCAAGTTCCAATGGTACATGACAGAAATCGCTGCCCTATTCATTATATTGACAATTGTCATTGGAATCATCGGAAAATTGTCTGCGGATCACATCGTCAGCTCTTTTACCAATGGATCTGCAGCCTTGCTGGGCGGTGCTTTGATTATTGGCGTATCACGCGCCATTCTTGTTGTATTGAATGAGGGACATATCGTCGACCCTATGCTCCATCAACTATCTGAAGCTATTCAGCATATTCCGGCCTATTTAAGCGTTGCCGGCATGTACAGCTTCCAAACTCTCATTCATTTTATTTTAGCTTCCGGCACCGGTCATGCGATGTTGACCATGCCAATTATGGTTCCGCTCGCAGACTTATTGGATATTACACGCCAAACAGCAGTGTTGTCTTTCTCTTTTGCGGACGGAATTGGAAATATGATTTTCCCGACCGCTACCACCTTGATGGCAGGCTTGGCAATTGCAGGCATACCTTGGACAAAATGGGCGAAGTGGATTCTGCCCCTGGTACTCATTCAATATCTCATCGGATTAATAGCCGTCATCATGGCTCACTTCATCGGATATGGGCCATTCTGATAAAAATCATGAATTAATCGCAGGAGGAAAAACACATTGCTTACTTTAATCAAAAATGGCGAGATATACTCACCCAATTACTTAGGACGGAAAGACGTTTTGATCACAAATGATAAAATTGCATTCATCGATGACAGGATCGAGATTCCTGACAACTTCGCTCCTATTCATATCATTGATGCGACCAATCTTTTAGTTGTTCCAGGTTTCATAGATTCACATGTTCATATTATTGGCGGAGGCGGTGAGGGAGGATTCAAAACCCGCACCCCTGAGCTGATGCTTACGGATATTACGACTTCCGGTATTACAACGCTGGTTGGCTTGCTCGGTACGGACGGAACTACGCGTAGAATGGAAAGCCTGCTTGCAAAGGCCCAGGCGCTTGAAGAAGAGGGTATTTCCTGTTTCATTCATACAGGTTCCTACCAAGTGCCAGTAAAAACATTGACAGGGAAAATCGAAGATGACCTTATTCTCATCGACAAAATCATCGGTGTCGGGGAGATTGCCATCTCCGACCATAGGTCATCAGAACCCACTTTTGAAGAATTGACCAAAATCGCCGCAGCGGCACGCAACGGCGGTATTTTGTCAGGAAAAGCAGGTATTTTAGAAGTTCATGTAGGAGACGGAGATGGCGAGCTCTCGTTGTTACATGCAATTGCTGATAAAACCAACATTCCGATTCGGCAGCTCCATCCGACACATATCAACCGAAATGAAGAATTATTCAAGGCAGGAATTGATTACGCCAAACGCGGCGGGTACGTAGACTTTACAACAAGCACCATTCCACAGTTTCTGGATGATGGCGAAGTGAAGTGCAGCATTGCCTTGCGGATAATGCTTGAAGAAGGGATACCAGTCGGACACATAACCTTCTCTTCAGACGGACAGGCCAGCCTTCCGTTTTTCAACAACCATGGGGAGTATGCAGGCCTTCAAGTGGGAAAAGTATCTTCGCTATATCAGGAAGTGCGTGATTCTGTTTTAGAAGAAGGAATCCCCCTTGAAACGGCACTGAAGGTCATCACCGCGAATCCCGCACAAGTGCTGAAACTATCAAACAAGGGCAGTATCCAAACAGGGAAGGATGCAGATATCGTACTATTGCAAAAGGAAAATTTGGCAATCAGCACGGTAATGGCAAGAGGACAAGTTATGGTAGAAAAGGGCATTCCTTTGATAAAAGGAACATTTGAATGAGTTTAGACAAGATACCCGTTATCGAAAAATTTTCACGACTCGCATTGTTTAAGATTTCGTATTAAGTATCACCTATCCTTAAATAGTCCGTATTACGCAGAAGTCCATATTAGTTTAACCATATCCATGCAATGGTATAAAAGCATGCCCACTGGCCATTATGAATATTTTGTTGTTCCGATCGATTCAGCAATCAATTATTCTTAAATTATTTGTTTCAGCCATCGTAGGGGCAATGGGATCTTATTTCACCAAAGGTATAACCGCCCCCCCATGTCGTGGCAGAATTACCTGGATGTCGTCAGAAGACAACCCACTATTTACCGTTAATAAGCATGATCATTTCTATCTTTTACTTACAAAGATTAATATTGTGAAGAATCGCTATAGGGGCGTTACTTAAACAAACTAAAAAGTCGAATTCCTAACCGTGAAGGAATTCGACTTTTATTTTTCAGTCATCTTGGCCTGTCTCCTTTGCTGAACTATCAACCTGTTAGTTCATAAGGCAACAAAACCTGTAAAGCCCCGATTTCTGCTTTAAGTTTCATCTCCATCCAAAATCTGGACTATCAAGGCCCCTACCCATCACTTTTCATTCTGGATTCTCGCTACGTACTTTCATTTCTTCAGAAGAGTCTTGATGCCAAATATATCAACCAAATAAGGAAGTACTATGCAATGGCTGGACTTTCGCCATGGGGTCAATATAGGCTTTGGCATTATTAACTGCCGTAGGACCTTCACCAAATCCGGAAGCAATTAATTTAACCTTTCCATCATACGTACAAATATCCCCGGCCGCGTATATACCTGAAATGTTTGTTTCTTGTTTGGAATTTACGATAATTGCATTTTTATTGATGTTTAGACCCCATTCTTTAATCGCTCCAAGAGAAGAGACAAAGCCGTAATTAATAATTAAATCATCTACATCAACCAGTTCGGAGGGAATATAAGGTGTTTTGACCTCAACGGAGGAATTCACTAATTTTTCTACACTATGTTCATGGGCACGGAATTTATCTCTTCTGTGAATCAATGTTACCTTTTCAGCAATCGGCTCTAACATAAGGGCCCAATCAACAGCAGAATCCCCACCGCCTAGAATCGCCACTTTTCTTCCTTTAAATCGGTTCATATCATTCACGAAATAATGCAAATTCTTATTTTCGAACTGTGTTGAATCTTCCAATTCCAGTTTACGGGGTTGAAAGGCTCCATTTCCAGCAGTAATGATTACTGATTTAGAAAAATGAGTATCGAGGTTTGTGGTGACCTTAAATGTTCCGTCTTCTTGCTTTTCCATCTGTTCAACTGCTTCTTCAAGACAAATGGCTGGTTCGAATACTTTCATTTGCTCTTTTAAATTCTCTATCAATTCCTGCGCCCTTACTTTTGGAAATCCAGCTATATCATAAATGAATTTTTCGGGATAAAGAGCCGAAAGCTGTCCTCCCAATTGAGGAAGACTTTCAAGGATTTTCACCTTTGCTTGCCTCATTCCGCCATAGAACGCCGTAAACAAACCAACTGGGCCGCCGCCAATTATTGTTATGTCATAGACCTTCTTATCTTCTGTCAATGTAATCACTCCTTGTTTTTCTACGTTGGTTGGTCATACTGAACATGATCTACTGGTTGTAAGGGATTGACTTGTAATGTTTCCACAAGTATTTCTTCCTTCCCTTCTAATAATGATGGATAAGATCGATTAAATATCCATCCTTTCAAAAGACAAACTAGTGACTTCAATTTCCTTAGTTTTAAAATCTTTAAATCTATAATCAGTAGAAACGCCCTCATTTATTATTCAAATTTATTAGGGTTACCATCAAAGGATACTTGAGCCACTTTTATAGAATCGGTTGGACATCCTTCTGAAGCATCTATCATATCTTCCTCGAGTTCTTCAGGTATAATAGCTGCCCCGACATTATTATCCAATATAACATACGCAATACCTTCTTCATCGTAATCATAAATATCCGGAGCTGAAGCACCACAAGCTCCGCACGCAATACAAGTTTCTTTATCCACGATTGTAAAATTAGCCATTTTCACTTTCAAATCCTCTCTATAATCTAAACCCTTTTTTTACTAAGGCATTTAGAGAAGCCTTAAGCAATCGAATTCGTTTTTTCCTTATTCAATATCGTTCAAAAATTTCAAAATGCTTGAATTGAACTTTTCAGGATTTTCCTGGTAGCACAGGTGACCGCCTTCTGGAATTATCACTAGCCGGGAGTTTATTAACTCTTCATGAATTGCTTCCGACTCCTTAATAGGAGTCACAGTATCCAACTCACCACAAATTACAAGAACAGGAACATCTATTTGAGATAACGATTTCATTTGATTTAGATGATAAAGTGAATATGCTACCGAACGATATCCTGCTGGTCTTATCTGTGTCATAATCTCTTTTACTCGTGTATGGACTTTTTCTGAAGCATGGGGGGATAGCAGTGCATGTATCCTCTTTTCCGCTATCTCCTCAGCAGATTGGTTTTCAATTGAAAATAATCGATTTTTCAATTTCGTCTCATTCTCTTCCGGGGTTAGAGCAGCAGCCCCTCTTGTCGAATCGGCTAATATTAGTTTATTAATCTTATCTGGGTACAGGCTACAGTACTCTATCGCAATTGCCGCTCCCATTGAATGGCCGAGCAGATGGATTTTTTCCAACTTTAGCTGATCCATCATGCCGTTCAGAATACGCGCAAACTCTTTAAAACTTCTAAATTCTTCTGCTGGATCTGAACTTTTCCCATAACCCGGGGCATCCCATGCAATTACTGTATAATGCTCCTTTAATTCCTGGATCTGTTCCTTCCAAGACTGTGAATTATTGCTCATACCATGTAATAAAACTAAAGGTTCTCCAGTGCCCTCTATTTCATAATGAATGCTTAAATCTTCTACTTTTACGTATGGCATGCTATCAGTCCCCCTTATTTTTTAGCATAACTTTTAACAATACAGTTGTGAAAGCTGTAATAACTTGAAATATTTTTACTTAAACTAGCAAATGATTTACTAAATTAATATTTCGCCTGGAAAAAGCTTTCGTTTTGATTTGATTAAGAAAGTGCTTCCTTTTTCTTGAAGATAAGCAGGAAAATCGACTTCCGTTCCCCTCTTACAACTTAACTTAAACAATATTCAAAAACTGTGCCAGCTTAGCCAAGTCCTCGCACTGACAATCCGCCGTCGCTGGAAATGATTTCACCGGTGATCGCGCGTGATTCGTCAGAAGCTAACAATACATACGCCGCAACGTGATCTTCCGGCATCTGGGCAAGTTGAAGAATATTCCGTTTTTTAATGCTGCTTGCTTTCGTATCATTATCGACGATTTTCACAAATGGGCGCAGCGGCGGAATCACCGTGAGTTCTGTCAATGTCCCTCCTGGGGCTACCGCATTTACTCGAATGGAAGGAGATAGTTCGAACGCAAGCTGGCGCATCAATCCAATTTGGGCGTGTTTGCTCGCTGTGTACCAAACGCCGCCGCCATCTGGATAAAAACTTGCACCGGATACGGTAAAAATAATATTGCCATTTGTTTTTTTCAGTTCTTCAAGAGCGGCTTTAGCCCCGAAAAAAGAGCCTTTTACGTTAATATTGAGAAGGAAATCATATGCTTCGGAAAGCGCCTCAGGAGTCACATCGACAAATTTGGCAAATCCATCGAACACGCCGGCATTCGCAACGAAAACATCTAACTTTCCGAATTGCTCAACAGTAGCTTGGACAGCTTGCTCATTGTCTTCGTATTTGCTTACATCTCCCTGATAAGTAAGGATATTTTCGCCAAATTCTTCTTTCATTTTCGCTAACGTGTCTATAGAACGGCCGATAATGCTTACTTTTGCTCCTTCTTGTATAAAACGGCGTGTGACAGCTTCCCCTATTCCAGAAGCTCCACCTGTAATCAATACGACTTTATCTTTTAAGGCCATGCCCATTGTCTCCACCCCTTCTGTTATTTTTCAACCGTTATGAACGGTTATCCAAAAATCCATTCAAGTAGACAGCCTTGTACGCGAGCACAATTTGTTTTGTATACAAAACTATGTTTTTATATATAAACAATTCTAAAATGTAATCGCTTTATTGTCAATGTAAGCTGCAAAAAACTAGGAAAAAACATTACTTGTTCTCTATCAATCTATGGCTATCCTTACTCCTATGTACCCTTCAATGAGAATTCAAGATTTTATTGTGGTTTCTCAGTAAGAATCCAGCGCCCTTCTTACTGAGAAACCCTACTAAAAAAAGTATTATATTAACTTTTTGCTCTCTATAAAGTTAATTTGTTTCCTGTCGTATTATTTAGGTGATATTCGGCAACTTCTTGTTTAATCATAAACAAGTACACCACAAACCCGAGAGTGGCTGCTACGATCAGCATGGCAATGGATGGACCAAAATCACCTCCGGACATATCGCGGCTCCACCCCATAATATAGCTTGAAAATCCACCCATAATATTTGTGAACCCCATTAAACCGGCTGCGCGACCCGCTGTTTCAGGCGTTGAATACTTGATGATGAAGAAATTGGTTAGATGGAACATTCCACCCTGAGTTCCCATTGCGAGCCCCATGGAAACGCCGGCAAAAATGGGATTAGGTGCAATGACAGCGATTGTCAAAAATATAGCTGTCAGTATGAACAGAATCGTCGCAAGCAAACTCGGGCGCTTCGTTTTGTCCGCCAGAAATCCGCCAGCCAGGACAAATCCGAGCGCGAATAACCACGACAATGAAGTAATGCCAGTCATTGCTTCCCTTTCAAAGCCTTTGGCCTCAACGAGATATGTAGGCAGCCAAATACTGATTCCAAAGAAAAGAAAGGACGACATCAAATTGCCGAACCAAACAATCCAATAACGATAATCCTTTGCAAAGAATTGTTTCAACTGAACAACATCCGCTTCGTCTTTTTGACGAATATAGGAGACTTCTTCTTTACTCATGCGTGGATGTTCTTCTGGCGTATTACGAGTCAAAAACAGGAACATTGGAATATTTATAAACAAGTTAAAGGCGGCGAGAGCAAAGAACGCGGCCTGCCAATGAAACGTTGAAATAATTAGAATGAGCATAACAGTACCCACTGCCGGGCCAAGGTAGTTACCTGTAATCCAGAATGACTGTGCCCTTCCTAGCTCTCGTTTATTAAACCAATTCGAAATGAATTTACCCGATATCGGGATCATCATACCTTCCCCAATTCCGAGGATGACCCTACTAATCAAAAACATTTCGTATGAAGTGGACAGTCCTCCCATGACCATTGTCGCTGTCCATACCAGTAAACCCAAAACGGCTGTTTTCCTTGCCCCTAACTTGTCGATAATAACTCCCCAAAAAATGTTGGAACAGGAGTATGAAATCATGAATATAAAGGAGATCAAGCCAATTTTTGAATTTTTATCCAGGCCAGTTAAACCAAGATCACTTAAGAATCCCGGATCAGTTTGGATAACAGAGATACCTACTTTATCAATCTGCCCGAAAAACCAGAAGAAAAAAATAGGAATCGCAATGTACAGCCATCTTTTTTGACCTTGTAACATGTTATGTCCCCCTTTTAACAGGCTCTTTTGAATGCGCTTTCATGAATTCAATAAAGAAAATGTCTAATAAACTTCATCAACTCCCCCTTTCAAAAGACAGCACAACTATTGTTTTATATAAAAAACAGCGTTACCGGTATTTAATGTTATATTGAATTTTCATAATAGTCAATAATATTCAGATTTATATTTTTTCAACAGAAAAAGAAGTTTTATATACAGAACTAAATAAGGTGTTGTTTCGATGAAAACAACCCGAATCAACACCTTAACCGAGCCTTAAGTAATGCAACTCAATAATTTTTTTTGAAACTTCATTAACCGAAGCAGAAAATGTCCACCATGTCCAAAATCCAGGGATGCTACGGACTGAAGATCTACTTAGTCTAAATCCGTTCAAGTAAAAGGTTTTAAACGGGAACAGTATGGCGGTTTCTCCAAAAGAGATAACCTTGGATTCCTGTCTAACACCCCAATATCTGCTGCCGCTTGAGGTGATAAAGCATATGATTCGTCAACCGCAATTCCACAACCCCTTCGATGGGTAGCACCGTTGAATTATGGTTCTCCACTAGATCCCCTCATTTATTGCCTTATTTCCTTTTATAACGATTCTTTATAAATATATAAAAATTAACTATTTTTATTATTTATCACTCAATGTTAGCATTTTGTTATAAGTTATTTGAAAGGATGAGAGATGAATGACAATGCAATTTTCTGAATTCGCAGTATTCGGGCTGGGTCCCATCGGTATTGAAATTCTACGCAGTGCTTATCAAACGAATCCTCAATCGATTATCGGTGTTGTCGATATTGATCCCGAAAAGGCAGGGAAGGATATTGGGTTACTAATCAATGAAAAGGAAACGAACAAGTTTGTAGTCTCCCATATACAAGAAGTAAATACTGAAGCTGACCACCCTATCGCATTACATGCAACCGGTTCCAACGCACAACAAGTTTGGCCCCAGATCAAAGAGATTCTAGATCACGGCTTTTCAGTGGTTTCCACCTGTGAACAGCTTTCTTTCCCTTGGTATCGCTACCCTCAACTTTCAAAGGAAATAGATGATTATGCTAAAGCAAAAGGGCTTAGTGTCATTGGGACCGGAATCAATCCAGGTTACATCATGGATACTATGGCCATTTCTTTTACAACAGTATTGACCACGGTTAACCAAATCAAGGTCAATCGTAAAGTTGATGTTTCGAAAAGGCGTATCCCCTTACAAAAAAAGGTCGGAATCGGGATGACCAGAGAAGAGTTTGAATTTTTAGCTGAGCGGGATAAAATTGGGCATGTAGGTCTTGAGGAGTCTGTTAGGTTAATCGCTTATGGGCTGAATTGGGAACTTTCAAGTGTTGTCAATACCATTGAACCAACGATTGCAAGCGAAAATATGACCGTTCCGCTAACTACTATAAAACCTGGGGATGTTAATGGGCTTCATCAAATCTCCACGGGCAAGACCATGGACGGAAAGGAAATTTCCTTGGATTTAACGATGTCTGCAGGTATTAAACAAGAAGATGAAATCGTTATTGATGGGAACGAATCCCAAAGGCTGATTGTTCCCAACGGAATTTTTGGAGATACCGCAACCGCTGCGATGATTATCAATACCGCTAAACAAATGGATGCCCTCCGTAAACCAGGTTTACTTACAATGGCTGACATCGGGGTGCCAAGAAATATAAATCAATCTGACTTTGTGCATATTTAATGGCTAACCATCACTCTTTCGTATAAGTCTTACTATATTAGAAAAGGTGAACCGCGAATGGTTCACCTTTTCCTCATGGCTCTGATAGTATTGCATGCAAAAAAACAACCAAATAAGGTGGCTCAGTTTCCTGCATATAGAATCCACTATCTTATGTACATTATCTTATTCTAGGAAAATATATTCCGAAAATGACATGATTTTTCCATTTTCATTAATGTGTTTGAGAACCCAGTTTCACGGAAATGGCCTTGGCGGCTTTCGTTACTTTGTCAATCAATTCAGGCAAGCGATCTTCCTGAAATCTTGCTTCAATCCCAGCCACACTAATACCGGCTACTATTTGACCTTTACCATTGAGTATCGGTGCACTCACCGCTTTTGTATAATCCTCAAGTTCTGATGAAGTTATCGTGTAACCATCCACTCTCGCTTCATCCAAAGCATGACGGAGTTTAGTTTTATCCGTTATCGTTCCAATGGCGATTGCTTTTAATTGAACGCTTCCCAAATAATTTTCCCGCTCTTCTTTCGGCAAATATGCTAAGATGATTCGAGAATCGCCAGCGTACAATGGCGAACGTCTTCCAATGGAGGTATAAAGGCGAACAGGATGCAGGGTGTCCACCTTTTCAATATACATCGCTTCATCTTTATCCCTCACAATTAAATTCACTGCTTCTTCAACATCATCCCGAAGGTCTTTCATGATGGGATAGGCGATAGACCTGATATCCAAACGCTCCCCTACCAGTTGACCAAACTGCAGGAATATCAGTCCAAGTGAATAATGGCCATCATCGTCCTTTGTTAAAAACCCCATTTCCTCCAATGATCCCACCATACGATGTAACGACGTTTTCGGCAAATTGGAAAGTTCCATCATTTCATTAAAAGTCAGTGTCGGATGATTTATGAAAAGGGTTAGGATTTGCATGGATTTCACGACGGTCTTGTTATGTGCCTGCATACATTGTCTCCTTCCATGATACATGTTTTCCTTGACTATCATTCTATTATAAAACATGGAGGAAAGGATGTAATACCTTCAGTAAAATATATATTTAAGCGGGAACAAAAAAAGAAAGCCTCTTAAAGAGTACTTTCTCATCATTTTCAACCGGAATTATATATCCAGCCACTTGTTCAGGGCTAAGGAAATCGAAACCTGCAATTCCTTCAACTGCCGTTCTTTTTGCAGCAAAAGCTTTTCAGCCTCCTTTAAGTTCACCCGTGAGAACTGAATGGTTTCACCTGGTTTGACCTGCGCGATAATTGGTAAATCTGCCGTGATCACCTGTGCTATCTTAGGATATCCACCCGTTGTTTGGCTATCCGCAAGGAGAATGATCGGGTTTCCATCAGGAGGAACCTGAACGGACCCATTTGTGACCGCTTCAGATAATAATTCCCCATTATCCTTTAATTCCAGTGTCGGTCCTGATAATCTATATCCCATGCGGTCGGATTGATTGGAAACCTTAAATGCCCCCGCTACAAAACTATCTTTACTTGAATCTGTGAAACTTTCATATTGGCTTCCATCGATGAAACGGATGAGAGGTTTTCCTCCTGGCATGAACTCCTTCTCATTGACAAACCACATTGGGAAGGAAAATGAACCTTTGAATGCCCGATCACGAATAATTTTCGAAGGTTCATTAAACTCCAAGACATCGTCAGCCTTTAGTGCCCTCCCCATATAGCCGCCAATCCCAGCCCTTAGATAGGTGCTTTTACTCCCCATAACTTCAGGAATGGCGAAGCCACCCGACACTGATAAGTGCGCCCTGCAACCTGATTTACACCCTTGAAAGCGAAGAATCGATCCTTTTTTCACCAGAATGGGCTTCCACATCGGTACAGAGTGATTATCGATAGTAGGTGATAAATTTCCACCCGTTATCGAAATCAGGCAATTTTTCTCGATTTTAATGGTCGGACCCATTAAAGTAATTTCCAATGCCGCTTCTCCTTCTTCATTGCCAACCAACATATTGGCAATTCGTAAAGAATGTCCATCCATTGCCCCGCTTACAATCACCCCATGTTGCTGAAATCCTTTTCTTCCAAGATCCTGTATACTAGTCAATAATCCCGGTTTGATTATACGCAGGCTCACTGTAATCCCTCCTTAAGGATCATTTCTTTATATTCTTGATCCGAAATCGGATGGAACTTCACCATGTCTCCTGCTCGTAATAGACTTGGAGGATTTACATTTGGTAAAAATAGTTTGGATGGCGTCTGCCCGATTAATTGCCATCCACCAGGTGTTGATATAGGATATACGCCCGTTTGCATACCGGCGATTCCTACTGCCCCTGCCGGAATGGCCATTCGGGGAGAGGAACGCCTAGGTGTCGCGATTTCTTCCGACATTCCGCCAAGAAACGGGAAACCAGGTGCGAACCCGATCATATAGGCCAAATACTCCCCGGTTGAATGAATGTGAATGACTTCATCAGTAGTCAAATCATTATAACGGGCAACATATTCCAAATCCGGTCCATATTCCTTCCCATAGCACACGGGAATGGAAACTGTTCGATGTGAGAGTTTCTTAGTTTCTTTTAAACTCTTTAATTTCCTTTCCAGGATGGAACGGACCACTTCATAAGGAAATATTTCCGTATCATTGCTTTGTTTTTGATTCTTATAAACAACAAGTGGGTCATAAAACACCGTCAAATTGGTAAAAGCCGGCACACATTCTATAAATCCTGCAAAAGGCTCATCTTCAAGTAAATCCATTAACAATTTTATTTTTTCATGTATGCTGTATTCCATTCCAATCCCGAATGTAATCACGATCGCGGAATCGCCCAAAGGAGAAAGTGTACATGCAGTTATATTCAATAGCTTTTCCGGCATAGGGACTCATCTCTTTCTGTCAGTTATAAAACTCCTAATTTTTCATCACGAATGTCCGTTATGAACATATGTCCAGGTGCATGCGTAATCATGATCTCCGGTTTGGTCTCCATAGCAATGGATTGCGGCGTTACACCACATGCCCAAAACACAGGGACTTCCCCATCACGAATCGTGACCGGATCTCCAAAATCGGGATGCTGAATACTGGAAACACCGATCGCTTCAGGGTCACCAATATGGATTGGAGCCCCATGTACTGCTGGAAACCGCGATGTCACTTGAGTTGCCCTCACAACATCCTTTTGTGGAATCGGCCTCATGCTAGCTACCATTTTCCCATGAAAGATCCCTGCTTCAATGCATGGAATATTTGTTTTATACATAGGTACATTGCATCCCTCTTCAATATGGCGTATCGATATATCATTATTCAAAAGGGCGTGTTCGAATGTAAAGCTGCACCCGATCAAAAATCCAACCATATCGTCTTCCCAGTAGTTTGAGATATCCGTTACTTCTTCCACTAATTCCCCATATTTATATACCCTATATTTAGGTATATCGGTGCGTATATCCCCAGACTTTGCTGCAAATGCGGGAATGGGTGAACCAATTTCCGTAACGTCCAGCAATGGACAGGATTTAGGATTGCGCTGACAGAATAATAAAAAATCAAAAGCATGCTCTTTTTTTAAGATGGCTAAGTTCGCTTGTGCATAACCGTTAGCCATGCCGGCAGTCGGTTTAATCAATTCATTGTTTCGAATCATGGAACGCAACTTAGCCGGGGTAGCTTGGGAAAGATCGATCATTAGTATTCATCTCCTATTTTGAACTGGCAAACCACTTCAACCTATATTTAATGGATATTCGTTCATTAATCATTAAAAAAGTGCGGGCAGTTGTTTCATTAATGTATATACGCCCATTAACGCCATGATGACTACCACGAACACACCGGAAATCGTTAGCCATAAAGGATGCTTATAATCACCCACGATGTTTTTCTTATATGCAGCAATTAGCAATGTTCCAAGAGCAATTGGTAAAATGAGTCCATTGATGGCCCCGACTACTAGCAGCACTTTAACCGGTTGACCAATTAATAGAAAGCAAATAGTCGAAACGATAATAAAACCAATGATTATCCAGTTCGCCTTCTTATTAATTTTTTCGCTGAATGTTCTGATAAATGAAACGGATGTATATGCCGCTCCAACAACTGACGTGATTGCTGCAGCCCACATAACAATACCAAACATTTTATATCCTACATTACCAGCTGCAAGTTGAAAAACGGATGCTGCAGGGTTATCCGAATCAATTTGTAAACCTTTCGATACAACACCCAATACGGCTAGAAATAAGGCAACACGCATGACCGTCGTTATGAGTATCCCCATTACCGAGCTCTTCGTGACCTGTGGTAATGAGTCAACGCCCTTCACGCCTGCATCCAAGAGACGGTGTCCCCCTGCAAAGGTAATATAGCCACCTACAGAACCACCTACTAACGTTACAATTGCTATAATATCGATTTTATCAGGTGCAAAAGTCCTCACTACCGCTTCCCCGACTGGAGGAGAGGTTGTCCAAGCAACGTAAATCATCAAACAAATCATGAAAAATCCGGCAATTTGCGTAAAACGGTCCATCGCTTTTCCTGCTTCTTTCACTACAAAAATCAGTACGGCGATGACTGCACTTATTGCCGCCCCGGTCGTGGGGGATATTCCCGTCATCGCATTTAGACCTAATCCTGCTCCTGCAATATTTCCAATATTAAATGCCAGCCCGCCCATAACGATCAGTGCTGCCAGTACATAGCCCAACCCTGGAAGGACCATGTTTGCAATTTCTTGCCCCCGTTTTTCGGATACAGCAATAATGCGCCATACATTTGTTTGGGCAAATATATCAAGAATGACCGAAATCAGAATGACGAATCCGAAACTTGCCGCAAGACTTTGGGTATAAACGGTTGTTTGCATTAAAAAACCGGGTCCTATTGCCGACGTTGCCATTAGGAATGCTGCACCTAACAATAAAGTGCGGTTTATTTTTGGCTTATTTGGATTCTTATCCTGTGCTGTTGTATTTTTAATTGGCTCCAATGGAAACTACCTCCTGATGGTTTTGGTTTTTCAAGAAAAGGACTTGACTGTTATTTCAGATAATTGTAAAGATTCTTTAACATGCCGAGCAAAGGATAAAGCATGTGCCCCGTCCCCATGAATACAAATGGTATCTGCTTTTAAAGCCACATCCGAGCCTTGTTGAGACAGAACCTTTCCCTCCTTCACCATGCGAATGACTTGCGCAACGGCATCATCATCGTTTTCGATCAATGCGTCCTTTTCCAATCGGGAAGTCAATGAACCATCATGCTGATAGGTACGATCGGCAAATACTTCACTCCCGGTTTGCAATCCGATAGCCTGTCCGGCACGTATTAATTCACTGCCTGACAAACCAAATAAGATAAGCTCGGGATTCACTTTATACACCGCTTCGGCAATGGCCATTGATAACTCTTTATTCTTTGCGGCCATATTGTACAAAGCCCCATGCGGTTTCACATGCTGCATACTTCCGCCTTCGGATTGCAGAAAACCATTTAATGCACCAATTTGATAGACGACAATATCATAAGCTTCCTGTGGTGAAATATTCATATTGCGCCTTCCAAATCCTATTAAATCCTGTAAACCTGGGTGGGCTCCAATTTTCACATTTTTCCCCAAAGCAAGCTGAACCGTTTTTCTCATGACGGTCGGATCACCAGCGTGGAATCCACAAGCTACATTGACAGATGTTACATAATCCAAAATCTCTTGATCATTACCAATACGGTAAGCGCCAAAACTTTCTCCTAAATCACAATTCAAATCAACCGTGTTCATACGACCTTCTCCTTTATTAACAAAAATTTCAGTAAATAATCCATATGAATATGTAGGTACTCATTCATTCACTCAATACTACAAGTTCCGAAATTCGGAATTCTAGTTTCGCATTTCGGAATATTCTCATTCTATCATATTCTAATTATTTCGACAATACTTTGTTAGATAACCTAACATTAAATTTGGATTCAAGAAGAGCTCTTCATAAATATTACAATAAAAAAAGCCGTTGTTTCCTTTGGAAGAAAGCAACGGCCATGATTAGAGGATTAAGGTGTGAAGCATATTATGACATTTAATTATTGAATCGATTAATAGAAAACAATGAAATATCTTCCTTGCTAGTACCGGAGATAATCAAGTCACTCAAAATTTCACCCATGACACTGCTGAATTTAAAACCGTGTCCAGAGAAACCTGCTGCTATAGCAATGTGTGGATAATAAGGATGTTTATCCACTATAAAATGCTCATCAGGGGTCATGGTGTAGATGCAAGTTTTCCCATATTTCATTTTTTGATCAGCAGGCATATATTTCCGTAAAAACTTCAACAAATCACCCACATCATCATCCAATTCACCAAACCCTTCAATACAGCCATCAGGATTTATACGGTTTCCTCCATCATGTCTCCCTATCTTCAATCCAGAACCATTTATACTAGGAAAGCCATAGTATGTACCAACTGAAGTATCAAAAGAAAAAGCCGGAAAATCATTATGATTATATAATTTTTCATTTGCATGAAACCAAGCAAATGTTTTTCTAATGGGTTCTAGCGGCAGGTCTAAATTTAACATCCCCAGTATTTTCGGCGCCCATGCCCCAACTGCAACCACTAAAGATTCTGAGTGGAATGTCTGTTCATCCGTTTTAACCGTGACCCCCTCACCATGAACAACTATCTTCCTTACTTCACTGTTTACAATGATGTCGGCACCATTAGATTTCGCAAGTTGTTGATACGCACTTATGCACTCTTCACTTTTCAACACGCCAGAAGTCGATTCATAGCACCCAATGTAATCTTCTGGCAGTGTTATACCAGGCCATCTATCATGAATTTCATGTGAATCCAATATTTCCATAGGTAAACCATATTCCATTGCCCCCGCTTTCACTTGTTTAATGAAAGTGGAATTTTCGCTTCCAGCATTCAGGACCCCCGTTGGAAAAAATAATTGTTCCCCCGAATTTCTTTCCAATTCACCCCATAGCTTTTGGGCTTTAAGTGCCAACGAAACATACTCCCTTCCTTCACCATAAGCATGTCTAATAATTCTTGTTTCCCCGTGATGGCTGCCCTTATTATGAGGAGGAGCAAAGGAATCCAATAATAATACTTTTTGTCCTTTTTTTGAAAGGTAATATCCTGAAGACATTCCCATAGATCCAGCTCCAAATACAATTACATCATAGTGCATCTTGCATCCCTCCTCTTTTAAATATGAACCTTCTTTTTTAAAAAAGGAAGCCACTTTACCTTATAAAATAAAGTAAAACAGCTTCCACATGGTTTTTTAGAACTCTATTTCCCCGATTTTCATTTCAACGAGCTTCACTATTTCTCCTTCATGAATTTGCCGATAAACCGCTTCAATGTCAGGATGGAATAAGCGGTCTTCTTCAACCATCGGGACTTCGCTCCGAACTAAATGATATACCCCCTCCGTGACCGGTGACGGTTTCAATGGCTGATGAAAATCCATTGCTTGCGTTGCCGTCATCAGTTCAATGGCTAAAATATATTCAAGTTTCTTCGAAATCCGATAGGCTTTCTTCGAAGCGAAATAGGCAAAACTTATCACGTCTTCTTGATTTGCGCATGTAGGGATATTATCTATAGTGGCTGGATGCGATAACACCCTGATTTCATTCAGTAGCCCGGCAGCAGTATATTGTGGAATCATGTAGCCACTATTCAATCCTGGATTAACCACTAAGAAATTAGGTAATTCACTAAGGTGATGGTTTACAAGCCGATCTATTCTGCGTTCTGTTATTTTTGCTAAGTTTGCTAGCGCTATGGAAATCGCATCCGCATATATCCCAACAAATGAACCATCAAAATTTCCAGCCATTAGTGCAATTCCATCTTCCTCTTCCGGAAAAATCAGAGGATTGTCACTTACGGAATTCATTTCATTCTCAATCGAAACAGCAGCGTCTTTCAATACTCTTTTTATCGCTCCATGGACTTGTGGGATGCATCGTAAGCTTAGTGCATCTTGTAATCTATGATCCTGGTATGTATCAATGATTTGGCTACCTTCAAGAATCCTTGTTACATTTCTAGCTGTCATTGCCTGTTCCTCATGTTTTTTCAATGCATGGGGACGGGGATCAAATGCTTTTATTGTACCTTTTAGCACTTCTAAGGACATAGCTCCCGTAATGTCCGCGGTTTTCGCTGCTTGCATGCTATTGTGTAAAGCCAGAACGGCCATCGCAGTGACGGAAGGAGTTCCGCTTATAAGAGCCAGTCCTTCTTTACACCCAAGCGTAACTGGCTTCAATCCAGCTTGCGCTAACGCATCCTTTCCCGGGAGAAGCTCATCATTGTACCACGCCCGCCCCTCTCCGATCACCAATAAGGACATGTGTGCTTCAGGAGACAGATACCCCACAGACCCTTCACCTGGAACATAGGGAAGTATATCGTGATTCAACAGTGAAGCGATCAGATTTAAAACTTGTAAACGGACTCCTGAATAGCCCTGGCCTAAATTCACAAGGATCATCAATTGAATGGCTCTTACGACTTCTTTTTCAAGAGTTTCCCCTACTGAAACAGCATGTGAACGAACAATATTACGTTGAAGGGTTTCTGCGTCCTGTGGGGAAATCACTTCTGTCATATTACTGCCAAAACCAGTCGTTACACCGTAAATCAATCTATTATCATCCAAAAACTTTTCTATTAAGCTTCGTGATGTATTTACTCTTTCACAATATGACTCAGTGAAAGTAACTTTTGCACCATATCTTGCAACCGCAATTACCTCTTGGATCGAAATCGCACCATCCCCTAGTGCCACCTCTTTAATATCCATAGGATGTGAACAATTAGTAGTTTTCATCCTTACACATCTCTCCTCTCATATGACTCATCAAGAAGGAGAAAAAAGTTTTGGTCCTTCTCATTTATTTGCTTGAAAATTAATCTTATGTTATTTTTTCATTTTTAGTAAAGGGAATATCGGTTTCCATCGGAGGGTGCCCCGCTTCAAGTAAAGGATTACTGGCATCATTAAGTGAAAGCGATTTTGTCTCAGGTGCCCAAGCGATCGATACGATCAAGCCGACCAGCAGAATGGCTGCCATTCCTGCCATTGATGCACTTAATCCAAATGAACTTAAAGAAACAGGCAGCAGGAATGTTCCAATCGCAGAACCAATTCGACTAATTGCCGTAACCATGCCTATTCCCGATCCACGAATCTCAGTTGGAAAAAGCTCTGCTGGGTATACTAATGTAAGGTTCGATGCTGCTGACATGAAAAAAGTAAAGATCAAAAAGGCTATCAGCATTAAGAATTGAGAACTATTGTGTAATAAGCTGAGTGAAAACAATGAAACTGTAAGGATTGTAAATGCCCCGATTGTGAACCCTCTACGAGAAAATTTTGCAAGCAACCAAAGACCAACAATTGCCCCAACAAGCAAGAATAAGTTCAGCATCGTATCGGCAAAAAAGTTTTGTTCAAAACCCATTGTACTTAGTATGGACGGCAGGAAAGTGTAAATGGCAAAGTACGGAATAACAAGAGTTAATTTGAATATTCCGCCAAAAGCCATACGCTTACGAAGCTTTTTACTGAAAAGTCCACGAAACCCTAAAGTCTTTTGGTTTTCAGTGCCAGTCGTCATTTCTCCCATTTCAACGTTCGGTCCAAGGTGTTTTTTTACAATTTGGCGAGCTTCTTCGACACGCCCCATGCTAACAAGCCATCTTGGTGATTCAGGCGTTCCTATTCTTAAGATTAAAACCACAATAGCTGGAATGGCAGCGCTGACAAGCATCCAACGCCATGAGTCTGAACCACCCTGCCCCAGGTAATGACCAACAAAGTTCGATGCTACATATCCAATCGTCCATACTACGTTTATGGACGCGAGGAGCGAGGAGCGGTACTTTTTTGGCGAAAACTCGGCGAGTAAAGTAGTACCGACAGCGTAATCCCCTCCAAGTCCAAAACCGATTAGCAACCGTAAAATAAACAGCTCTTCTGGACTGCTGACAAAAAATTGTAAAATAGTAGCTACAGTAATAAGTAAAAAGTTTACGAGAAAGATTTTCTGTCTGCCTACACGATCGGAAAGTCTTCCAAGAATTAAAGATCCAGCAAACAGACCGATTAAAGCAGAACTGCCGATCAGCCCTGTCCACATCGCATTCATATTCATTTGAGGCCCGAATACTGTCAGGGCCATCGCGATAATCCCAAGGGAATAGCCATCACAGAAGCTTGATCCGAAGGTAAGTCCAGCAATTCGAAAATGAAACTTTTTAAATGGAGCATCGTCTATCGTGTATTTTTGTTCGTTCAAAGAATCCCCTCCATTTTTTGATTTATCAGATTTATGGATCAAAAAAATCTATACTGTAATACTCCGGTATTAAACTTGAAATGAAATGAATGGATTTCAGTTCACACTAAATAATGACATTTTACTGACCTTCCTAACATGGAATGTACACCTGCATGTTTGTTAAACATCTAGCACTTACAGGTAGTTTTCATTTTATGGTTAAGACTCGTACTAAAATTCAACATAGAGTATTATGAAATAGTATTCTTTTTATGATTTATATCAACCCATTATACCTTTTAATTTCTATTTCATTTTGAAAATATAGTTTTAGGATTCGATCAATTGTTTATCATTGAAATAAATGACTTCACTAAGGATTTTACAGCCTTCTATTACCTCAAATTTTTCCCTAGCTTCCTTTTCTGTGGTAAACTCAAACATTTTTATGCCATTTTTCGATTGGATAGTGATTACCCACATAAAATTCCCTCCACATGGAAGATTAATTTCCCGATTTCCTGAAACACTTTCATTTAATTTCACTGTAAAGCAGTAAAGTGTTGAACGCTGCCAATGGGTAGGATGATAAATCACCATCCTACTATTCAACACCATTACATGTGGATAAATACTACTTCTAAAAGCCCAATTCATCTGCTGAAATGGAAGATCAAGGCCATACCTTTTTTAGTGATTTTTAAAGGCCATTCAGGCTTTAGTAATCACTCTTCACAAATGGCGTTAAAGAGGGTTTTTACTCGACAAATTCATGCTCACGGCCTTTATTATATCCTTTGGAACCGCACGGGCTCTCTTAATAAGTAGGAACTAGATCAATCGGATGCTCCTCTTGTAAACTTCTTCTGAAAGTGAAAAACATAATCCGTAATCAATATACATCCATTTATGCCTTATATTAGCTAACCATATTAGTGGTGGTTTCCGATGAATTGCCTCGTTTGCCAGGCTTCACGAATACCATGGCTAACATGCCGATCGTGACGGCTATTGATGCTGCAATAAACATGGCATTATATCCATATATGGCGACAAGACTTCCAGTCAAGGTAGGGGCAATTATGGTAGCCAGATTCGCAATGAAATGAGTTACCCCGCCAAATGTTCCAGCTTTATTCGGTTCTGTATCCAGAACCACGATCCAATAAATGGAATTAGGCAAATAGTTAAAGGCATTTCCGATACACATTAAAGCAAGTACGGCCGCCGCACTTTCGACAGTCGGAATCAACATAAAACATACAGCTGTACAAAATAAGGAGACTACTGTAAACCAAGATCTGGCAATACGTAAATTCCCTGTTTTCCTTCGTAATATATCCGAGATTTTACCACCCAATAACCCAGTGATAATAGCTCCTACCCAGGGAATCATACCAATATATGAAAGAGAAGAAAGTGAATAATTAAATTCATCTTGCAGATATTTGGGGGTCCATGTAAGTAATAGAATATTTACATATAAAAAGGCAAAATATCCAATTGCATTAAATACTAACGTAGGGTTTTTAAAAAAATGGTACCATGGTACATTTATTTGTTCGTCTAATTTCGTCTCACCTTTTATTAAATTATCTGCTCTTCGAATTTCTTCTAGTTCGGTTTTCGAGACTCTTGGATGATCTTCAGGTAAGTTTGTAAATACTTTGTTCCAAATTGCTACCCAAATAAAACCTAATATACCGAGAATAACAAATGTTACTTTCCAGTTAGTGAATGTTAGAAGACCTACTACGATGGGTGCAGTAATCAATGCTCCAATTGGCGTTCCCACTAATCCAAGAGCTACAGCAAACCCTTTTTCTTTAGGAGATACCCAGTTTGCCATCGTTCGGTTCATCGTTGATAATGTAGGTCCTTCAGCTAATCCAAATAAAACACGAAACACCGCAAATCCTGCCAAGGCAGAGCCTCCAAATAATGCTGCACCTATGTGACCTGCGAATATTGTCCCAATTTCAAAAAAAGACCATGTAGTTCCGGCAATGATCCACATGAATTTAGGACCTTTCTTATCTGCTAAAGCACCACCAAATAGTGCACCGAATATATATCCATATCCAAAATACCCCAGGATTGCCCCCCAACTTACTGGATCTAAATTGAACTCCTTGATTATTTCAGCTTGGGCATATGAAAGTGCACCTCTATCAATATAATTTATGATTGTAATAACAATAATCATAAAAATGATAAAATAACGATAGTTATTTCTCAACATGTAATCACTCCTAGATGTTTGTTAGAGAGCAGCAATACTGACTGATTTTAAACATAAAAAACAGTAATCTTAAGACCCTAAATCTAGTTTGCATTTTGCAGCCTGTAATAAATTACAGCCATGAATACCCTGGTCTTTACTGTTCCGCCCACCATAGATAAGATCGGATCAAGACAGAAAAACATGACAAGCGGATACCACCATGGATAGAAGCATGTATACCAGTGCAACTGAAATATCAGATACATTTCTTGCTTTGGCAACATGGAATACTGTTAGATCATATTGTACGTATCAAAGCCTTTTTACATCCGCCAAAACTCCAGCGGATGTAAAGAGGCTCCTGATACATAGAAGTTCATTAATGGGCGTTTCATGAGAGATCCGGTCAACCTAATGAAGGGTCGATGGGTATAGCCTCTCTACTTTTAGTGAATTTTATAGACCAGTAAGGCTTTTGGAATCAGTCTTCACTTTATCATTCACTACTTGCACACCATTTTTCCATACAGATTTAACGTGATTGACCCCAAATAAATATTGCAACTCCTGATAGTTTTCAACATTCCATAAAACGACATCAGCTTGTTTTCCGACTTCGAGGGAACCGACCCTTTCTTCCCTGTTGATTGCACAAGCAGCATTGTATGTCGCCGCCGTCAGAGCTTCTGCAGGGGTAAGCCGCATCGAAATGCATGCCAGATTCATGACAAGCGGCATGGATGTCGTCGGTGAAGATCCGGGATTGCAATCTGTCGAAATGGCAACAGCCACACCTTCATCAACCATTCGCCTTCCAGGGGCCGCTTCTTCTCGTAAATACAAGGCGGTGGCTGGAAGCAAGCAGGCAATGGTGCCTGACTTCGCCATAGCAGTAATCCCCTCATCGGAAGCTTTTAACAAATGCTCAGCTGAAATGGCTCCTATCTTCGCAGCTAATTCAGCTCCACCGTATGGCTCAATTTCATCAGCATGAATTTTAGGGATCAAGCCATACTTTTTCCCCGCATTTAAAATCCGCTCTGATTGTTCAGGGGTAAAAACCCCCTTTTCACAAAAGACATCATTGAATTCAGCAAGCTTTTCTTCAGAGACGATTGGAAGCATATCATTAATCAGATGATCGACAAATTCATCCTCGCGGCCTTTATAATCCTTTGGAACCGCATGGGCTCCCATAAAAGTCGGAACTAGATCGATCGGGTGCTCTTCCTGTAACTTCTTCATCACCCGCAACTGCTTCAATTCGGTTTCCAAATTCATACCGTAACCGCTTTTACCTTCTACTGTAGTCACGCCATGAGCGAGAAACGAATCAAGTCGACGCATGGTTTGCTCCATCAATTCTTCTTCACTTGCTTCCCTTGTCATGCGGGTGGTGGCATGAATGCCCCCACCTGCGTTCATAATGTCCATATATGTTGCGCCTTCAAGACGCATTTCAAATTCACGTTCCCGACTCCCGCCATATACAACATGCGTATGTGGGTCAACTAGCCCAGGTGTCACCAAATGGCCAGTTGCATCAAAGACTTCAGCTTCATGCATTCTATCTGCATAGAGTTCTTCCAATTCTTTGGTCGTACCGATCGCTTGGATTAAACCAGATTCCATCCATATACTTCCATCTGCAATCAACCCAAGCTCTGACATTGCCTCTTTAGAACGAGGACCTTTCCTATCGGAGGTAAGGGTTGCAAGTTGAGCGGCATGTTTTATCCAAATTGGTTTTGTCATTTTTTATCAATTCCTTTATCAAGCATCGGGATATTAATACCTCTTTCACGTGCTGTTTCCTCTGCCAGTTCATATCCTGCGTCAACATGACGCACTACACCCATCCCAGGGTCAGTTGTCAGCACCCTCTCAATCCTGGCTGCTGCTTCTTTTGTGCCATCTGCCACAATTACAACGCCTGCATGCATGGAGTAACCCATTCCTACGCCGCCGCCATGATGTACGGAAACCCAGGTTGCACCGCCAACTGCATTCACCATTGCATTTAAGATCGGCCAGTCAGCCACTACATCGGAACCATCCTTCATGGCTTCCGTTTCACGATTCGGCGAAGCAACAGAGCCAGAATCCAAATGGTCACGACCAATCACGATCGGGGCCTTCAATTCACCGCTTGCAACCATATCATTGAGGATTTTACCAAAACGGGCGCGCTCCCCATAACCAAGCCAGCATATGCGGGAAGGCAGACCTTGGAACTGAATTTTTTCTTGAGCCATTCTGATCCAGTTACATAAATGTTCATTATCAGCGAATTCGCGTAAAATGGCTTGGTCTGTTTTATAAATATCTTCTGGATCCCCAGATAAAGCCACCCAGCGGAAAGGACCTTTACCTTCACAGAATTGTGGACGGATATAAGCTGGAACGAAGCCCGGGAAGTCAAAAGCATTCTCTACCCCTTCATCCTTCGCAACTTGACGGATATTGTTGCCATAATCAAACGTCACGGCTCCTTTTTCCATCATTTCAAGCATCGCTCTTACATGTTTGGCCATTGAAGCTTTAGAGAGTTCAATATACTTTTCTGGATCCGAATTTCGTAACTCTGCCGCTTCCACCATTGACAGGCCTGAAGGAGTATATCCATTTAGCGGATCATGGGCCGAAGTCTGATCCGTCAAGACATCAGGGATGAAGTTCCTTGCGATCATTTCCGGCAGAATATCTGAAGCATTCCCAATCAAACCAATCGATAATGCTTTCCCTGCAAGTTTAGCTTCATTGGCTAAACGAATGGCTTCATCCAATGAATCCGTTTTCACGTCGGTATAACGAGTCTCAATCCTCCTGTCAATTCTTGTCTCATCTACATCGATCCCGATACAGACACCACCGTTCATCGTTACTGCCAGCGGCTGTGCCCCTCCCATTCCTCCTAAACCTGCCGTTAGTGTAATGGTGCCTTTTAACGAGTTATTGAAATGTTGTTTTGCAAGCTCGGCAAAGGTCTCGTATGTACCTTGTACGATCCCTTGAGATCCGATATATATCCAGCTGCCAGCTGTCATCTGCCCATACATCATCAATCCCTTTTTATCAAGTTCATGGAATGTTTCCCAGTTCGCGTATGCAGGGACGATATTTGAATTTGCAAGCAGGACACGTGGTGCATCCGAATGCGTTTTAAAAATGGCCACCGGTTTCCCTGATTGGACAAGTAAAGTTTCATCTTCTTCAAGCTCTTTTAGTGATTTGACGATTGCATCAAAGCATTCCCAGTTACGAGCTGCTTTCCCAATCCCTCCGTATACCACCAAATCTTCCGGACGTTCAGCAACTTCAGGATCCAAATTATTCATGAGCATTCTAAGCACTGCTTCTTGTTGCCATCCTTTAGTATGCAATTCTGTTCCAGTATACCGGATAACCTTGTTTGTAATCGTGTTCATTTTCATTTCCCCCTTGTTTTTGTTATATATTCATTCTATAAGGAAAATTCAGATTAATTTATTAT
>NZ_JBHTYI010000036.1:0-42957 GCF_043656335.1 Peribacillus sp. NPDC056705 | reverse complement strand
CAATAAAGTTGTTACATATACAATAAAGTCGCTTAAAACGAATAAAGTTATTTAAAAAGATGGTATGGAATCTAGATTTTTTACACCATCTATTTGTTACTTCTCTGTATAATGAAAGAAAGAAAATTTCGTAAGGAGCTGTATAAATGAAACAACGTGAATTAAAACTCTATTCAACGATGATTGAGACATTAAAATACGATTCGGAAAACTACAAAGATGCAGATGAATTATTAACTATTTTAAGTTATTCAGAGATAGAACTATTAAGCTCAGGAGTTTTTGGGAATAAATATAGACACTTTCAGGAAGATGTAAATATTCGTGTGAAAATCCCATTACTCAAAAAGGCACGTAATCTACAGCAAAGTTTTAGACCTTTGATTTTTGACTGTTATTCCGAAGATAATACATATGAGTTAGAGGACATAAATATTAAACCTAAACAGATATCAAGTCCAGATGACTTAGAAATTCAATCTCACCAGGCAACTTTCTCAAAAATTCGTGAGGAAATTATTCAAAGTATACGAATGGCTAAACATTCAATTTGGATAAGTATTGCATGGTTTACAGATGAAGCACTGTATCAAGAGTTGTATAATCAACAAACTAATGGAGTTCATATCCGTATTCTTATTTCCAATGAAGATTCAAACAGGAATATGATTCCAAAATTGAAGGATAAATTTGAAACAATTGTTGTAAAAAGGTGGGGTTATAAAGATTTTAATCGATTACATTCTAAGTACTGTATTATTGATAATTCTATTGTTTTACAGGGTTCATTTAATTGGACACCTACAGCTAGTCAGAATGAAGAACATTTGACCGTTTCAGTAGATAGACAGTTGGCTGAACAGTATACGGAAAATTTCAAAGAAATATTTCGTAATAATCCCTGATAAATTTAAATGCTTAACGGGGGCGATTATTCATATTCGTTCTCCGAAGATTAAACGACTTTATTATCTCTAGAAAGTCGTCGAATGAATATGAGTTCTTGGTTAACCGGTCGCACGAAAAAGCCATGAGGAACTTATCACTCATGGCAGTCATTTTTTTATTTTGTTGTTAAGATTTCTTAAAGATTATTTAAATCTATATTCCCATAAATACCATTGCCCTTTGCTTTTTCTTCTAATTGTATTTCACTCTTTGTTTCTGCACCTTCCTCTTGGACTAGCTTCTTATCACGCTCATTTTTAATTTCCACCTGTTGAGGACTACTCCCAGTGTCTGCAAATGGATTCACAGGTGCTCCTATGCCGTTTTGGGCAGCTTCAAAAATAAAGGTGTTTCTCATGACTTCTTTTTGTATTTCCGGTGCTAAAAAATCCCCTGTGCCGTAAAGGTCAATTGCATGGTAGATCAAATTTCTTATTGCTATGGTCATATTGGATTGATTATTTAGCCATTGAAAAAACTCGTCTGTTTCAGTTAGTTGGAAACGACAATTGATCGCTTTCTTTTTTTCTTCTGCTTTCATAGAATCATCATTCCTTTTTCACCCTACATTTCTAATTCTTTTGAATAGAATAGGTTTCTGTTTAAATTGTTTAATCCATCAACATTCATTGTGACTGCATACTTTTGTGGAATCCATAAGAGTTTAGCATTTTGTGATTCAGTATAGTTGTTTAATTCAGCATACATTTCATCCTTGAACTCTATACTACCTCCACCATATACAGTAAAAATTTCTGTTTCATTTGACATATCTCTCGCATTTTTAGTAATAATGCTATCTAAAATCGAATCAGACTGTTCTAAACTAGTTTCTGCTAAAAATGTTTTCGCTAGCTCACTATCCTTTGGATATTCATTTGGTTGCTCGATATACTTACTAAACTGCTGCCGATTAATACTTAATCCTTTGCGTTCATCTTTCAATAATTCAATTGCTGCAGCTATAGCATGTCCCATTCCTTGACGTTCACCTGAACAACGATCCGAAACTGGGTTTACTCCATTTGTAAAGATGTATTCAGTGGTTCCTGAACCAATATCAGTATGCATGATTTTTTTATCCGCAAAATCTTTTCCGGTCCAATTCAATTTATAATTCTCATTAAACTCTTTAAACATTTCATTTTCGCCCTCTAAAATAGCGTTCTATATTCTCTTTAACGCTTCACAATCCACGGCACATTCCAATACATGTTTATCAAGCTTTTCTCATCAATTTGAAGAGTAAAAACAACAACAAGTGGCTAATTAATTCGCAAAAGAAAATAGCTTATCCAAATGTCTTCATAACGCAGAACGCACCTTGTGCTCGTTGATGAACCTTCTTTTCTGATATACTGATATGGCCAAAATAATTCGAAGAAAGAGGGGATGGTTTTTATGGGAATCGCTAATTTTTCTAATTTTACGCAATTTAAGGATTTAATTAATGCTTTACCTGCTGACTATTCAGATAAAATGATACAGAGCGAACAATTTTTGCTTGAAAGAGATGAAACGAAAAAACTCGAAATCTATTACGCACCATTCGAATATATAAATGAACGGGCCAAAGTGGTGATTGTCGGAATCACTCCTGGTTTACATCAAATGAAAAAATCATATTCTACCGTAATTAATGCAAGAGGGCACTTACATAGCGATGAAGAGATCCTGCACGAAGTAAAAAGGAATTCCAGTTTTGAAGGAACCATGAGAAAAAATTTGGTTCACATGTTAGATGAGCTTGGATTACACACATACTTAAACATATCGTCCACACAGGATCTTTTTAACGAAGCTAGTCACCTCGTTCATACTGCCTCTGTTTTAACCTATCCAGTCTTTTATAACGGGAAAAACTACAGTGGAACGACTCCGAACATTTTAAAGACCGAGTTGCTTAAAAAAAATATAATGGAAGGCTTTGCTACCGAAATAGGTACCATTGAACGCCCGCTTATTATTCCTTTAGGCGTAAACGTTTCCAAGGTCTTAAACTATTTAGCGGGTCAAGATTATTTGGATGCGAACAACATGCTTCTAGGATTTCCTCATCCATCTGGAGGAAATGGACATCGACATAAGCAATTCGCAGCAAATAAAGAGCAAATGAAAATGATGTTACAGCACTATTTTGCTCAATGAAGCTTTATATAGGTTTTTAAAGATAGGGAATATTTGGTGTTATTCCGTTCATCTAAAGTGTTAAAAGTACAATTAACTATTTACTAGTGATATTTTGGAGATTATAATAAGAACAAATGTTCTTTATTATAGGAGGCATTAACATGGATGAACTAGAGGAATTTTTAAAATCACTTACTATTGAAGAGTTAAAGGTTATTTATGAAGAAGTATGTGGACCTGATGTTAATAAATAGATGAAAAATTAATGGACACACATTTTATACGATTAAAGTAACTGAATCATCAACAGTCATGTATGAGAGAAAAACTGTATGTAATGTTGATGATGCTTATATGTGGCTTCAACAATTTCCTTTAGAGAAAAAACATATCGTATAAACGATGTTTGCTGCGCAAGCAAATATTGTTCAATGGCACATAGATATTTGAGGTAGTTTTGAATTGATGAATTTGTCAAATTTCCACAAGAATGCCCTGCTCGAAAATTAAAGAATTTATAAATCAAGGACCCAATAAAGGTCCTTGATTTTTTTATGAAAGGACCATTTTAAAAAAACTGATCTGGGTATTTTTCAGATCAGTCGATATTCATCATAAAGCCAATAGGTAATGAATGGGGAGTTATGTAAAAAGGGCACCTCTTACATCATAATTTTCTATATCGATTTCGATTTTTCTATCAAGTGCGAGGTTTGCCAATAGGGAGCCTAAATATGGGCCCATTGTTAAACCCGATGCCCCAAGACCATTGGCTACGATTATGCCTTCCCAGTCCGGTAAAGGGCCCATGACCGGAAGGAATCCCGGCGTGAATGGGCGAAAACCGACCCTTGCTTCAACAAACGTACTATCCGTCAAACCGGGGGCGGTTTGCAAGGCTTTGTTGAAAACCTCCTGCAGCCCTCCTGCTGTCATTCGGTTATCGAATACTTCCGTATTTTCATGTGTCGCCCCCGCAACAATTTTATTATTATCGAAAGCCAATAGATATTGATCACTCGGAGGCATGACTACTGGCCAGATATTCGTATTTTCATTTGGCGTTTCCAGATGAATGATTTGTGCCTTTTGGAAGGTGACTTGAAAATTAACGCCCAGTGGCTTCAGTAATTCCGGTGCCCAAGCGCCAGCACAAACGATCACTTTATCAGCAGGTATGAATTCATCTCCAAATGTTACACCTGTCACTTGTGAACCGTTATATGAAAGTATAGCCTCACCATACAAAAGTTTTGCGCCGTTTTTTTGTGATGCCCGCAATAAGGAATCACGAAGTGCGCGTCCATCGACCCGCGCGGCACCACTCACGTGAACGGCTGCATATTCACTGGAAAGAGGCGGGAATAAGGCACGTGTCTCCTCTGCGGTAAGTAAAGTGATTGCCCCAATTTCCGGTGCATCTCCTATCCTTTTTGCCGCCCGGTTCTTCATGGCATTCAATTTAGCTTCATCTGTATGTAGACTTATGGCCCCGACTTGGGCATAACCAGTCTCTGTTTCCCCGTCCCGTTCAAGGTCTTCAATTAAACCGGGATAAAAAGCCGCCCCATTTTTGGCAAGGAGATACCAAGCTTGGTTGCGCCTTTGCGATATCCACGGGCAAACGATTCCTGCAGCTGCAGATGTTGCCTGACCCACATCTTGACGATCAATAATGATCACTTCAGCCCCATTTTTAGCCAACTGATAGGCAGTTGAGGCTCCCAAAATTCCTGCACCAACTACAATGATTTTTTGCATATTCAACATCTCATTTCTCTCATATGTATAAACTCTTACCACTACTATATCGAAGACACGAATTGATTGCTACAATCGATATTGTAATTTCTTTCACAAAGTTATTTTCTCTATATGGAATATGCTATGATTGAAATTGCAAGAGCTTGAAAAGATACTAGGAGGACAAATCATGTTAAAAAAACAAATGGAATCATACATATCAAAATCCGTAACCGAAAAAAAGGTTGAGTTGTTTAAAGAAGAAAAGGATTATGTAGAAAAGCATAAATTAATTGCCGATGATATCATTATAGTGGAAAAAGAAAATGCATCTCGTTTTACAGATGCTTATATGGAGCGCAGTAATAAAGAGAGCGAAGAATTAATCTCTGAAGAGAACTCTGCATTTTTATCACAACCTATCGAGTATTTGAAAAAAAACAAAGATGAATTCCTTTACTTTGAATCACAATGGTTTGAATTAATCGGTGTTGAGGCACTTTCGTTAGAAAACGATGAAGTTTTCGGTACATATAACGCGATGTTCGGATTGAAATTCCAGAAAAAAATGGGTGAAGTATTAAAAGCGTATTTAACAAAGGAACTTCAAGGAGGAATTGGATCGTTCAGTTTAATGTTTAATCAGGGCGACGGGCTATGGGACGTGAATTTTGCCTTGGATAACTTAAAAGGGTTTAAAGAAAACCTGTCATTGGAAGAAGCTTTTAATTTAATCTATCATTTTCTTTTTAGCCTTGTTCAAACAATCGAGGAAGATATGTAAAACTAGGTGGTGCCATTAATAGTAATGACAACAGTTTGTAGACAAAAAGGTTTCGGAATGCTCTCATTCCGAAACTTTTTTGGTTTTTTTGGTTTGTAGCAGTAATAGAGAATAATAAATGGATCCTACCTGCGTGTCCTACCCATGAAACATGTCTTCCACCAAGTCATACATGAAATAGAAAACAATGGCCGTCTCCAGTTTACGAATAAATGGTTCGATGGCACCAGTTGATCTATAGTAATCATTTCAAGTTGATATCGCTGAATAGAATAATGTTTAAAAGCCCCCTTATCACCTCAAATTTTAATTCTTCTATATTTTTATTTTTAAAAAGACTGTAGGCAAAAGGAGTTCTTTCTTAAAAGTTAAAACAAAGTTGAATGGAAAGGAAGGGGTGGGACTCCTTTGGAAAGCGAGTGTCTGCAGTGGGAATAAATAGCATATTTTTACATCCCCAAAAGCTTTGGCCATTAGTTTTAATGGCAGTTTATTCATTTCTTGAGTTAACAAATGCCCAAGGCCATGGGTTCTGGATATTGATTAAAGGAACTTGAAAGAATTCGTCGAATTGATTAATGATATACCTTTATTTAATAAACTTAAATGTTTTGTTTTTTTGATTTTTTGTTCATGTAAATAAAGTTACATCGGAAGGGGAAGTTATAGGTGCTGAATGAATTGGAAGTTACTCAAGTTACCGTTCCATTGCCTTTTAGGTTGGATCATGTCCATTGTTTCTTAGCAGAAGGTAAAAAAGGGTGGACAATCATTGATACGGGTTTAAATAACAAAACGACAAAGGATTTATGGAACCCGATTATCGAAAAACACGATATTACCGATATTATCATCACCCATTATCACCCAGACCATTACGGTTATGCAGGGGCATTACAACAATTAACCGGTGCGGATGTTTGGATGACACAAGTGGATGAACATGCGGGAACTACATATTGGGAAATGGATTCGCTGAATCTGCTTAAAGAAAATTATAAGGCATGTGGAATGGAAGACGAGATAGCCGTCGCCTTATCCAGTGACGAAAGTGGATTCATGCCCCAAGTAAAACCCTATCCTACAGTAAATCATCATCTAGAAGAAGGAATGAATCTGCATTTTGGCAAATATGAGTATGAAGTAATTTTCACTCCGGGGCACTCTGATGGTCTGATATCATTATATAATAAGGAAAAAAGTGTCCTTTTCTCGACAGATCATATATTGCCCAGGGTATCTCCAAATATTTCGTATTGGTTTAAAGGTCTTTGCAACCCATTGGAAGAGTTTTTTACTTCTTTGAAAAAAATACAAAAACTGGACGTTGAATATGTCATCCCTTCACATGGGAAACCGTTTCAAAATGCCAATAAAAGAATTGTTGAATTGTTGGACCACCATCAGGACAGGCTGCATGTAATTCATGAAAATATGAAAGAGCCGATTTCTGTAAAAAGTGCTTGCCATATCTTATTTGGAAATCTGCCCATTCACGAAACCAGGTTTGCAGTTGGTGAAACATTGGCTCACCTTGAATACCTTCTTTTGAATGACCAATGCATAAAGTTTATACGTGATGGCAAATGGTATTATCAATCCATTTGAAAATTGAACATTGATTCTAGCTCATGTCATATGAGCTTTTTTGCATTAAAACGCAAGTCACACTGTCTTAAATATACGTTAATGAATAAGAGTAAGCGGTTTTGTTTACTAAAAAGGAAAAAGTGTTATGATTATTTTTAGATTCTTATGAATATTGAATCGATGGAGAACGTTACTGAAGACAGGTTGGGAGTTTTGGGATGAAGAACACGTATATGAAAACAGCATCAGGAGTGTATATTAATTATTTTCTGTTAGGCATGGTCAATATCATGCTCGCATCGAATATGGCGTATTTAACGGAGCAATGGGATACAGATAGTGCCGGGGTAAGTTATATCATCGCAGCAATAGGGGTCGGGAAATTACTTACATATGCATTTACGGGATATATATCAGATAAAATCGGGCGAAAACCATTAATTATTGCTTCATCTTTGGGAATGGGTATCTTCTTGATAGGTATTCCATTATCACCAAATTATCATTTGGCTTTTATTTTTGCCATCCTTGCAGGTGTCGCTAATTCGTCAATGGATGCAGGTTCATATCCCGGTTTAACAGAGCTTTTCCCAAGAGCTTCCGGTTCTGCCAGTGTACTGGTGAAAGCATTCATGTCTGCTGGAGCATTTCTTCTCCCGTTCATGATATTATTTTTCTCGAATCATGAGATGTTTTATGGATATGCCTTTTTTATTCCTGCTGCCATTTATCTATTGAATTTGATGTTTTTATTCACCGTTTCTTTTCCAAGTACGAATATGTATAAGGAAAAACAAGTGGATGTTCGAACCGGGAGAATGAAATTCACTTCAGAACCGGTATTACGTAAAGAGGGACTTGCTCTTGTGATAATCGGTTTCACATCAACAGGATTATTTACCGTTTCACAGATATGGCTGCCAACTTATGGTCAGCAAGCTGTGGGCATGACGATGGCCAGTTCCATCAAATTACTGAGTTATTATAGTTTAGGGGCGCTTATTTCTGTATTGGTTTTATCCGTATTATTAAAAAAGATTGTACGGCCAATAACGGTTATCATGGTTTATCCGATCATAACTTTTATTTCTATCCTTACGATCCTTTTGGTTAAGGAACCGATCATCGTTTCCATCACGGCATTTTTCATCGGACTTTCCACTGCGGGGATTTTTCAATTAGCCATTACGATTATGACGGAATTGTTCTGGAGAAAAAAAGGAACAGTGACCGGGATCGTGGCAACAGCTGCAGGATTGGCTTCTATAGTCATGCCGCTTGTAACGGGGTGGATGTCGAAAAGCGGGAATATATCAATCATCTTCATATTTGATGCATTCCTATCTGTTACTGGTTTTATAGCTGCAGTTTATGTTTATTATCGCTATGGAAAGCTGATAAGTAAGGGAAAAGACCAAACAGGGGATATTCGTATACATGCCTGATACATTTTGGAGCAGCCTAAAATGGCTTCACTTATTGATAAAGTGAAAACCACCGCCCATCAAACTTGGGCGGTGGTTTTTCATTGCCTGGCACCTATTTGTCCCTTTACTTCTTTCATGATATCTTCAAGGGATGTGACAATTCCTATATCATCCTTATAACTAATGTGCTTAGGTTGAAAATGGATAGGTGAATCCAAACCAGCAGCGGCTGAAATTCGATATAATCCTTTTCTAAGGGTAACAAGAAAATTGACCACACGGTATTTCTTTTCATCGATGACAAGTGCCTTTTGCAATTCCGGATCAGTGGTTGCTACCCCGACAGGACAAGCATTGGATTGACATTTCATCGTCTGAATACATCCTATAGCAATCATGAAACCACGTGCGATATTAACAAGGTCAGCTCCCATGGCTAGGGCAATGGCGATTCTATCTGGCGTGAACAATTTACCGGAGGCGATGATTTTAACCCGATCTCGGACGCCGTATTTTTCCAATGTCGATACTAAAATCGGCAATGCGGATTTTAGCGGTAACCCTACGCTATCGATCAATTCCTGATAAGAAGCACCCGTGCCGCCTTCACCGCCATCCAATGTAATGAAATCGGGACCCTGCCCGGTTTCTTTCATATAGCTAGCAAGCTCTTCGACACTGTCATTGCCGCCGATGACCATTTTGATGCCGACCGGAATGCCTGTATGTTCCCTGATTCTTTCAATAAAATCGCACATGGATTTTACGTCATTGAATTGATGAAACCGGTTTGGACTATCGATCGCTTTGTATGGTACGACCTTACGGATCTCAGCGATTTCAGGATTCACTTTTTCAGCATCGATATGCCCTCCGCGAGTTTTGGCACCTTGAGCCAATTTGACTTCAAATGCTTTGATTTCCGGTATTTCACTTTTTCTTTTTAACTCATCCCAATCCATTTCGCCCTTACTATCACGAACCCCAAACATGGCCGGCCCGATTTGCATGATTATATCGACACCGCCGGTTAAATGATAAGGAGAAAGTCCGCCTTCCCCTGTATTCATCCATGTGCCTTTTGCTGCAGCCAATCCCTCAGAAAGGGCAGTGATTGCGTTCTTCCCCAAAGAACCATAACTCATGGCGGACATGCCGATAAGACCTTTTAATCGAAAGGGATGCTTAGTGTTTGGGCCGATGATCACGGCATCATCATCATCCAATAAGAATGCAGAGGACACTTCATCTCCCCATTTTTCTTCTCGCTGTGAGAAAAGCGGGTCTTTCATTAGAATGTATCTTTTAGTCGTCACTTTTGTTTCTCGATCGTATTTTTCTTCTTCGGCCAATTTTGGGAACATGCTATTCTTAACAAAGAAGCCTTCTTCATCAAAATCCCGTTTTGAACCAAAACCTATTACATCCCGTAAATATTTTGAACTTTTCACCATATGTTCATAGTCATCCCGGGAAAAGGGTTTTCCTTCGTTATCACTGTTGAACCAATATTGCCGCATTTCAGGCCCGATTTTTTCCAGAAAGTAACGTATTCTCCCGAGCACGGGGTAATTTCTTAAAATTGCATGATGCTTCTGCGTGCGGTCAAAGAAAATCATATAAAGTAATAGGAAAACCAAGACGATGATTACGATGAAAATAACGGTAAATCCAAGAATAATTAAAAGATTTGCGATGCCACTCATTCAAATTCCCTCCTGATATGCAAAAAAATCATGTATTGTTAATCTACTCGGTAATTCGATCAATTATACAAATTTCCAATACAAGAATTTAATAGGGATAGAATGAGTTAATTTTAATAACCGACTTGATCTTACTTTATCTTCAGCTTCTCTTTTCCGCCTTAATCCAATGGCAAACTGCAAAGTTATAGCATCATGAGCTCTTCTGGATTATACCCGTTGATTTCCTTGATTTTTTAAATCGGTATATAAGGGGATTACGATGGATATACATTCTTTTTGCACATACCCCGATATTTTAAATTACTAAGGAAAAATTGTTGCAGTGTCTCAACCGACTTTTTCAAATAATCTGACTAGTATGCTTTCCTGAAATTGCCGTTTTGTCCGCTCATCCTCCTTTCCAGCAGTGCTTTTTTGCTTCACCTAGTAAAAGTGCTGATTCAGCTTCCCGGAACGAGTGGCATTTTATAATACCTTTTCCACAATAGAGCCCAAACCGTTTCGAAAACCAAAATGCTTTTAATTGTTTGATGACTGTATCCAGTCTTTGGTCGATACTATTTTCAGCAAGCGCAGTATGGAGAAAGAAAAACCGATTCACATTCAGGAACCCAACAAGGGTATGTTGAGTACCAAAAACAGTTTTCGTCATTTGAATCGGCTCACTCTTATTTAACGGATTTAATTTCGTTTCCATCACCCCAATCAAACAAGCAATGACTTATAATGAAAAAGGGGATGGTCGTTAGCTTACCCCTTTAGCAACCTTATACTTTAGGTAGGTGGGGAAATAACAGAATACGTACTGGTATAACCAAAATAACAAACAACATGTCATACTAATTTTCGTATAGAATGACCAGTGATCAAAATAGTTCAAAAGATTATAATTAAAAATATATTCAAAGGGGGCCTGAGCATGAAAATTGTTATTGCACCAGATTCCTATAAAGGAAGTTTGTCAGCATTAGAAGCTTCCAAAGCCATCGAACGAGGGGTCAGGAAGGCACTGCCGGATGCGAAGACAGAATTGGTTCCTGTAGCGGATGGCGGGGAAGGTACGATGGATAGCCTTGTGGCAGCTACGAATGGTCGAAAAGTTGAAGTGACCGTTAAAGGACCTTTACTTGAAGACGTTCAGGCAGCATATGGGATCTTGGGTGATCAGGAAACATGCGTGATTGAAATGGCCAGTGCATCCGGACTGTGCCTAGTCGATCCAGATGAGCTGAACCCCTTGATCACTACTACATACGGAACAGGGGAGCTTATTCAAAAAGCATTGAATGATGGCTGTCGAAAGTTCATTTTAGCGGTAGGTGGAAGCGCCACCAATGATGCGGGTGTTGGAATGCTCCTGGCTTTGGGAATGAGGGTGCTTGATGAAGATGGTAAACCGCTAGGATTCGGGGGTGCCGAATTATCGCGGATATCAGAAATTAATACGGAAGACTTTGATTCCAGAATTGCAGATTCCAAGTTCTTGATTGCCTCGGATGTCCAGAATCCGTTAGTCGGTCCGGATGGAGCATCAAGTGTATTCGGACCTCAAAAAGGTGCCACTCCTGCCATGGTTGAATTGCTTGATAAAGCTTTATCATCATGGGCTGATTTAGTGGAAATCAAGACAGGCATACACTTGCATGATAAAGCGGGTGCGGGTGCTGCAGGTGGAATCGGAGGTGCATTTCAAGCCTTTTTTCCAGCGGAAACAAAAAGGGGCATCGATATTGTGTTGGAGCATACGAAAATGGGTGAAAAATTATCCGATGCTGATTGTGTCTTTACCGGAGAGGGCCAAATCGATTACCAGACAGCTTCAGGCAAAGCACCAATGGGAATTGCACAAGAAGCCAAAAAGTACGATATTCCAGTATTTGTTTTAGCTGGATCGATCGGAACGGGTATTGAAGTTTTATATGATCATGGAGTAACTAGTGTTCATAGTTTAGTGAACGCTCCAATGCCTTTAAAGGAAGCTATGGATAGAGGAGCTGAATTGTTGGAAGTTTCAGCCGAACAAGTAATGCGGACTTTTTTGGGAGCGATTAAAAATAGTAGGTAGGTTAATTGTTTTCTAAAAGAGCTTAAAGATATAAAGAAAGGGAACTAAATGAAGAAGAGCTTGAAACGATTGGATACTTTTTGAATGGGATCGAATAAATGATTAGCTTAAGAGGTCAGTCCTCAAGGTTTATAAGAATTCCTATTTAGTTAACTGCGGGCTTTTTATAAAATTGGTGATGATGCCTTTCCTATTGATCAAACGGGTACGTTAGCTAGTTCGGAGCTGTCTTTAAGGCAGCTTTTTCTTTTTGCAACTATCGAAGCAGATCATTTCAAGGAACTGAAAAGGCGTGAAGGTGAATGAGTATAGTAAATTAACTAGATTTGCTAATCAAGTGCTAATTGAATTCCTATCTTTAACACCCTTTATCAAAATTCATTGTAGTCGTTTTAAGAAGGTGTACATATGAAAATAAGAAGAAGTATGTTAATTATTCAAATTGACAAGCTTGAAAGCTGAGAAAATTCTATTGGGATAAATTATGAATCGATGCTTAAACTAACTCAAAAAAGGAGTGAAACTTATGACCCAAACAAAGTTTGATTCGAAAGTTCTTTCAGTTATAGAAGATAAAATCCGATTAATTAAAATAGATAAAAAGGCCATTTATTTAGTTGGTCCCATTCGACTACCAGTTAACTTATATGGGGAGACGGTAGTGTTCAATTGGTATTGTTGGCTAAATTGTGACGAGGTAACAGAAAACTATGAGAGAATTATTGAGAAATTATCTTCTGTTAATTTAGCTGAATTACAGCAATCAAGTGTGTTAGTATATGGTGACTTTTCATATAGTGACGATGCCATCATCAGAATGCATTCCATTTGTCATACAGGAGACATTTTTGGCAGTAAGCGATGCGACTGCGGTTATCAATTGAAAAAATCCATGAAAATGATAGTGGAGCACGGTACGGGTGCGTTGTTTTATCTAGCCAATCATGAAGGAAGAGGAATTGGCCTCTTTAGTAAGGCACTGGCATATATCCTTCAGGAAAATGGCTATGATACAGTTGATGCTAATAAAAAACTGGGTTTTGTTGATGATTCCAGAAACTATAATGACGCGATACTAGTATTGAAAGCACTAAGATCCAAACCGGTTACACTTATAACCAATAACCCAAAAAAGTTGGAAGCATTGAAAAACGCTGGTTTGGAGGTTGCAGGTAGAAAGCCTTTATGGGGAGACATTTCGGAGTTTAATGAGAATTATCTCCAGACAAAGATAAAACGTTCAGGTCATTTAGAGGAAGAGAGGATTTGTCCAAATGACTAATCTCATCCTGCTACGCCTATAATAGATCTGGGCTTATATCCTAAACCATTAAGAAAATTTGACCCAAGGGAAATGACACACACAAAATGTTAATAATCGTGAGGATGATT
This sequence comes from Peribacillus sp. NPDC056705, assembly GCF_043656335.1. Classification (NCBI taxonomy): domain Bacteria; kingdom Bacillati; phylum Bacillota; class Bacilli; order Caryophanales; family Bacillaceae; genus Peribacillus; species Peribacillus sp. NPDC056705. The sequence goes on along the minus strand of NZ_JBHTYI010000036.1, from coordinate 29,169 downwards.
GTATAAAAGTCGTTCTAAAACCATGATCCTCTGGGAGCATGGCATTACAAAGAGTATGCCTCTGTTATGGAAAATTTTTTTTAATAGTATGAAATCAGAACTGACTTTAAGGCGGTTTTTTCTTTAGAAACTAAAGGGTCCGTTTAGTTGAATTAAAAATAGCTAAATAGAACAAATGCGATTCTTAGATTGATGGATCGCTTTTTTTGCGTGATAGCTTTAAGAATACTGTATGTTTTTTATTCTGGTTAGGCGTTATATTTTCCAAGATGGGATAAAATCAATTGTCCCATTTAAAGATATTAAAATTAATGAATCACGTATATAAAAACATTTAGAAAAAAAAATATATAAATACATTAATGATATTAGGCTTAAACATCAAAGTTGTAATGAAGATCTAAATGGAAAAAATTTATTATTTGTAAAATAACTCAGCTAAGATTCAGAAAAAAACATTCTGTTGTTTCAAAAATTGGATGGAGTGTACAAAAATAGAATATTTTCATCTTGAATTATTATATTTTTGTTACTATAATAACATGGAAAGTACGCGAATTGAATAATGAATGCGAAATGAATACTTTCTTTGAAAAACATATTGATAGGGGAGTCATTATCATTGAAAAAATTAATGTTGATTACGACTGGTGGAACAGTAGCTTCACTTGAAGGAGAAAACGGACTTGCGCCTGAACTGAATGCTGATGATTTATTAAGTTACATACCTGAATTAAATGTACGTTGCCGTATTGATACGAGGGAGTTAATGAACATTGATAGCACCAACATGCAACCAGAGTTTTGGATAGACTTGGCGAATGTTATTTACGAACACTACAGTCAGTACGATGGCTTCATTATTACGCATGGCACCGATACAATGGCTTACACCTCAGCTGCACTTTCTTATATGTTACAAAATGCATCAAAACCGATTGTGATTACAGGTTCGCAAATCCCTATTTCGTATAGTAAAACAGATGCAAAGCGAAACATTTCAGATGCCATTCGTTTTGCTTGTGAAGAAATAAGTGGGGTATATATTGTATTTGACGGCAAAGTCATTCAAGGGACAAGAGCGATTAAACTTAGAACGAAAAGCTATGATGCCTTTGAAAGTATTAATTATCCGTATGTAGCATCGATATATGATGACCATATTGAATATAATAAATCCATTCAAATCCCTAAAAAGAAACACATTCAATTAGATACGTCACTTTGTACAGATGTGGCGGTTGTGAAATTACATCCTGGGATAAAACCAGAATTTTTTGACTGCCTAAAAGGTTTGTATAAAGGAGTGGTTGTGGAAAGCTATGGAAGTGGTGGTGTTCCTTTTCAAGTACGCAACATTTTAGCGAAATTAATTGAATTAACAGAGCACGGTGTTTCGATTGTCATTACGACTCAATGTCTAGAAGAAGGAGAAGACATGGGTATATATGAAGTTGGTCGGAAAATTGACCATGATCGTGTAGTACGCTCTAAAAATATGAACACAGAAGCAATCGTGCCGAAATTAATGTGGGTGCTAGGAAAAACAACAGATCCCAAAAAGGTAAAAGAAATGATGGAAACAACGATTGCAGCAGATATTTGATTATATTTTTGAAATCCTGCTAATTAGTCTATCAACTCAAATGTTTGGGGGCTATAAACTCCTGACTTTGGACAGACTTCATCAGTTGATGAAGTTGATCTTGTTTTTACAGTGTAAAAACAAGTAGCAGTGAGGGAACTGCCAATTGCATGATATGTTAGTTCCTTGATAATAAGGGTGATAATAAGGGTCATTCTTGTGTCATATTAATAAAGGAAAAACGGAGAGGCGTGAAACGCTTCTCTTTTTTATGCTTTAAATAAAATATATTTTCATTTTTATGGTGTTGTTAGAACTAAAATAGTGTATGATGCATAGTATAAGGTATGGTGTACGTCACATAGTATAGAGAAGAGGTGATTGGATGAGCATTTTACTGAATTCATTAACCACTGAGTTGCGCAGAGGCACTTTGACGTTAGCTGTTCTAAGTCAGCTCAAAACCCCTCAGTATGGGTACTCGCTTGTCCAGCGTTTAGAGAAGTCGGGAATTACCATTGATCAAAGTACTTTATATCCTTTGCTTCGCCGCTTGGAAAAACAAGAATTGGTCACCAGCAGCTGGGATACTTCTGAAAGTAGACCTCGCAAGTATTATTCTTTAAGCGAGTACGGGGGAGAAATATTCACTCAGCTAAAGGAAGAATGGGAAAAAACTTCTCAAGAGCTTTATATATTATTAAAAGGAGAGGGAGAAGATGGAGCTGATTGAACTTTATATTCAGGAAGTGACCCGCAGGCTGCCAGAAAAAAGCAGGGGGGATATTGCGCTTGAGCTTCAATCTACAATCGAAGATATGCTTCCGGTGGATTATACGGAGCAAGACGTGAAGGCCGTTCTTTTAAAATTAGGAGATCCGGTTACACTGGCAAGTCGTTATCGCGATCGGCCGATGCATCTGATCGGACCGCGTTATTTTGATGTTTATATCTGTCTGTTGAAAATGATTTTACCAATCGCTGCAGTCATTTCATTGATCGGATTAATAGGGGATAACCCTTTTCGGGATATGGAGAATACGGTTGTGGACGCAATTTTAATAATAATCGGGAAAGGGATTGCGGGTATCATCAGTACAGGTATCCAAGTGTTTTTCTGGTTAACGATTTCATTTGCCATTTTAGAACGCGTGGATACGTCAAAAGACCAGTCGCCTTTAACAAAAGACTTGAAACCATGGACACCGGAAAACCTAAAAGATATTCCGAACATTTCAAAGAAAAAAGCGGTTCCTATGATCGAGATTTTTGCGAGTTTGTTAGGTCTTTCTGTCTTCACGGCCCTTTATTTCAATGCAGCAAACCTTTTAGGAGTCTATGAAAAAAGAAATGACAGTCTCATTTTCGTGACACCTTCTTTCAATCAAGAAGTATTGAATTCCTATTGGCTGCTGGTATCATGCGTCGTAATCATTGGGGTGCTCTTGGCGATTTATAAATTATTTTTAAGGCGATGGACCCTGAAACTAGCTTTATTTCATGCCATATACCAGCTGTTATCCACTCTGACTTTCATCATCATCATCAGTAATCCTGATTTATTGAACCCGGAATTCATTGGGTACCAAAGAACACTATTTTCAATCGATGAATGGAAAACCTCGATTTATTGGGGTCTCATACTCATCTCCATCTGTTTTGCCGTCTACGATTCCTATCAAGGCTTCCGTAAGGCAAAAATCCGTTAAGGCACAGCCATCCAGCTGTGTTTTTTGTTTGAAAGTTTCTTGAAGTGAAAGTGAGCTTATAACAAGTCTGTAAGATTATTTCTCAATTTACAACTGAAAATAGAAAAACACCTCATATGAAATATAGTTTTTAACAAACTATACAGCATATGAGGCGTTACATTTTTTTTATTGAACTGCATCGAACTGATTAACTTTCCAAGTGGATCCGGACTTATAAAAGGTAACTGTTCTTTTTACTGAGTCACCGTCGACTGTGGGTACAGTTAAATTGTAGGATCTAACATTAGTTTTTTGATAGACCAATTTAATTTTTGCTTTTCTCCACTCTAACATGCTGTCGCCGTCTCCGATTGGACGGGCTAATTTACCTTTATGTGTAATATAACTATATTTGTTCAGCCCTTTTTCAACTGCATTATTAGTAAATGTCTCTGCTAAGTAGGTAGTCAATTTATCTTTTGTATTAAACTCTTGGCAAAGGTATGAATACTCTGTCCCTTTATAATTGAAAGTTTTTTGTGAACATGAACGGGCTTTGTAACCATGTAAAGCATTCCAAAAATGTTTGCTGGCATTATCGGCTATTTTTAATGCATTTGCGTCAGACAAATTCTGTGATGTCGTTTTAGCGGTAACCTGACCACTTAATGTGAAAAGTAAAATGATAATGGATAATAGCACACCTGAAAATTTTTTCATATTTTATCTCCCCAATCCCTAATAGGATACTTATGTAACGAAAGTGTAATTGATATTACAATTGTTACATTTATATTACAACATGATCAGCATAAGTAAAAGAGAAATCTTGTTAATTTTTAAATAAAATTTTTATATATACATAGTTTGTTCACTTTATTCTTTTTGAAATCCCATTTGTAAGGACTTTGGCTGTTACATACTTATTCCACCAACTGGCCTATTTAAAACCCAGCAGTGTATTTTTTTCCAATAGCGGGACAAGTTAATCCATTATATTTTCATTAATATCAAGATATGTAAAAAGAATCCGAATTTCCCGGGCAGAGCCCGAAAATAATAAATATAAAGGTTTGACAAACTTTCTAGTCCTACCGTATTATAAATTATATACTTGAATATATTCTCCAAAGGGGAGTAGCTTTTACAACAATGTCGTCATTACGGAGCTCTTTGCTCTCGGTGTTGTTGGCAGCATATTGTTGTTAGCCAGACCTTACCTATTGGTAAAGGTCTATTTATTTTTTAGTAAACCTTTACCAAATTGGTAAAGGTTTTTTTGTGCAGGATCATGCAGCCTTTTAGGAAATGTATAAATATATTGGGGATGTAGAATTACAAATAAATATATAAATGGAGTGTATTCTTTGATACTTAGAAAATCTTTATTACTATTAGGGATAGGTTCAGCACAAATAGATTTAATCCTTCCGAAAAACACGTATAAATCTGGTGAATGCATAAATGGATATTTCTTGATTAAGGGTGGTACCCTTTCGCAAAGAATAAGGAGGATCGAATGTGATTTAATTATGGATACTCATTCTACCGGTATTGACGAAATCCTTAAAACGAGCACCATTTTGTCTTCAAGAGAGATAAATTCAGGGGAAAGCAATGAAATTCCTTTTAACTTTTGTCTGCCTATATTGAAAGACCCTTATAAGCAAGGGGTTTCTTATCGTCTTAAAACGAGACTGATACTGGATAAAGGGATAATAGGCAAGGATGATGACTGGATTTTCATCGATTCTGAATAAAGTGGAAACGGAGGTGGGAACATGAATATCTTGAAATTTACTGAGCTTGCCATAGATTATTTGGAAGAATTTCTTTTATTGAGGCTTTTTATATTAGCTTTACTGTTATTGGCGGTTTATTATATTTTGAATAAAATGGTTGAATGGTTCTTTAAAAGGTCCAATTTTTTTGAGGAGGAAGTCGAAAAAACGATACAGGGGGTTACTCGTTCTTCTCTTAGGTACGGCATTTCCGCCCTTTTCCTTATATATTTGATTGGACAGTTTATAGACCTAAAAGGAATTTTAGCTGGAGCTGGGATTTTAGGGGTCGTTATCGGATTTGCCGCTCAGCAAATGCTTAAGGATATCTTATTGGGATTCGTAAGGCTTTCAGATAATGAATTCCGAGTGGGGAATTTTGTGACATTCAATGGGACAAGTTCTGGGACGATTGAGGAAATCGGTATCCGGTTCATGCAGATCAGGGAATGGTCAGGAAAACTACTGACAATCCCACATAGTGAAATTAGGACGATTCAAAATTTCAATAAAGGGAGAATGCGAATCATTGAACGTGTTACAGTAAGTTACCAAGAAAATCCTGAAAAGGTAAAACGGCTGTTGGAAGATATATGCCATATCTGTAATGAGAAGTATGGTGAAACACTTCTAAGGCTAGAGGATGGTACACCTGAAGAGGACTTTAGATATATTGGCATTACGGATTTAAATCCGAATATTAAATATGTTGGTTATGAACTATGCGTAGTGGGACTTGTTAATCCTGAACATTACTTTGAAACAGCGAGAAGTGTGAGGTTTGAAATGATGACAGCTTTACATGAGCATCAAATTAAAATGCCATCTGCCCATTTGCTTGTTCAAGGCAATCCTAATCATGAACGTATTTTGGAGAACTGAAAAGAAGAAGGGATAGGTCATGATAAATTGGTGGAGAAGATAACAGAGGGAAGAAGCATGACTAGCAGTAATCATTTGTAACCTATGGATATAAAAGCGCTTTCTTTTAAAGGGAGGATATGAAAGTTGATTGGAACGTAGAGAACTTGCTTTCCGTGGGCGGTCCGCCCTCGGAGTATTAACGGCTAGGGGGCTTGGCAGACAGTCGGCGAAAAGGGAGCTGATTTCTGAAAACAAATGGAACTTTTTTTGTTTAAAAAAACACAAACAAACTCGCTTATCTTCAAGTTTGTCTACAGTTTGGGCTTTCTTTTAAAGGAAGTCCATTTTTTATACAACATGTCGAAAAATCCTGCCCAAAAAATGGGGTGTTTTTATGGATTTCACCTTGATTTATCAGATTAAATAGATTATTATGGAATTAGCATAAAATGGAAGGGTGACCTTTAAACAATGATCATTTAATCCTATTCTTCAAGAAAAAAATACGTGCTAAATACGAACTTTTTTCTGGATAGGATTAGTCTGTACATTAAAATACAAACAAAGATCATTGTGTTCCGTCCATTAGGGATATTTTGCTCTGTTAATTTTGTATTGTACTGCCTCCTGTCCAGATATCTCACAGGAGGTTTTTATATTGGGGAAACATACATCCGTAACATTGAGTAATAAAGAGCCTAACATATTTAAAAATCGTGTATTCCGGGCCATTATCTTATCAGGCTTGTTTTTACAAATAGGGATATGGGTACGGAATTTTGCAGTTTTGTTATTCGTCATGGAAAAGACAAACGGGAATGCCTTTGCCATCTCCATGATATCAGTAGCGGAATTCGCGCCCATTTTTATTTTTTCATTTATTGGAGGGACGTTTGCTGACCGCTGGAGTCCGAAAAAAACGATGGTTTGGTGTGATATATTAAGTGCAATATCCGTTTTTGCGGTGCTTATCTCGCTTATCTTCGGCAGTTGGAAAATGGTATTCTTCGCAACTTTGATTTCGGCGATACTTTCTCAGTTTTCTCAGCCATCAGGCATGAAGCTATTTAAAATGCATTTGCCAGAAAGTCAAATTCAGACAGGGATGTCTGTTTATCAGACCGTCTTTGCAGTATTTATGGTTTTAGGTCCGATTCTCGGTACATTCGCCTTCCAATCATTCGGGATAAACATTTCGATTGCGATTACTGGCCTGGCGTTTTTACTTTCAGCTGGTGCACTCGCCTTTCTTCCAAAAGATTATAAACTGAATGAAGAGACCGCAAAAACAACGATATGGCAGGAAATGAAAAGCGGAGTGAGGTATGTGTTGCGAAAAAAGGAACTAAGTTTGCTTGGTTTATGTTTTTTGGCAGCCGGGCTCGGACTTGGTTTCATTCAGCCGCTCTCTATATTTCTTGTTACAGAACAACTGGAACTGCCTAAGGAAAATTTGCAATGGTTATTTATGGTGAATGGGTTTGGCATGATTTTAGGTGGAGCCGGTGTGATGATTTTCGCCAAAAAGGTGGCACCTCAAAGATTATTAGCTTTAGGAATGCTTGTGAATGCCATTGGATTAGCGGTAATGGGGCTTTCAACAAATCTTTGGGTTACACTTACAGCCGAGTTCTTTAATGGGCTAATGCTGCCTTGTATTCAAATCGGGATAAATACATTGATATTACAGAGGACCGAAGGCGAGTTCATCGGAAGGGTCAATGGAATCTTAAGCCCGTTATTCACTGGGTCGATGGTGTTGACCATGAGTGCAGCAGGCGTCCTGAAAGAGCAATTTTCACTCGTCGCCATATTTGAAACAGCCGCTTTCTTTTTTATTCTAGGGATGTTTTTCATTTTGCCATTGTACAATCAAAAGGCCGAAACAAAACCCCTGGAAATTCAATCATAATTATCTTGAGTGTGCAAACACCTAAATACAGCTATAGCCATAAGAAAAGCAGCCAATTTTGGCTGCTTTTCTTTATTTTTTCTTCTGACTGTTATTACAACTGACGAAATTTGGATTTACAATTATTTTTAGAGTACTGGTAAATGCTAAAAATGGACTTATTGGTACTTATGCACTTAATTTTCAAAAGTCTGGTGAATAAGGAGATTTTATCGGTTATTTTGATCAATAGTTTGAGTCTAACGAATGCTTTTAGGGCGTCTTTTCCTTCTACAGCCATAGGCGATTTCAAATGGTGATTATTAACATTGTAACTTACTAGGAATTCAGGTAGTATATCAATACAAGCTGCACTGTTCGTATTGATAATAAAGTTTTAACCTTTAAGCTGTAATAGGGAGTTTTATATTGAATCAGGAATGTTATGCCTCGTCACTGACTTGGACAACAGGATTTTTTCTGCAAACACCCACTTTGAGGAGTGGTGGTTTAAAACTTTCTTACTGAATACGGCAATGGCGGCTTATATCTTTAAATGTTCAAACCGGTCTCGTTCTGAGGCCGGTTTTTTGCTGTTTTTCGATTTGTAATGATTATCCATTTTTCAAAATTTTTATTTTGATCAGCCTAAAAAAACCAATGTTGATAACTCTTGCTTATTAAATGTTTACTCTTGCTTCGTATACCGGTTGGCATAACTTGAAGCGACGAAAGCATTGGGTTTGATTTTCGGTTCCACGCCCATGGATTCCATCCTGGCTACCATTTCCTTTACAAATTCACTGGTTTTGTTTCGCTTCCCAATCCCGATATCAATGTGCCCTTCCATTGTGAACGTTGCCCCTTGATATACGGCAGGCAGTACAATATCGATTAATTGATTTTTTCTTTCTTCCGTAAACAATGATACGATCTCCTCTGTTAACGACAATTCTTGGGAAATTCGTTCATGCAAATGCAGCATCCTTCTAGGAATCATCACTTTTCTTATACAACCCCAAACACCATTTCCGACCTGCCGTATCACGATGCCAGTAATGAAAACCGTATGCTTTTTATGTACTTGTGAATCTGTACCGACCATTAAGCGATAATCACCGGAAGGATTTAATTTCATGAACTCAACAATATGAACAAATACATCTTCAAATGACATGTCTTTTTTCTGAAGGTTTTGAAATGGAATGTTATGAAATGGATATTGCGTCATATTATTGCACCCAACCTTTCCCCGGATATAATCAAATTATTAATTATCTCATGCCGCTCATAACACATCATATGAAGGGGGTCCTTGTTTCGTGCGGTGGGAAGTACCCGCAACCTATAGAATGCAGTCGACAAAAGTTAATCTCGCTGAATAGCTATCACCTCAAGTTTTAATTGTTCTATTTTAAACAAAAATGACTCTAGGCAAAAGGTTGTTCTACCCTAATGTTAAAACAAAGTTGATTGGAGCGGGTGTACGAGACTCCTGCTTAGAAAAGCGCGTCCAATGGAGACACGCCGCAGGTACAATGGCTCCGAGGGCGGACCGCCTGCAGAAAGCGAAAATTAACGGACAAATTAAACTGTAAACACACTCAATCATAGTTGGGTTTATCTATAATCTGGAAGAGAAGCTAAAGCATTAGGTTTCTCTTTTTTTGTATGGAAAATATTTAAAAAAACTTATTGGCTTTGGCATATGCCCTTCCATAACTGAAAAGTTAAACATTACATCACCTAAGTAAACCACAATATCATTCAATTTATATAAGAAAAAGGGAATGAAATTATTAAATTTTGACCATTAACGAATTCGGAGGAAGTCTAGCCGAGCTCTATTTAATTGGGATTTTGCTCGGAGTGGCTGGTGCAAGTTTTGCTGCAGCGCTTCCTATGGCTAGTCGCTGGTATCCCCCGCATTTGCAGTTTTATAAAAATATAGATGGCCCGCTGCTCTGGATAGTCTCTTAGACTATCCATTTTTTCTTTCCGGAGCGTTAAACTAAATTCCACTGACGGAATAATTGATAAATATTTCCAAAACAAATATAATTTTCAGTAAAGGAATACCTCTATTAAACGAAGTGAATATAAACGATTTCAATGGTGCACAAATGAAAAAAGTTATTGGGGAAGGGTTGGCATTTTTATGAACAAATTATCTGTTGGCGTTTTTACCTTTATGCTGTATTTTGTTCCTTTATCAAGTACTTCACCTGGATCAGCTGAAGTAAAACCAGATTACAAGCTTTATGTAATGGCTCCATTGGGCGAAATAACAGATTGGGAGGCATTTGAGGCACAGCTAACTCAGTTGAAGGAAAATGGAGTTTATGCAATAACGACAGATATTTGGTGGGGATTAGTCGAGAGTAAAAAAGATAATCAGTTTGATTGGTCCTATTATAAAAAATATGCGGAAACTGTGAAAGCTTCCGGTTTAAAATGGGTGCCCATTTTGTCTACACATCAATGCGGCGGTAATGTGGGGGATGATTGTAACTATTCCATCCCGAGTTGGCTCTGGAATAAAGACACTCTAGAAAACATGGCATTCAAGAGTGAAAGTGGTTTTTGGAATAAGGAGGTACTTGCTCCTTGGTGGGAAGGTACAGCCGATCAGTACAACGAATTGTATAAATCCTTTGCAGAGAACTTTGCTGATAAGAAGGGTTTAATAGCTAAAATATATTTAAGTGCAGGACCAGCTGGGGAACTACGATATCCCTCCTATCAAAATGCTGATGGCTGGGATTATCCTGAAAGGGGACAGCTTCAAGTTTATACAGAAGGTGCGAAACGGGACTTCAGGCTTACCATGAGGGAAAAATATTCAAAGATAAAAAAATTAAATGCTGCGTGGGGCAAAACGTATAAAAACTGGAATGAGATACAGCCGCCAGGAAACGGGGATGAATTTTTCACCAGGGGCGGAGCAATCGATACACAATTTGGATACGACTTTATGCAGTGGTATCAAGGAGCACTCGAAAAGCATCTTGCAAAAATCTCTAAATTCGCCCATAAACATTTTGATGAAGTCTTTGGCGTGCCAATTGGAGCTAAAATCTCAGGAGTACATTGGAAAATGAATGATCCAGTATTGCCGCATTCAGCAGAGTATAGTGCAGGGTACTATAACTACTCCCAATTATTGAATCAGTTTAAAAAATCGAATATGGCCCTCACGTTCACCTGTTTGGAAATGGGAGATCAAGACGCTCATACTGCACCATCCTATAGCGCACCTAAAACGTTGGTTACCCAAATCGCCTCATTGGCCAATGAAAAAGGAATTTCTTTAAATGGGGAAAACGCACTTCCGCTTATCAACAATGAAGGGGGCTTTGACAATATAGCAGAAATGGTTTTTAACCATGATTTTGATGGATTTACCTTGCTAAGGATGTCCTATTTATTCGACGATGAAGGAAAACCAACAAATGAGTTCAGGATGATGGCTGATAAATTGAAAGGCATGTCGATTCCAGTTACATTCACGGTTGAAAATGTACCTACCACACATGGAGTTTACTTAATTGGGGATAGAGGCGAAATCGGCAGGTGGAATCCTGAAGATTACGAATATAAGCTCACTCAAAGCACTGAAGACAGCTGGAGAGGAACATTTCGTTTAGCCGCAGATCGGTTTTATGAATTCAAGTTCGTCCTGAAAGATGAAAATGGCAATATTACTTGGCAAGATGGGGAAAATAATAGGTATAAAACTCCTTTGAATGGAGGAGGAAACTATAAAACTTCATGGTAGATGAGGAAATGGTGTCTTTCATTTTGCAAGCCTAACGGTTTCTATCTAAATATTTTAAACCCTCAAAAAAACATTGCAGTTGATTTCAGAAATCCGCTCCCTTTCCGCCGGCTGTCAGCTAGGGCTCCCTGCCGCAAAGCGTCTGTGGCGTCTTGGCTAGCCAGTTTTTCGGCAGGAGTGTCGCAACTTCTTCAATCTATTCTAGGTTTCATCCATTTAAATTAGTAATTAGAACATGGTTGTGAAAGCTTTCCGAACCTTCATTAGTCAACAAATTGGTTCCTATCTGAATTTTTAATATAAAGTTGATCGAAACTCCTGCGGCGATATCGTTTACTCCTAGGAAGCCTCCACAGGCGAAAGACCGCACTCGGAAAGCAAGTGCCTGAATTCTACAGAATGACTAACTAAGTAGGACTTGTGGGAAGAATATAAGGAATGGAAAGTCATCACAAGTTAGGATCATTAGCACTGACCGCAATATTTGAGGGAATATTATTTTAAGTCTTAAATGATCTGTACTTACATTAAATAAAACAAGCGGACAATTTTTGACCCAAACAACAAGAAAGGGAGGAATTGAAATAAATGAAGACAATGATTACATGGACAGGAGAAATGGCCTTTTCTGGCACAACTCCGTCGGGACATGAAATAAAGATGGATGCATCCGAAGATGTAGGAGGAAAAAATAGCGGAGCAAGACCCACTGAGTTACTTTTGCATTCTCTTGCCGGGTGCACAGGCATTGATATTGTAATGATTTTAAAAAAAATGCGATTTGAAACAAAGTCCTTTCAAATAGAAATAGAAGGGGCACGATCAGAAAATCATCCTAAGCGATTTACCGATTTTCATATCCACTATTTATTGGAGGGTGATCTGCCTGAAGATAAAGTGGTCCGTGCGATTCAATTATCCAAAAATACGTACTGTTCAGTATATCATTCATTAAATGCCAACATTAAAATCAGCTATTCGATAAATGGCGTTAAAGGAAAAAAAGAATTATAATTTATACATTTTTCATTTATAAGTACAGCCTTCATTTCATAAGCAAATGGAGGCTGTATTCGTCTGGAATGGACATACTTGTTCATGGCAAATCATCTATACCAAAACGTTCAAGCCTCAGAAAATGATCCCTCTACATGTTAATCCTAGGCGTATTCTTAAGAAAAAATCATCCCAAAAGTTATTTTCCAGGTAACATTACTCCATTTTTCGGAAGGAAAGGGTTTATTTAGTCAGCAAGTAATCAAAATGTAATGGTTTGTCATTGGAATGCCCTTGATGTTAGGAGTTTATCGATATAAACTTTAGATACAATTGAGGAGTGGATAAGTTGAAAGAGATAACCATTGACAAATTAATTTTTAAAGATCATTTATCGATGATTGAACAATACTCATTGAAAGATTTCATGTTTAAGTGGCTCAACAGCCCTGAAGAAGGATTGGATGATCTTCTTCCGCTTACATACACAGATCAAGTTTTTGCAAAAATGGAAACGACATTGGAGACAAAAATAAAGATCCACGGAGAAGAAACCTTCAGATATGTCACCATTACGGAAGATAACCAAATTGTAATAGGGTGCTTGGACTCTAATCAGGAGTTAAAGTTTAGAATTGTTTCCCTGGAGGAGCGTTTGAAAAGCTACTAAAACTATAGACTTAGCATTGTATACTTTTTAGAGTTGAATCATATTTTCAGATAAATAAATCAAGACCGTTCCTGTTTATTAAAGGAACGGTCTTTTTAAGGTGTTATTATTTTTTCATCACGTCAAGAACAGCGTCAATACTATATAAGATTGTACCCGAAAGTAAAATGAAATTCATACCTTTTGCCAGTTGAACGAGTAATACTATAAACTCGTCATATTCTTGGATTAATATTAACAAAATTTAAACGAATATTGAATTGTCTTAGTGTAATATATAGTAATGAAGTCAATTAAAACACTTGGGGGGAATTGAGTTGAGCGAGACGTTGGCAAGTTCATTAAAAATGCTTTTGAAAGAAACGTTTGAAGGACCGGGAAATGGAGGGAGCTATTATACTGAATCGAAACCGAATACCGGGGTTTTTGGTACAATTGATGGTTTAACCGCAGAAGATGCTTCGTGTTCCATAAATGGATCAACCATTGCTGCTCATTCTGACCACATGCGGTATTATTTATGGGTGATCCGAACAATGATCAGTGGTGCAAACTTTGAAAAAGATTGGGGCGCAAGCTGGACCATTCATCATGTTGATGAGGTGAAATGGGCGGAAATCAGGGAGGGATTACATAAAGAATATGTAACACTTCTCGAAGAAATCGACACAATCGATTTAGGAAAATGGCTGACAAATGTAAATGCGACTATTGCCCACTCGGCTTATCATCTTGGAGCGTTAAGGCAAATGTTAAAAAGCCTTGAAATAGAAAAATAATTTACAATATTGAGGGTTTGTAAAAATGATTGAAGCGATTTGCACCTGCGGGGTCTCCTTTGGACTCGCTTTCCCCGCGGGAGTTTCGTACACCCGTTCCAATCAACTTTGTTAAAAAATTAGATAAAATGGTCCCATTCTGAAGCATGATATTGAAACAAGCCTAGGAAGTCCTTAATGTTTTTTCCTGTAAAACTTATTGGGTTGTAGAAATTTGCGACACTCCGGTTTCATATACCTGAATGAAGTCGTTATTCATTCATGCTTACGTCGAACCGAATATCACGCCGTTATTCTTTGCACTTCAATTCCTTCAGCCTATCGTTTGCCCATTTTTTTACGTTCTTGCTCAGCCACATATGAAAACAGAGTTAAAAATTGGTCCACCAATAACTTTTCAGTATCACCTATACCTCTGGATTACCTACCATCAAAAAATGCCTCATTTTCAGTACCAAAATTTCTCCGTTCAACTCTCAAGTAATGTACTTCCATGCTCGAATGATACCTAGCAATCTTACCCAATCTCTAGTGAATTCAGGAATAACAAACCGCCTTCGCTATTGATTAAGAGCCCCTGATATTGAGGCCGGTTAATAAGCTGCCATTCTGAATTTTGAACTTTTGCCGAAAAACGAGGATTTTCAATTTTAAAAATGGTAGCTAACGATATTGGTCATTTATGTAAAAATATTATTTTATGAAGAAATGTTCTTTAACTAATGGGGAGCAGCTTAGTTGTGAAAGGATTTAATAAGTTTGAAGCTAAATCTATTGAACAAGTAATTAAAAAAGGAACCTATAACTTGATGATAGGAGAATAAAACAAATAAGGTCATGTCAATAATAAAATTGACATGACACCAATTAGTGTCATATACTAAAAGACACCAATTGGTGTCCTATTAAGGGGGGGGTGATTTTGAACGAGAAAAATCAAGATCGTGATATTTATGTAGCCATCGCTGACCCAACAAGACGTAAATTGCTACGTTTGTTGGCGGACGTGGAAGAATTGCCGCTCAATGGAATGACTGTTCATTTTGAAATGGGGCGTACTGCGGTTTCAAAGCATTTGGCAATCCTTAAGGAGGCTGGTCTCGTAATCAGCAGAAAGGTCGGCAGGGAAACGCGTTATCGGCTGAATGCTGCCCCGTTGAAAGAAATTGAGGATTGGGTATCGTTTTACAAGAGATTCTGGAGTGAAAGAATGTTGCTTTTAAACCAAATATTACAGGAGGAACAAAAAATGTCTTTAACAGTATCCCAAGATTTTAATTTTAAGAGCCCGATCGAGAAGGTATGGCTCGCCTTAACAGATGCAAATACTCTTGCAAAATGGGTAATGGCTAATGATATTAAACCTGTCGTTGGTCATAAATTTCAGTTTCGGAATGAACAGTGGAATTTAATTATAGATTCCGAAGTTCTTGAAGTGGAGGAGCCTTATAAGCTATCTTACACTTGGGTAGGTGGTGGGATAAACACTACAGTCACATGGACATTAAAGCACGAGGACGGAACAACATACTTACATCTTGATCAAGCAGGATTCGAAAAAGAAGATCAAGCGTTCAATGGTGCGAAATATGGTTGGGCGAAAATGGGCGAAGATCTTAAAAAAGTGTTAGGGGAAATGTAAGACCAAACTTTTGAACCTGTTTATTGGTATTTAGCTAACGTATAGGAAAAAGCAAACTGCTCGGAAAGAGGAGTGTTCCATGATGACAAATAGTAAAAGGAATCCTAAGGTTGATGAATTTTTGAGTAAAGCCAAAAATTGGCAGGGAGAATATGAGACGTTGAGAAATATCGTTCTGGACTGTGACCTGACCGAAGAATTTAAATGGATGCATCCCTGTTACACGTTTGAGAAAAAAAACATAGTTTTAATTCATGGATTTAAAGAATATTGTGCGCTTCTATTTCACAAAGGTGCCTTGTTACAGGATACCCATGGGATTCTAATCCAACAAACGGAGAATGTACAGGGGGCGCGCCAGATTCGGTTCACCAATGTTCAAGAAATAGTTGCAACGGAAACCATTCTGAAAGCCTATATCCATGAAGCCATTGAAGTTGAAAAAGCGGGTTTGGAAGTGAATTTTAAAAATAATGCAGAATTCATAGTTCCAGAAGAACTTCAAAATAAATTCGATGAAATCCCTGCTTTGAAAAATGCTTTTGAAGCATTGACCCCGGGACGGCAAAGAGCATACATTCTTCATTTTTCTCAACCCAAACAATCCAAAACTCGAGAATCAAGAGTTGAAAAATGCATGCAGAAAATTCTCAATGGAAAGGGCTTAAAAGATTAGTATTTCATTGAAAAAATATAATAATCAAGTTTAAGACCTTACCTCACTTTGCGTTCATCAAACTCTTTTTTGGATCGCAGGAACCACTCAATCAATAATCCAAAAATGGACACCATAAAGTGATCCGTAGAGTATAGAAAACTAACGTGTAATAGGCTTACGCATTCAACCTAGAGTGTACCCTTTGGCTGTTTTTGAAAGGTACGCTTTTCTTGAACTAACGGGGACCTATCTTGAATAAGGTTTAAGCGATGCTCTTCATCAAAACCATCTTATACTAATAAATTTTCACTATATTATAGGAAGGTTTAATGGAGTAACAAAAAATCCAATACAGAGAAATTTGGCTTTTTATTCCGGAATTTCGATTTAGGAAAATGGATGACAATTGCACCTAAAACCCAGCAAAGGTTGCTGGGTTTCTATTTATTCCTTTAAATGAAATCACAAACTTTTTGTAGGTTATTGTTAGATTGTGTCAGATTATACTAAGAATTTAAAGGGTTCAAGACCTGATTGGAGAAGTATATTATCAGGGCGTTTTTAGCCGAGAAATACTGACTGCAAAGATTTTTGACACAGAAGGAGGGCTCTTAATTAAAAAGCAGCTGTTTCTAATAAGTATATTTTGCTTGATGGTCTTTGTTCAAACGCTTTGGTCTCCCACGATTTTTGCTGAACAAAAAAACTTTATAATCGCTGGGGAAAGTGCTCTTCCTCCATTTTCATTTGAAAATGAAGCTGGTGAGCTGACAGGCATCAATATTGATTTAATGGAGGAAATAGCAAAATATAATGGCGTAGATTTCAAATATATTCCGATGAGGATGGAAGAAGCGGAAAAAGCCTTAAACAACGGAACAATTGATGCAATTGTTGGAAGTACCTATAATACCGATAAAGATAATCAACTTGATTTCACTCAATCCTATTTTACAATGTCCCAATCCATAATCATTCCCAGTAAAAGGAAACAGGATATTCATACGTTAACGGATCTACGTGATTCACATGTTGTCCTTGACCAAAACACACCAGTTATCAGTACATTTCTAAATATGAGGAATACAAATTTAACGACCGTTTCGAATCAATACTCGGGTATTTTAACATTAATGAACAACCGTGCAGATGTATTCATCGGGAACAAATGGACTGCAGATTTCTATTTGAAAAAGTTCCGCCAAGAAAAGAATTACATCATTCTCGATGAAGTCATTGAACCAGCGGATTATACGATTGCAGTGAAAAAAGGGAATCAATCGCTTCTTTTCATGATGGATAATACACTCACGGAACTTAAAGCTAACCGGAATATCAATGGGATAATCGATAAATGGGTCATGCCACAATCCAATCAAAAAATTGCCAGGCTGGAGCAATTCATATTCTGGTTGATCATAACCCTAACTGCCGTGGCCTTTATCCTTCTAATCATTTACATATGGAATCAAAAGCTAAAAAAATCCGTTCATAACCAGACGTTAAAATTACATTTATTAAATAAGGATTTAGAGAAACAACGGCAAAACATTGCTAATGCTGAAGCGTTCAAAGATCAAGTCTTAAACAATATCAATAATGGGATCATTACATTCGATCTCGATTTCAAGATTACCAGCTGTAATGCAAAGGCATCAGACATTCTTGACATTTCCAAGGAAATGATTCTGAATTTTATGAATCATTCTCAATTAATGAGGAATTTCGGAGCTTTACATCAAGAACAAAATGGGAATAATCTTACGGGTTCTTTTCGGATCTTGGTATTTGATGAGGAAAATGACCAGAAGGTGATTTCATATTCGATGCATAAGATGTTCAACTCT
The DNA here is from genome assembly GCF_043656335.1 of Peribacillus sp. NPDC056705. NCBI lineage: Bacteria > Bacillati > Bacillota > Bacilli > Caryophanales > Bacillaceae > Peribacillus > Peribacillus sp. NPDC056705. The sequence continues at coordinate 10,987 of NZ_JBHTYI010000036.1, read as the reverse complement.
GAAGATATACAAACCGGATACTTACTTTCCATGAATGATGAGACGGAAAAGAAAACATTGGAGAAAAAATTGGTCACACAAGAAAAGCTGCACGCCCTTGGTCAACTAGTTGCAGGTGTCGCACATGAAATAAGGAATCCTTTGACATCGATTAAAACATTCATTGATTTACTTCCGAGTAAATATGATAATCCTCAATTCCGACAAGTTCTAATGGAGCACTTGCCTACTGAAGTTAACCGTTTGAATGCGATTGTTACCGATTTAATTGAATATGCACGTCCGCGTCCGCCTAATATTACAAATTGCCACGCTCATGAACTTATATCCTTACTTGCTTTTCATAAAGTGACTATGGAAAAAAACCAAATAATTTTCGAGCAAATAATTGAGGAGGACCTTATTTTTTATATAGATTTACAACAAATTCAACAAGTACTTCTTAACTTGGTGTTGAATTCGATTCATGCCGTTGAAGAAACAAAGGAAAAGAACATTAGCATCTCCATTGATAAAGAGAACGAAAAGACTGGGCGGATTATCATATCCGATACGGGAAAAGGGATGAAACAGGAGGAACTGGACCATATTTTCGAGCCGTTTTTTACAAATAAAGAAAAGGGTGTTGGTTTGGGACTAACGTTATCGTATAGGTTAATTAAAGAAAATAACGGAGATATCCATGTAAAAAGTTTTCCTAATACAGGTACGAAATTCACCATTTCACTACCTTTATATATCGAATAAAAGCATGGAAAGAGGGGGAGTTATATGAAAATGCGTGTATTGGTAATTGATGATGAACCTGCTATTTGCACTGCTCTTAGCTTTGCGTTGGAAGATTCCTATCAGGTCGTGACAACCACTGACCCGGATGAGGGGCTCCGGAGGATCGACAATCAACCTTTTGATATTGTATTACTAGATTTGAGAATAGGAAATAAAAGTGGACTTGATGTCCTGCAGAAAATCAAACAAATAGCACCTAACGTAACAGTCATCATGATGACTGCCTATTCATCCATTGAAACTTCCATCGAGGCCATAAAAAAGGGGGCCTACTACTATATTGAAAAGCCAATTAATATTGAAGAACTTTCTTTGCTCTTGATGAGGGCAGCCGAATTCAAACAGATGTCCAATCAATTGGAGACATTACATGAAGAATTAGGGATTCAAAAGGGATTTGGTAACTTTCTTGGTAACAGCAAGGCGATGCAGCGTATTTTCTCAATGATCGAAAGAGTGAAAGATATTGATTCCAGTGTTCTTATCACGGGTGAAAGTGGTACTGGAAAAGAGCTTGTAGCCAGGAACATCCATACGCTAGGAAGAAGGAAAAACAATCCAATGCAGATTGTCAATTGTGCAGCAATTCCTGAGATGCTGCTGGAATCGGAGTTGTTCGGTTATGAGAAGGGAGCATTTTCCGGTGCAACACAAAGGAAGGAAGGGAAATTCGTTGCTGCTAATGGGGGCATCCTTTTTCTCGATGAGATTAGTGAAATGCCCCTTCCTCTTCAGGCCAAATTATTACGAGTATTGCAGGAAAGGGAAGTGACTCCTCTTGGGTCCAATGCAAAAATCTCATTGGATGTCCGTATTATAAGTGCAGCTAATAAAAACTTGGAACAAATGGTGATGGAAGGGGAATTTAGGGAGGATTTGTATTTCAGGCTTAATGTCATACCCATCTCGATGCCGCCTTTAAGAGATAGAAAAGAAGATTTACCGATTCTTATGGATTATTTTATAAAAAAGCACGCTAAGGATATGAATCGTGAGGATAAGACGTTCTCGGCAGCCGCACGTCGGATTTTACTGGATTACCATTACCCTGGCAATGTCCGTGAACTTGGTAACATCATAGAATATGCTGTCGCCCTATCCAACTCGAAAAAAATGGAGGATACCGACTTGCCGCAATATGTTCAAGAACAGAAGTTCATTCTTCAGCAGGGGGGCAATGACGAAGATTTTAATAGTTTCAAAATCCCTATCGGAATATCCATGAAAGAGATAGAAGAAAAAGTCATAACGGCCACACTTCAATACTGTAAAAACCATCGGCAAAAAACAGCTCAAATCCTAAAAATTTCCGAAAGAAGCCTTCGTGATAAAATCAAGCTCATTTCAAAAGGAGAATAAAAGGCTTATCGTGTTAATCGGCATTTTTTTCTGGATAACCGGCAAAAATTGCCGATTTATACGTGTATATCATTCAATAAATCGGCAGGATTTGCGTTTTAAAGCAGAAAATCGACTTGGCATGGTATTTGCATCTAAATACATTAAGAAAGGAGGACCATGATGAAGAATGGAGCACTCTTTATAAAAGTCGCTTTGTTATTTTGTTTCATGACAGGATGTTCTTTTATGAATGAGCAGCAGGAAATATCTAAACCTGCTACTACCTTGATTCAGAGTCAACTAACTTCTGAAGGACAGGATTTAAATAATAGGATGATAATCATTGGAACTGGAGATATGACAGGTGTTTATTTTTTGTTAGGACAAAGATTATCAAATATGTATGAAAAATATAATGGAACCGTGTCAGGTACCCAGGTAACCCATGCTTCCATCGAAAATACTGAATTGGTTAGCAGCCATCGCGCAGAAATTGGTTTTACCACAGTGGATGTACTGGATTTGCCTGAAACCGATAGATCCAAGTTAAGAGCTTTAACGGCTCTATATTCCAATTATGTACAAATTGTTACTACTAAACAAAATGGTATTGATTCCTTAGAAGATTTAGTTGGGAAACGCATTAGTGTGGGAACGGCGGGCAGCGGTACAAGGCTTATTGCAGAGCGGATACTGTTAGAATCTAATTTACCGACTGATCAATTGAATTTATCCTATCTTTCTTTTTCTCAATCTGCAGAAGCATTACGTAATGGTACCATTGATGTGGCTTTCTTTTCTTCGGGGATTCCGAATAATGAAATCGCTTTCATATCCAAGCAGACCGAACTATCTTTTATTCCAATTCCGGAAGACATCATTGAAGGTCTTCAAAAACAATATGGAGTTTATACCCATGATGAAATTCCCAGAGATACATACGGGGGAATGAAAAAAAATGTCCAAACGATTTCAATTAAAAATGTCCTGGTGACCTACAAGGAAATGTCTGATGCTCATGCATACAGTCTCGTGAAAACATTATATGAACATCTGCCTGAACTGCAGCATACACATCCAGCTGCTTCTGATATTTCAATAAATGAAGCAACTAAACAAGTGCCACTTGATTTTCATCCAGGGGCCATGAATTATTTTAACGAACAAGGAATTATTGGAGATCAATGAAAAACGGGAGGTAATGACTATGAAAAAACTGCTGAGTCTTTTATCAATAATAGTATTGATCGCTCTTGCGGGATGTGGTAATCCCACTCCGCAAAAACCGGGGGAATCCGTCCAAACGGGTGCGGGTGAAAAAGGAGAGAAAAAAATAACGATTGCCGGTAATGGCGGTGTCATTGAAAGTGCCATCAGAGATGTGATCGCGCCGAAGTTCAAAGAAGAAACGGGAATCACTGTTAATTATATTTCCGGTTTATCAGGTGAAATTCTATCCAAAGTGGAATTACAGAAGAACGCTCCGCAAATAGATGTTGCCCTTTTTGTACCGGTTGATGTAATTCGCGCTAAGGAGAAGGAACTGATCGTACCAATTGATGAGTCCAATGTTCCCAATATGAAATCGGTGGATCCACGTTTCATTCCGGTTGAAAATGCTGCCGCGCCAGCATTCGGTTTAGTCATTGCACCAGCCTATAATACAGAAACCTTTAAAAAGAATGGGTTAAAACCAATTGAATCTTGGAATGATCTTGTATCACCTGATTACGAGGGTAAAACGGCATTTTCAGATATTACGAATGACTGGGGTTTCAATACCCTTAATGGTCTGGCAATTTCAAATGGCGGCAGTACGGAAGATATGGAACCAGGTCTTGAAAAAGCAAAAGATCTTGCAGCTTATTCCAATACCTTTTATAAAAACTCAACGCAAATGATGCCAGCTGTCCAACAAGGAGCGGCTGACGTAACCGTCATGGGAAGTTACTCCATAGGTGAACTAGCTGTTTCAGGTATTCCCATTAAGATGGCCGTACCTAAAGAAGGTGTACCGCTTCAAGCTTTTAGTGCTGGTCTCGTGAAAAATACGCCAAATAGCAAAGAAGCCCTTGAATTCATCAACTATGTAATCAGTGAAGAAGCGCAAGCATTAATTTCCGAAAAAGGATTTTATCCGACGGTAGAAGGAATGAAAATTCCAAAGAAATATGAAGAGGCAATCGGCCTTAAAGCAAGTGATAAAACATTCAAACCTGACTTCGCCAAGTTTGCCGAAATCCGCGCCGAGGTGTCGGACAGATGGGCGAAAGAGGTTACTCCTGAATTAGGGAAAAAACTCAAATAAAAAGGAGCGTGTTATCACATGGAAGTATTAAAAAAAGATGTGGAAATGAATAGGCAACCCCTGGAGGCAGTCCAGGGGTTTGGGTCAAACAAAAATGATGTTGAGATAAAAGGCGCGTTTAAACAATTTGGAGCGAATGTTGTCCTGAATGGCATTGATCTGGAGGTGAAACAAGGAGAGTTACTTACTCTTCTTGGGCCTTCAGGGTGTGGAAAGTCCACTACCTTGAACCTAATAGCTGGGTTCCTCGATGCAGATCGGGGAGAGGTCCATATTAAAGGCAATAATGTGACGAAGGTTCCGCCTTATAAGCGAGATTTAGGGATGGTTTTTCAAACATATTCGCTTTTTCCTCATATGACAGTCTATGAAAATCTCAGTTTTGGCCTGAAACTGCGCAAAGTTAGTAAAGCTGAGCAAAAAAAGAAGATAAGTAAAGCTCTTGAATTAGTAAAAATGTCAGGATTGGAGAATCGTTATCCAAGGGAATTATCAGGAGGTCAGCGTCAGCGTGTTGCGATTTCCAGAGCTCTTGTAGTTGAACCGGAGCTCCTTTTGCTTGACGAACCGCTTTCAAACCTTGATGCAAAGTTGCGTCATGAACTCAGGGCCGAGATAAAGCGCTTACAAAAGGAAATTGGCGTAACGACCATTTTTGTGACCCATGATCAAGAAGAAGCTCTTTCCATGTCTGATCGAGTCGTGGTCATGAATGCAGGGAAAATTGAACAAATCAGTACTCCGACTGAGATTTACAATCATCCCAAGACTGAATTCGTGTTTCAATTCATCGGGAAATCGAATTGTTTTGAAGGCATTGTGTCTGCTGTGGATAAACGGAAAGTTTCAGTCAAGATAGGGCCTGATATCACTCATGTCGATGCAAACAACATCATGGGAAATGATAGTGATTTAAAAACTGGTGATGAAGTGAAGCTTTATATTAGACCAGAAAAACTGCAAATAGTTTCTCTTGCAGAAAAATCTGCCTCTCCATTGGATTTCCAACATGCTAAGATAAGCCAGATTAACTATCTTGGTACCTCTTGGGAAATCAATGTTCTATTACATGGGAAAAGTATTCAAGTATTGACTTCCGCTTTCGATTCATCATGGCAAAATGGAAGTGAGGTGCTAATTGGATGGAGCCCATCAGAAGTTATGCTAGTCAAGAAATAGAACAGGAAACGAATCCAATCGAACCGCAAAAGGAACCTAAAATCAAGAAAAGGAAAGTCTGGGTGCCTGGATTACTCCTTTTAACGCCGATTCTGCTTTTCATATTTGGTTTCTTTGTCATACCGATGTTATATATTTTATATTTAAGCTTCATATCAACAGATAATCTTGGAGGAGCGGATGCAGTTTATAGCCTGAAAAACTATACACAATTATTTACCGATAGCTATTATTTATCTTCTTTATGGCTGACAGTGAAAATCAGTTTATATTCGGTCTTGGTTGCTTTATTTCTTGGATATCCGGTAGCTTTGACGATGGCCAAAAGTTCAGCGCGGATTAGAGGGTATATCACTCTCTTGATCGTGTCACCGCTCTTGGTAAGTATAGTTGTCCGTAATTTTGGCTGGTACCTACTGCTATTGCCTAATGGAACGATTAATCAAACCTTGATGGCCCTTGGCATAATAGATGCACCAATGAAACTATTGTTTTCGGAAATCGGAGTTGTGATCGGACTATCCAATGCATATCTTCCTTTCATGATCTTGTCCATCGTTGCCAGTTTATATAATATTGATCCTTCTCTGGATAAGGCAGGAGCAATACTTGGGGCAAGTCCATTCAGAAGGTTCTTTTCAATTACATTACCGTTAAGTATCCCTGGTATCGTATCTGGCTGCATTCTCGTATTCAGTTTATCAATGAGTGCATATGTTACACCTGCCCTAATGGGGGGAGCCAATGTGCCCGTGATGCCTGTTGTCATCTATGATCAAATAAACAACTTGCTGCATTGGACATTCGGTTCTGCTCTTTCTTATATTCTATTAGCAACCACTGTCATATCAGTGGCTGTCTTTACCAGGGTGTTTGAAAAAGGGAAATTCAAGGAGGTATTCCGATGATGAAAACGTTTGGAGGCCTTCGGATTGCTGTAGCCGTGTTGGCAATTATCTATATCTTGATACCGCTTATTGTCGTTATTCCCGCTTCTTTTACTAGTGCCAATTATCCAAGCTTTCCGGCTGAAGGCTTCTCACTGCAATGGTATGCCAAGATATTGGAGCGTCCTGAATTTTTGGAAGCCTTTTTGAACAGTGCGAAGTTCGCAGCATTGGCAGCCCTTTTCTCCGTCATATTCGGAACTTTGGGTGCCCTTGGCATCGCGAAGTATGATATACCTGGAAAATCAAATATTACGGCCCTTTTAACTTCTCCACTAAGTGTGCCGCAATTAGTATTGGGGATTGCACTTTTAATGTACTTTACACCAATGATGCTTGCCGGTACGTCTACAGGATTTTTAATTGCCCATATCGTCATTTGCATACCCTATGTTATGCGGCTCGTATTAACCGGTTTAAGTGGATTTGATTATAATCTCGAAAGGGCCGCGGCCATACTTGGAGCGAATCCACTAACAGTATTCATGAAAGTGACACTGCCGCTAATTGGATCCGCGGCCATCTCAGGCGGATTATTCGCATTTTTGACATCTTTTGATAATGTAACGGTCTCTCTCTTTATGGTATCACCGGAAATGAGAACGCTGCCGATCGAAATATTCTCGCAAATGCAGGATGCCTACAATCCAATTGTTGCATCCGTATCAAGCGTGGTTATTTTCATATCAGTCCTTCTGATCGTCATACTTGAAAAAATTCAAGGTGTCGGGAAAGTTTTTGGTGGTTCCCATCATACTAACGGGTAAAAACGAGATGAATGATATGACAACCGATCATGGTGGCTAAGTTCTGATTTTACGAAGAAAACTCATCCAAACGTTCCATTCAAATGAGCCAAACACCTTTTGGCGGCTAATAGTGGAGCCGTTAGGACAGGGACAGAGGGATTAACCTGCTTTGCGATATGTTCCATACTATATTGTGAAAGCAAAATCACTTCTGTCTTTCCGTCCAATTGCTCCACCATCTTTTTAACCCGATCGTCATGTTCCTTTCTTTTTCCTTGTGATAATAAATGGATGATCCCGGGATCCACCAATGATTCGATCATACAGTCAGGATTCTTATTTAATAAGTAATTTTGAAGGGCGATCGGCGTTTCTTTTACGGTTGAAACCAGGCCGATGCTAGCATAGCGAAGTGCTTCATCAAGCATGGCCTCATCTGAACGAAATAACTTAACAGGGTATAGAGGTTGCAAGATTGAAGTGATGTCATTAAAAGCAGAGCATGTAAGTTGAATGCATGAAACATCAGAATCATGGGCTATATTCACTAATGCAGAAAAGCGGCGGATGATTTCCGGAGTCAACTTGCCGCTCTTTTCCATCAAGGCGAGAAGACCTGTGTCCATGAAATGAAGGAGTTCAATGTTTGGAGCAACAGTCTGAAAGGCCACTTCAATTGGTTGTAGTGCAGTTGTGGTTGCGTGAATCAGTGCGATTTTCACAAAAAAACCTCCTTTTTCTTTCATCATTATATCTAGCAGAATCATAAAATTCCATTATATAACATGCAGATGGTTCTTTTCCAATTTACTATTATGAAAGGAAGTGAGAAGCATGGAGAAAGAGGCCCTGGACGACCTTAGGCAGGTAATTCCAAATGACAGAATGTTCCTTGATTTGGCAGAAAGGTATTGTTATAGCTATGACGCTTCTTTCGGGGAATATTTACCTGAAATCGTTATACAGCCAAAAAATGCGGAGGAAATCAGTGAAGTGATTAAATTGGCCAATACTCACAGAATACCTGTTTACCCAAGGGGATCTGGAACTTCGTTAAGTGGAGGCCCATTACCTGTTAAAGGAGGAATGGTTCTTGATATGACCCTTTTACGGGATAAATTGATCATTGATCGGGAAAATATGCTTGCCATTGTTTCTCCAGGTGTGATTACGGCAAATATCCATAAAAAGGCTGAAGAAGCCGGCTTGTTCTATCCCCCAGATCCAAGCAGTTCCAACGTTGCCACTATAGGCGGGAATCTATTAGAAAATTCCAGTGGCCCAAAGGGATTGAAATACGGAACGACAAAAGAATATGTGATAGGCCTGGAGGTGGTCACCCCTACGGGAGAGATCATTCGTACGGGCGGAAAGACCGTAAAAAATGTAACAGGGTATGATTTGACCCGATTGATCGTAGGATCGGAAGGTACCCTTGGCATCGTTACTGAGGCAACCATCCGCTTAATACCAAAACCTCAATCTAAACAAACATTTGTCGCCCACTTCAATCATTTGATAGACTCTGGCCATGCCATTAGCAGCATTTTATCGTCAGGGATTCTACCATCTGCCCTGGAACTGATGGATAACGCGTGTATCCGTGCTGTCGAAAGCTATCGGCCTTCAGGATTGCCTCTACAGGCAGAAGCCATTCTGATCATCGAAATAGATGGTCACCCATTGGCGATCGAGGAAGAAATCAATAAATGCGCCGATATTTGCAAGGCGGAGGGTGCTTCCTACGTCAAGATAGCGGAGACAGAGGAAGAACGCCAAACTATTTGGAGTGCGCGTAAATCTGTTTCCCCGGCCATTACACAAATGGGTCCTACAAAAATTTCTGAAGACGCGACCGTTCCACGCAGTCAAATACCCGCGATGATGGAGAGATTAAACAATATCCGGGAGAAATACGGGTTGAACTTGGTTGTATTCGGCCATGCAGGGGATGGCAATTTACATCCGAACATCATTACCGATAAACGAAATATTACGGAAATGAAAAAAGTGGAACTTGCAGTCAGTGAAATTTTTGAAGCTGCAATCGAACTAGGTGGGACACTTTCCGGGGAACATGGTATCGGTACTTTAAAGTCACCTTATATGGAAATGGAATTAGGAATAACAGGGGTGAATATGATGAAAAAAATTAAAGAAGCATGGGATCCCAATAATATCCTGAATCCAGGAAAGATTTTTCCTGATAAAGGCCAGACGAGGGTCGTGTTGGTTACATGAGTCCTTCCGTCAAACCGAACGAGACAAATGCAGTAGCCCATAATTTATATTCAGATGCCTATGATTGGACAAACCAATGCGTAAAATGCGGTTACTGTTTACCAGCTTGTCCTACATATGAATCAATGGGAGTGGAATCCGCCTCTCCACGCGGTCGAATCAATCTAGTGAAAATGGCAGCCGAAGGGAAAATAGATTTCCAAAAAGATTTAGCTGAACCGATTGATCTATGTTTAGGCTGCCGTGCTTGTGAAACGGCATGTCCTGTCGGTGTGCCATACGGACATATACTGGAAGCGGCAAAAGAAGCCATTGAAAACTCCCCGTCAGCCAACAAAAAAATCAAAATGAACAAGATCAAAAAACTTGCTTTGGTTCATCTTTTTCCATTTCCAAATCGGATGAACAGGATTGGCAGTGCAGTAAAGTTCTATCAAAAAACAGGGTTATCCAAGCTTATCCGTTCATCGAATGTACTGCAAAAGGTTTCCCCAGCCCTTGCACAATTAGAACAAGCACTTCCAGCCATCGAGTCGTCCTCCAAACGAATTCGGACAGGTACGATAATGCCGGCAAAAGGGGAAACGAAATTAAAAGTGGCATTTTTTGCTGGGTGTATCATGGATTCTATGATGTCACGAATAAATCGTCTCACCATTGAGCTGCTCACCTTAGCAGGTTGTGAGGTCATTCTCCCTGAAAATCAGAATTGCTGCGGGGCACTGCATTCCCATCAAGGTCAAACAAACCAAGCGAAAGCATTGGCAAAGAGGAATATCCAAGCTTTCATGCAATCAGATGCTGATGTAATTGTAAATAACGCAGGAGGCTGCGGCGCTTCGCTTCTTGAATATGGACATTTATTGGCAGATGATCACGAATGGGCTGGGGCGGCAAGGGCTTTCTCGGAAAAATCAAAAGACATCAGTCAAATTCTTTATCAATTGGGGCCACTCCCCTTTACTGAAGAATGGCAAGGCATCGTTTCCTATCAAGATTCATGTCATTTACGCAATGTTCAAAAGGTCCAAAAGGAACCTCGTTTACTATTGCAATCCATACCTGGAGTTTCCTATGTGGAAATGGAAGGGTTTGACCGTTGCTGTGCATCTGGAGGCATTTACAATCTTCTTCACTTCGATGAATCAATGAAAATTCTAGATGATAAAATGAAGAACCTAAAAGATACAAAAGCCACTACAGTAGTGACCGTTAACCCTGGCTGCCAAATGCAAATGAGCATTGGCATTCAAAGGGAGGGGGCAGCAAACCAAATCAAAAGTATGCACCTTGTTGAAATACTTGCCAAGGCCTGCGGCTTGGATTGATAAAGAGGATATTAAAACTTCATAAGACAATACTCGTCAGCATTTTCGCACTTATGGGAAAATGCTGGCGTTTTTATTTTTCAATTAATTAATTAATTAATTAAT
>NZ_JBHTYI010000035.1:0-45316 GCF_043656335.1 Peribacillus sp. NPDC056705 | reverse complement strand
TTATTGGGAAAGCGGATGTTATATAAGAAAAAGCGCGAACTTATGAGAATAGGTGAGAATTTGCGAGAAAAAAGAAGGAATTTTAGACCTTAAGCGTTAAACACTTTCTGATAATCCCAATCACAGCCATAGGAGATACCCTGTTAGTCTTACTTGTTTCAGGCTGATTTCTTTTTTCAACTGTACCTTAATGTATTAGAAACCTGGTCCAATTTAATCTAGAAATTGATACTGCAGGGAAACAAAAAAAGGTGATAAATTATTCACTATCACCTTGATATTTTATATTTAATTAATTTGCGATAAAATGTACTTATTGGCATACTTATAAATTCCGCAGCTTTTGTTACATTTCCCTCTGCTTGTGCCAATGCTATAATCATTTTATCTTTTTCTTTATTTTTATTGTATTTTAATGAAATAGAATGATCTAGCAGATTTCCTTGAAGAAAATAAGGAGAGAATTGATGAAGTTGTGGTTCGCCATCATCGGCTAATACTTTCATTTTTTCAAGAACATTGAAAAGTTCGCGTATATTACCAGGCCAATGATAATTTGCAAGGTAATCCATTATATGATCTGAAAATTTAACATTCCAGTCTTTTGTTTTAATAAAGTGATTTACCAGACTTGGAATGTCATCCTTTCTCTCTCTAAGTGAAGGGAGATTTATGTTAAAAACATTTAAACGATAAAATAGATCCCTTCTAAATTTCCCCTCTTCAACCAGCATTTCTAGTCTTTTATTTGTTGCAGTTATGATTCGGACATCAACAACCCTTGCATGAGTTCCCCCGATTGGAACAACTTCCTTTTCCTGCAAAACACGTAATAGAGCAACCTGCATCGATAAAGGCATATCACCTATTTCATCTAGGAAAATAGTTCCTCCATCAGCTTGTTCAAACTTTCCTTTATGTCCTTTTTTTCTTGCTCCAGTAAATGCTCCTTCCTCGTATCCAAATAATTCGCTTTCCAATAGATGTTCAGGAATACTACCACAGTTAAGAACGATAAAAGGTTTATTTTTTCTATTACTATTTAAGTGAATCGTTTTCGCAGCAATTTCTTTCCCTGTTCCACTCTCACCATGAATGTATACAGTTATGTCGGTTTTTGATGCTCTTTTCAAATTATTAATAACGTTCCTGAACTTCTCGCTTCTTCCACCTTCACCAGCAAATTTGAAAACGCTTTCATTATTTTCTAATGTTTTTCCCTTATTTTCATTTTCTTGTTTTAGGCACACATATATTTCATAACCATATAATTTCCCATTCATGTGAATAGGGATTCTTTTCTTTTCCTTAAGTCCAATCTTCTCCAATTTTGAAATTTGGGTTTTATACTCTTTAATTTCATCCTTAATCATATCCATGATAGATGAACTGGCTGTTACAAAATAATCATCACGGTCACAAATAACGATGGATTGTTCCCGATTATTCTCTATTTTGTTATAAAATACTTTAAGCAGTTCCAACATTTCATTCTCTTGATGCAATTTCCATTGTAGTTCAATGGCATATGCTGTTGATACAGCAAGACTAAGCAACTTTAAATCGAGCTGCTTTCTTATAGTAGAAATAGCTAAAACTCCTACTAATTTACCCTGGTTATTTTTTATCGGTGCAGCAGAGCATGTCCAGTTATGAAAAGCTTTAGAAAAATGCTCAACACCAGTAACATGGATGGGTTCATTAATTTCCAATGCAGTAGCAATTGCACTTGTTCCAGACATTTTTTCATTCCATTGAACTCCATTGATTATATTGAAGTCTGTTGCAAATTGGATGGTTTTATCTTCTCCATGTCCTTTTAATACATATCCTTCAGAATCTGTTAAAATTAGGATCGTTCCTGTTCCTTTTAAAAAACCGTCCAACGAATTAATATAGGGACTTGCTAACTGTAATAAGCGATTGTTTTCTTCTCTTTTTTTCAAAAGATCTTCATTGCTTAAAATATGAGCCACTTTTTCAAGATAAGGATTAACATTATTCTTTTTAGACCTGTACCATGACTCTATTATTCTTTTCGAAAGCCTAGAAGTATCTACAATCCCCTCCTCCACAAAACGCTTCCATGTATTTTTTGTAATAATGAAGTTATCCAATTATCTACTCATCTCCTTTATAAAAGTCCATTTATTAAACTTTATTACTAAGATCGAAGATAATCATGTCAATCCAAGAATATTAGATTATAAAAATCATTAATAATATCGTAAGACATATTCAGATGATTATCAATTGCAACTGAATGCCAATTCTCGATCTTCTTTGACAAAAACAGTTGCATGATTGCATAAAATATTTTCGAAATATGTCGTTTCTTACACTAATGATTCGTTTGTTCTACTAAACTATAAAAAGAAAAACTGTGGAGTTATGGAATATTGACCGATCTTTAAAATGCACACATTAGTTCGATATGCCCGTTCAGTTATTTTCAAGATTAATATGATATTTCTGTTCAATACGGCTATTTGTCTTACTAGTTCTGTCCATAGTGATATGGAGATCCATGATTATTTTTCCCTATTTTTTTGATTGGTTCTTTCTTGAATACTTTCCATTCCCCTTCTACTTTATGTAAAAAGACATAAGACTTTAGTTCGTATAATAATTCGGAATCAAAAGCGTGTTTTTCTTTACTTAACAATATAGCTTCCTTTTTATTTATGAAAATCTGTTTTAACCCCTAACACGAGCCATAGCGTCTTCAAACCATACAATGTGTCTCTTACCCGTTTCGTCCCGCCAGTAACTCGATGCGTCAACAAATTTTATTTTACAATCCCTCTCTCCTTCTTAATAAGTGAAACACTCTAAAATAAATAAGGCTTTAGGTATTTAAAGATTTTTTTACTAATGCCATTTAAAAATCGGGTGAATTTTTGATAAAAATACCTGCTTTGTAAAGAAGAGAATTAGACGTTACTATCCTAAAAGATGCTATTCGAAGATGTTCATGTTTTTTTAAAAAATTATTGATTGGGGCTGTTGACATGTGGACGATACTAATTGCGATTTTTCACCATTGAAACAGCAATTGACAGAAGGAATACGGCAAATCACTAATGAACTCCAACATAGCTTAGAAGTACTAGTATTGTAAGTAATAGTGGCGAGAAATCGCCATTTTGGTCTTATATGCAGAATGTGAGTGAAAACCCTCGTTTCAACTACGTTAAGAGGCTATCCAAAAAAGCATAAACTTTTAGATAGCCTCTTTGAATGAGATAAGATCTACTTTTTTTAGACTGCTTTTAACGCATTACTGAGGAAGCCATTCTTACATAAGTATGTCGTCTTCCTCTAATGGCGATTGAATATGTCATGATGTTTTCGGGGACTGCGATCCCGTAAAAACCAGTATCACCAATATGACAAATGTCTGCACCAGCCATTTTACTATTTAGGGCAATTTGGCGGATTGTTGCTTCATCTGCCCCCTCTTGACTTGTGCCGATCGTAAGCATGGCTAATGCACCTTTTGAATGAACGAAACGAACATATTTTTCAATAGTCTCTAAAGTGATTCCTGGTACGGTTCCTGGAGCTGGCATCAAGATGATATCAGCACCCGCTTCGATAAAGCTTGTGATTGCTTCTTCTGAAACAATGCTGTTACCTGTTTCATTTGCGACTCCAGCACCATGCATTTTCCCTGCAATGATTAAGCCTTCATTACCAAAAACTTCACGTGCCTTCTTAATTGCTACAATCGTTTCATCGTTTGTTACACCGGTTTTTGGATTCCCAGTTAAGCATATAAAATCAAAACCTAATTTTTTTGCTTCTCTTAAAGATTCCTCCGTAGCTATTCTACCTTTTGAGACGGCATCAAGCTTTTCAATTTGTTCAGCATTAAAGTCAACTGGTTCCAAATTCAGTCCTAGAGGGCGTCCCGTTAATTCCTTTACTTTCTGAACGATTAATTCATTCTCATTACTTTCGTATCCTCCAATCGATGGGTTAAAGACGTCAAATAAGTTCAATAATAATAAATCGGCACCGAATGCAGCAGCGAGTTCAGCATTAGTAACACTCGGATATAACGGTGCTACAGAAGTCATCGTCTCTGATAGCATCACTCTTCCTTCAGATGCTTTGATCGATTGCTTTAAATCTTGACCATTCATTTTTTGAAAATCTGATGCTGTACAATCTAATATTCTTTTCAATAGAAATTCCTCCCTTTCATCATGCATACAATTTATTTATAAATTCCACTTTGATTTTATAGCGATCAGTACATAAAATATTGCATTTCATCTTCAGTAAAACCAACCTACTTGGGAAATATAGAGTACAGAGTCACCTATTTTAATATAAAGAGCTTCATCCTCACACGTTTCTCGTTGTTAGTCAGTTCTCCTTTATATTTGAAAATAACTGCTTTATCAATCTACCGCAAATAGAGTATTGAATGATTCACTCATTACCGGATGATTATATATTTGATCTCTTAAATACGTATAAGGGGCATCCAAATCCATTGCTAGTTTGACAAGATTAATCAATTCTGGTGAATCAGGTCCAAACAGGCTGGCACCTAGAATTTTATCCATTTTTTTATCGATGACAACTTTAAATAATCCCCTAAGATCATTAATTACATGTGCTCGCGGATGTGATGCAACAGACAATTTTCCTTCAGCGATTTCATAACCCTTTTCTTCTGCTTCTTTGGCTGTTAGCCCCACCCTGGATAAAGGCGGATCAATAAACATGGAATAGGGAATATTTTTACGACTCTTGAGAGAATATTTTTTCTCACCAAATAAATAGTTCTCAACAATACGGTAGTCATCCAAGGAAATATACGTAAATTGCATACCGCCTTTCACATCACCGAGAGCCCATACATTATTCACCGTTGTTTCAAGATGGTCATTGACCTTAATTGCGCCATTTTCTGTAAGTTCAATTGACGTATTTTCAAGACCGAGATGTTCCACATTCGGTTTTCTACCAGTAGCAAGTAGTACTGCATTTGCACTTACATTTTGACCATTGGATAAAGACAACGATACCTTATCTTCACTTTCCTCTGTAACTTCCTGTGCTTTGGACCCAAATATAAAACGTATTCCTTTTTCTTCCATTACCTTCTGAACTTCTGCAGCGATTTCACGATCTTCACGAGTTAATAGTTCCTCTTCTGGTGTAATCAAGGTGACTTCTGCTCCAAAGGTTTGATACATAGAGGCATATTCCATACCTATATATCCTCCCCCTATAATTGCCAATTGTTGCGGCAGCTGTTTACGATCTATCAGAGACGTACTTGTATGGACCTTATCTGAAGTCAGGTCACCTTTCAACGGTGGAATATTGCTGATTGCACCAGTATTGATAAAAATGTGTTCGGCAGTTAAAACTTCTCCTTTTCCATTTAATTCTATTTCCACTTCTTTATCTGACCGGAATCTTGCTTCTGAATCGTAAATGGTAACTTTGTTATTATCAGCTAAACTTTTGTAATTTTTTTCTCGTAGCTTTTCCACAACCTTATCTTTTCTTTCAATGGCGTCTCTATAGGGGATATTTTTCAATCCATCTTGGACAAGTACCTTTGTAGGGATGCATGCGATGTTAATACAAGTTCCGCCATACATGTTTGGATCTTTTTCAATCATCGCTACGTTCCAATTTTTGTTGGCAAGCCTCCCAGCTAAAGTTTTTCCTGCTTTACCAAATCCAATGATTATTGCGTCATAAGTAAACATATACATTCTCCTATCTATAAAATTAAGTAATCTGTTCAAACAAACAAGAATCCCTAATCAAAATCTTCATTCTTAAATATTTATTATACCCATTCAAATAAATTAAAACTAAATCTGATATACCAACTTCAGTTAGGGGTCATGCCGACAAAACGCGGACATTATAAAATAATACATTTTTTAGAAATAATAAAAACCCTGATTTTTCTACGTTAAGCAGAAAAATCAGGGTTGTTTTCATGTCCTGAGTGGTCGAAGGGTATGAATTGAACCCGAATTACTTGAATTAAAGGAATATCCTCCAAGAAAGTTAATGTGTTCCCACCCCAACGGGGATATATGAGGAAGCAAATCCTCTTTATATTTTCCTTTAGATTTCGAATGTTCAATTGCATGCGATAGATAAACAGTATTCCAAATGCTGATCGCATTAATAATAAGATTTAATGAACTGGCGCGCTGCAATTGATCTTGTAATGCACGTTCTCTAAGTTCTCCTGGTTTTCCGAAGAATATGGCACGTGCTAAAGCGTTCATGGCTTCATCTTTATTTTCTGTTCTCATTTCAGGGCAATTGAACCGGTTCTTCGTCGTTTTGTCGAGCAGTATGGTGATTATTTTAACTTCCATACGGTTATGGGAGGCTTACTGGAAAAATGGCATGACGGACCAATCGATCCTGCAAACGGAATTTATAAACCAGCTGATGTTGCTGGTCACTGAAGAGAAGTTGGAGAATATTCAAGAATGCCAATCGATGGGACTTTATAGTAGGGTATTCATTTTCTCGTTACTCAACATATATCCAAAACCATCAAATTAAGCAATCCTTTAGTCAGAAAGGTTGTCCGTACGATAATGCTTGTATTGAATCCTTTCATGCCCTATTAAAAAAGGAAGAAGTCAACCACGTACAATATCTAGACTATCAAACAGCTAAAGTAGCGATGTTTCAATTTATTGAGGGTTGGTATAAAAGAAAAAGAATTCACAGCAGCTTGGGCTATCAAACGCCACAAGCCATTGAAGATCGAATTAGGAATACAGCTTAAGATTTAACTTTTTAGTGTCCAAAATATTGACTCAAATCCCCCTTTCTAAACTTTTTTCTACCACATCATTAATTTAGTACCATTTTCAATGAGTGAACAGTAAAAAAGGAAGTACGATTCTTGTCATCCTTAACAGCATACGATTAATTAAGGAGCTAAAAACAGAACGGACAAAAGGAAGCCTATACGGCTCCCTTCGTGAAATTTTTGTTTCAGAACTCTGTTGAAAGTGTTTTTTCCATTTCTGCTTTTGAAGGACGGGCAGACATTTTTAATGATAGAATCTCCTGATCATTCAAGCCAGTGATAATTACTATAATTTCATCTTTTAAGTTTTCATCAATAACAGAACCGAAAATCATATTTAACTCGGAGTCTGCCGCAGAAGTAACAAAATTTGCTGCCTCTTGTACTTCATAAAAACTTATATTGGCGTCTGTGAGTTTCATTAGTACACCTTGGGCTCCGTTAATCGAAGTGTTAAGTAACGGACTGGAAATGGCTTTCTTTGCAGCTTCCACAGCGCGATGCTTGCCTGTTGCCCTGCCAATGCCTATTAAGGCAGATCCTTTATTGGACATGATTGTTTTTACGTCAGCAAAATCAAGGTTGATTAAACCTGGTACAGCAATTAAATCCGATATACCTTGGATACTTTGGCGAAGAACATTATCCGCTTCACGAAATGCTTCAAGCATGGGTGTATTTTTATGTGAAGTCTCCAATAAAAACGATCGTTTGGAATAACTATTAATGTGTCCACTGCTTTCTTCATTGAGACGATTCCGCCTGCTGCTTGTGTTGCACGCTTATGGCCCTCAAACACAAACGTTAGTGTTACAACGCCAATGGTTAGTATATCAAGCTCACGGGCAATTTGAGCAATGGCAGGAGCAGCACCCGTTCCTATACCGCCGCCCATTCCGGCTGTAACGAATACCATGTCTGTACCTTTTAATGCTTCTTGGATCTGCTCTTTGCTTTCTATAACTGCCTTTTTGCCTACTTCTGGATTTGCTCCTGATCCTAAACCTCTTGTTAAAGCTGCACCAATTTGTATCTTGACTTCAGCTTTTGATAAATTAAGAGCTTGTGCATCTGTATTAACAGCAATAAATTCAACACCTTAAACTCCATGCTCGATCATACGGTTAACGGCGTTATTTCCTCCGCCGCCAATACCAATTACTTTAATATTGACTGATGAGTTTACACTTGTAACAAACTCCATTTTATAGGACCTCCTAGTTCATTGAAATTACCTTGTTCCAAACTATTCAAATAAACATTGGAAACATTCATTCATTTTATTCGAAATGTTTGTCTTTCTTATAATTAGACTTAGTTAAAGAAAAAGGCATTGTCGTTAGCAGTCCCGTAAAGGAGCTGCTAACGACAATGCCTTTCATGGAATCCTTCCACTCTTTAATAAAGTGAGAAAGATTCGATATCCTGAAAAGGTAATCTTTGATTTTCATTTTAAGGTAGTTCCATTTTTAAATCAATATATACATTTTCTGGTGCCACTTATTTTATAGCCGCAATCGCAGCGATGGAATTCGAAACTAAAAGAAATGTTAATAGGATAGACGTTATAACGATACCAGCATTGAGTCTTGTAGCCCCGTGAAGAATTCTGGGAACTAGATGATTGAATATTTCTCAAACAAAGAATATCGTAGTCAGCCAAGCGAAATCCCGATCAACACAGCATAACTTTTAATCCATCCTTTTCCTTTAATCGACAGTAAAATAGTAAGTAACTTTACACTATTTTTGGACATCACAAACTAGGCGTAAAATAATCTTACATCCTGCTTTTCCACCGGGTTAAGGAAAAATCCCTTTTTTATATCGATTGGGAGTGCTTACAAGATATGGACTTCTACACATTTTGTTGTCTTCTTCGCTTTTTAAAAACTTCTTAAAGGTTTTTTAATGCTTGTTAAATTGGTTTTCCTTTTGCGTACTTTAAATAGGCAATATTGTTTGTTCTCCAGCTGAACTTTTTAAAAACTAAAATAATCTTTTGGCTGCGGTTGGTCATCTTACTTAGAATTTAATAGTGGGTAATCAGTGTAGCCTTTGCTATCTTTATCGTAAAATGTTGTGCGACCTGGTTCAATTAATTGTGCATCCGTTTTTAATCGTTCAACAAAATCTGGATTATTTAATGCCCATGCTCCTACAGAATCGACATCTGCAAGGTTTGCCTCGATGTCTGTATCAATCTTTTCAAAAGGATGGCCATTACCCCAAACGCAGTTACTTTACCTACCGAATACTCGTTAATTGGAGAACTAATCATATCCCCCATTATACTTCACACATAGTTTAAATGATTAATAGTTCATAAATCCTAAAGCCATCCCCATATTTTAAAATTGAAAATAAATAAGGCCCTTCAATGATTTAGTTGCAATAATAATGCCAAATTCCTTTCTCCATTTCCTTATTAATTTCCCCTTGTAATTCAAGATAATCTAGATAACCAATAATTTCAGACATAATATTGAAAAACTGCTTTTCATACTTTTCTTTATATCGTAATTGGGCAATTCCACTTGCGGTTGAAATTCCGGATTTAATAATGCTTATGTATTTGTTGGCTTTTTCATCAATCTCTTTTATTCTTTCTTTTAATAAATCAACAGGATTTTCTATGATCATACCGTGACCTGAAAAAACGAGTTCAACATTCAATGACGAACATTTCTCTAATGACTGCTTTTGATGGACCAAGGATTTTGTACGGATCCCATCATAATCTGGTTCAATGAAGGCATTGCTAGGAATATTTTCAATTAATAAATCTCCAGCAAATAGCCACTTACACTCTTTGTCATAAAAGGCAACCTGGTCTGGAGCGTGCCCTGGGATTTCCAAAATCTCAAAGCCAAAAATTTGTTTATTGGTAATTTCTTGGATTTCGCAATGGATTTTTTTATCCTCACCTAGAATAATAGGATTGCGTAAATTAGCCACTTGTTTATCCCCGATTTCCCCACATCCCATCTCCTTGTATAGATTTCTGAAAAACTCTATTCTCATTTTCGTATATTCTTTATCTCTTTTCAGTACAAGTATGGCATAAGGATGAGCGTATACAGAAATGGGATGCGTAGATACAATTCGGTTGACTAAACCAATATGGTCCAGATGATGGTGTGTTAGCAGAATCCTCGTGATATCAGTAAGTGTGAAATCATGATTCTTTAAAGTCTTTTGTAAGGAATTCCAGCAATCATCTGTGTTCAATCCAGTATCAATTAACGTTAAGGAATTCCCATGTTTCACTAAGAAAAAGTTATAACTTTTCAGTTTATTGGAAGCAGGGACAATGATGGGAAATACCTCCATATTATTCTGTTTATACAACACATTCCCCCCTAATCTGTTATGAAGTTAGAATAAGAACAAGATTAGTCCACATCTTTCAAAGATGAGGTGGACTAATTTGTTCTTTAGAAAATTAGATACTAGATGTGACTTCTTGCTCTGGAGTTGATGGCACTTCCTTTGAGTCAACTTTAGCTGGTGCTGTTTCTTTGAAGAATAATGAGAATAATAATGCCAGCACACCCGCACCAGTAGCTACCAATAATGGTGTGTGAATACCATACATGTCTGCTAAAGCTCCATTCACCATTGGATTTAAGAATCCACCGAAGAATTCACCAATACCGATTGTTAATCCTACTGCAAGACCTGAGTACTGTAATGGAACGGACTCAACAGGAATAACTGACATCGACATACCAATTACACCTGAACCTGCTGCACCGATGAATAAAAGAACCATCATTAATGGAACTGAATCAACGAATACTATTGTCAATGGTACGAGAATTAACAACAAACCAGATACTAAAGAAGCCGATTTACGACCAGTACGCTCTGAAAGCATTGGGATTAAGAAACCGAAAAGTGCATAACCGACACCGAATGCAGCCATTACGAAACTCATTGTCGTATCTGATAAACCTTTTGCTTGGACTAAATATGTTGGTCCGAAAATTTGGAATGCCATAAGTACTGTCATCACTAAGCTGAAAACAATAATGGATAACCAAATATTACGGAGCTTAAGAATATCTTTTACTTTTATTTTTTCAGTCGATTTTGTAGCATGCATGGTATGGTATTTCGCTGGATCTGGATTTTTAACTGTTTTTAAGATGACTAAGCTTAAAATAATCCCTGGTATAATCGTTAAATAGAACGCCATATGCCAGTTAAAATTAGTTGCTAACGCAACGATTGCTACAGGCGCTAAAATGCTACCGAATAATGCGTTACTTGTGTTCATTGTGAAACCTAAGTTAAATCCGCGACGACGCTCCGAAGATTCCATTGCTAAAATCGATTGTGTTTGCGGAATCAGTGGACCTTCTACAATACCCATTAATAGACGTAGCACGAATAACATAGCAAATGATTGTGCTAAACCATGTAATAATGAAATCACTGAGAATGCGAATACTAAAATTGTTAACATTGCTCTCTTATTATTCACTTTATCTGAAATAAATCCACCTAGTGGACCAGCGACTGACCAAGTTAACGCAAGAGCTGCTCCAAGCAAGCCTAATTGCGTGTAGTTTAGTCCTAAATCTACAGAGATCATTGGGAATAAGTAGTTAATCGCTAAACGGTCAAAGAATACGAATCCAATTAGAAAGAAAAAGATTACGGTCAATTTGTTCTCATAAGTCCAAAACTTTGGTTTTCCCATTATTAAAACACCCTTCCTTAAAATCACGTATTGTTATAGCTAATAAAATAAATCATAAAATACGGTGATACCGAGTTGATTAGTAAAAATTACAATCATCTGGATTTCAAGGCCTAATGAGGCTGCCTAACCTTCTGTAAAGAAAGCGATGGATATTGATTCCCCATTAATAATCCAAGAAATAGGAAATAATCAATGATGGGTGTTTCTTCAAAAAACAAAGTTCGAAACATTACGAATATATTTTACGAGCCATGACCGGCTTCGTATATCATCCAGTTCCTATCAGTATTTTCAATTTTATTTATAGGTATCATAGTCAAATAGAGTTAATAAAGATAACCATTGTTTTCATTGGGTGTTCAATCACTTGTAAGTGCTTTCAAAAATATTGCAGTTATAGAAATCAATTTATCTATCTATTTTACGTAGTATCAGTATAGATTTATAAAACGTTCTATTATGGGTCAATCCAATTAATTTCTCTGAAAGAGTATGACTTGAACTATTTCAAATTCAATTGGGATAAATACGTACGGATATGTGGCGGCAATGGAAGTTTACAATTCACCTTCTACGATTTTGTAAAAGGAAAGCGACTATAAGTTAGTAGCATCAGACTGTCAAGAAAACCTCGACAGTCTATTTATTTATCAAAATACTTTAACACCTTAGTTCTCTTTATTTAAAAAATCACCTGTACGTTTGTAAACGTCTTTATATTCATCAAGATGCGTGAATTTACCTAAGAAACCGTGAGTTGCACCTTCGTATCTTTTTGTTTCAACATGTACACCAGATTTTTTAAAATTCTCAGCAAATAGTTCCCCTTCATCTCGCATTGGATCATATTCTGCTGTGATGACAAGTGCTGTTGGAAGATTTTCTAAATTTTCTTCTCGGATTGGTGAAACAAGCGGATTATCAGTATCTACATTTCCTAATAAATAGAAGGAATTATGTTCAGCTAATTGATCACTTTCTACAAAATAGCCCTTTCCATTTTCCACTAATGATGGATAACGAAATTCCCTGAAGTCAAGGTCTAGTGATGGATAATACAATACTTGCCTCGTAATGATAAATTCCTGTTTGTCACGGGCCATTAAAGAAACGGCAGCAACTAAGTTACCACCAGAACTATCCCCTGCAACTGCGAGGTTCTTCCCATCCCATTTTAATTCATCCTTATGTTCTGTTGCCCATTTTGTGACGTTATAGCAATCTTCTAATGCAGCAGGATATGGGTGTTCAGGAGCAAGACGGTAATCAACAGAAATGACTTTATATCCGGATTCCATGCAAACCTGGCGTACGATTTCATCATGACTTTCTAAATTTCCAGAAAAAAATGCTCCACCGTGGAAATAAATTAGAAGTGGATAAGAATCTCCTTCCTTCGGCGTATAAATTCTTACTGGTATATCCGCTTCAGAAGTCGGAATTGTTTTTTCTTCAACAGAATAAACTGGTACACGTTTTTCAACAGGTAGAACGGGTGCATTGAACACTTTTCTATGTTCTTCTGGAATGATTTTCTGTTTCTCATCAGATACTGGAATAGAATCTAACACTTTTTTTATCTCGGGATGTACAGGCATCTAGAGAACCTCCTTCTTTCATTTATTCCGTTTTATTTTATAATTAAATAGCAGAGTATTACCTACTTGGATATTAGTTCATGCCTCGTTCTAAAAAAACTATATATTTTCTAATGATGTAAGTGGATTATACAAGAAGCCTGATTAGATGTTGCAGCAAATAACCAGCCTCCACTTTTTTACAAGTGAGTTTTTTCAGGGAATGCAGTCTTTGCTTGGTCTGTTGGGAATAGACGAGATAATTCTTGGTAAAGCTTTGTAATTGGTTTACGCTGCTCTTCATAGTTTTGCAAGCTTTCCGCAGGTGTTATAGTTCCAGCAACTGCTTCAGCAATTGCTTCTGCTAATACTTCAGCATCCTGGATCGCCATGTTTGCACCTTGGCCTTGGTTGTGAAGCATTGCGTGAGCAGCGTCACCAACTAATGTTACAGTGTTTGTACTCCATTTAGAGAGTGGTTCAAGGTCACTTAATGGACGCGTTACGATATCTTCTAGCTTGATATTCTCAACAATTTTTTGAAGTGTAGGTCCAAAACCTCTAAAGCTATCCATAATTTGTTCTTTTGTTAAAACAGGACGCAATGCGAACTCGCCAGGTACTGTGATATCTACAGATACTTGTCGTCGACTTTCTAATGGTAATAAATAAAATGAATCATCACCGTTTACGTATATACGTAAAACGTTTTCTTCTGAAGCCATACCAAGAGCCTCTTCGAAAGGAATTAAAACACGGTGTGCTAAGTAACCGGAATAGACTGGCTCAACATGGCTTAATACTTGGTTGCGAACTAGTGAGCGAATGCCGTCAGCTGCAATTACGATATCAGCTTCGATTGTTTTACCGTTTTCAAATTTCACTTCTACATAATTACCGTGGTCGATTATTTCCGTTAAACAGTGGTTTAAGTGAAGCTGGTCTTCTGGAATATGAGCTACTAATAAATCTAATAAATCTGCACGGTGAATTAAACGAGCATAAGCATCTGCTTCGTCACCCGTTAATACTGGCCACGTTTCTCTAATTAATACTTGGTCATCTCCCTGGATAATTTCCATGAGGTTACTTCGTGCAGTTACTTTTTCTAACTCTTCATATAAGCCCCATTTTTTAAAGCAGTTTACACTTGGCGGACGGACACCGATACCAGCACCAACCTCTTTTAAAATAGGTGCTTGCTCATACACGTCTGCACGGATTCCTTTCGCTATTAATGCATTCGCAGCTGATGCACCACCAATACCCCCGCCAATAATTGCAATTCTTAATTCAGATTTTGATTTCATAAATATTCCCCTCCTATGCAATATCGATTTCTTTTGTTTTTTTGTCATAAGCGTGCCTTAAAGGAACCAATGAAAAAGCAATAGCCGCTATAATACCTGGAATTGCAAACGAAAGAAAATTCATTTGCGCAGATAAATTAAGTGAAACTAGGAAGCCTCCAAATGTCGGCCCTATAATCCCACCAATTCTTCCAATTCCCGAAGCTAAACCTATGGCAGTTGAGCGAATTAATGAAGGATAGTATTGTGATACAAAAGCGTATGAAATATTTTGAGCCCCCATTGTACATGCGCCAGCAATAAAAACTATTAAATAGAGAATAATCATGTTAGTTTTAAAACCAAGAAGCGTCAAGGAAACCGCTGCCATTATAAACATCGGAACGAGCACCTTCTTAACTCCATATCTATCTGCAAGACCTCCAAGGATTAACGTTCCGACAATAGCACCGATATTTAAAACAATCATAAAGGATAAACTTGAACTAAGAGCATAGCCAGCACTAAACATCAAATTAGGAAGCCAAGTACTGATCCCATTAATCATTAACAAACACATGAAAAAGGCAACCCAAATCATTACCGTACCAAGTGCACGATTATTTTTAAATAATGCAATCACAGGAGAACTAGGATTTTTATCTGTTTCTGTACTTATTACAAACTCCATATCCGATGTTAAGGATACCTTGTCATTAACTTTTGAAAGAACCAAACTAAGCTCGTCTATTCGGCCTTTCACCAAAAGAATAGCAGGTGAATCATGAAAATACTTGACCACAAAAGGAATGAGCAAAAGTGGAATCGCTGATACCCAGTAAACACTTTTCCACCCCATAAGAGGTATAAAGTAAATACCTACAAGACCTGCCAAAATACCACCAACAGAAAAGGCACACATCACGATTGATACCATGGTGTTATGCAAGTGTTTCGGTGCGTAATCGGTCATGATGGCAATCACATTTGGTAGGACACCGCCAATCCCGATTCCAGCAATAAATCGGAAAATAGAAAACATTAATGGACCAGGTGCGAATGCACATAAAAACGTAAAGATACTAAATAGGACCACACTTAAAATAAGGATATTTTTTCTTCCAAATTTATCAGCCAAAACTCCAAAGAATATGGCCCCTAGCATCATTCCGAAAAATCCGTAGCTACCAATGGCTCCTGCTTGAACAGGTGATATGGACCATTCCTTCATAAGGATAGGTATTACAGAACCATATATAACAAGGTCGAACATATCAAAAACAATAATGATGCAACAACAAATCAATAACCTCAAATGAAAGCGATTAAATTTACCTTCATTAACGACGTCGGTAATATTTATTTTAGCCATCCCAAACCCCCAGTCGTATATAGTAGATACACGCTTGAATCTTAAATAACCGGCCTACTCCCCAATTGCTTAGAATTTCCTAAAGCAAGACAAACTCCAAAATTCCATCCCGAACCAAAGAGGTTATCCGCTACCTGACATTCCTGGATTATTTACTTTTAGCTACGGTCAATTGTATGTTTTATGGTGTACCTAGTCATTGTTTCACTTCGAGAGCCTCTGATTGCATGTCGCTGGACGCATGTAGCTTAAGAGGAGCTGCAGTATATTCCTGCACGTATTCGAATGTAACGCCAGGAGCGAGTTCCCGTACGACAAGGCCATAATCTGTCACATCGATTACCGCAAGGTTTGTATAGATACGATTTACACAGTGAGGCGCAGTCAGTGGAAACGAACATTCCTCAACGATTTTCGCCTCTCCTTTATTTGTAGTATGTTGCATAAAGAGAAAAACACGCTTGCTGCCAACAGTCAGGTCCATGGCTCCTCCTACACGTCCAAGAGTCGCGTTAGGAAGTTTCCAACTCGCAAGATCACCGTACTTAGAGACCTGGAATGCCCCAAGTACTGCTGCATCAAGGTGACCGCCACGGATCATTGCAAATGATTCTGACTGCGAGAAATAGGAACCACCCGGTCTTAATGTTATTGGTTCTTTTCCGGCATTCACAAGGTCCATATCTTCTTCACCAGGTTCAGGTTTTGGACCTAACCCAAGAAGACCATTCTCACTATGGAAAATGATTTCTCGACCTTCAGGAATGAAATCGGCTACAAGCGTCGGTAAACCAATCCCTAAATTCACGAACCATCCATCTTCTAGATCCATCGCTACTCGAGAAGCCAATTCAGGCATTGTCCATCCAATTACTTGTTGTTGGTCTTTACTCATTCACTAACACCTTCCCTTCATGTTGCGCTTCAGCTTGCACTAAACGATGTACGAAGACACTGGATGTTACGATTGTTTCTGGATCGATTTCTCCGACCTCTACAATTTCGTTTACTTCAGCAATTGTTGTTTTTGCCGCTGTTGCCATCACCGGGTTAAAGTTGCGCTGTGTTTTCCGGTAAACAAGATTGCCCCAACGGTCAGCCCGATGTGCTTTAATAAAAGCGTAATCGCCTTTGATTGCATGCTCTAAGAGGTGCATTTGCCCATCGAATGTACGCGTTTCCTTACCTTCTCCAAGTTCGGTGTGGGCCCCTGTTGGAGTGTAAAAGGCTGGGACTCCTGCTCCACCTGCACGGATTCGCTCCGCTAATGTTCCTTGAGGGGCAATCTCTAATTCTATAGTTCCTTTTTTGAGACGCTCAATCAGATCATCAGCGTGTGGACCAACAGGGAAAGAGCAGATAATTTTTCGTACTTGATTGTTGCTAATAAGCGCTGCCACACCGTCGCTAACTGCGCCAATATTATTTGATACAACCGTCAGATCCTTAGCTCCCTGCTCCACAAGGGCGGCAACAAGATATGACGGTAATCCGCTTCCCCCAAATCCACCAACGAGCAACGTTGCCCCATCATGCATATCTGCAACAGCTTTTGCTGCATTTTCAAACTTCTTCTGGATCATTTAGATTTTCCCCCTCTCATTTATATGCAATAATAAGTTCTTCTTTATAACCATGCATCGTCACAAAGTACGCGCAAGGTAAGTTCCGTGGATCCCCTGTATAGCCAATCTCATCAGCAATAGATCCAAACGGTCCATATAGTCCATCATTTTCAGTGAACTGTGCATCTATCGATAAGTGTCGCTGAAGAACGTCAGCCAGCTTCGCATCCATTTCTAGACTTGCTCGAAGCACAGCAGCAACCTCATCTCCATCTACCTGTGGATTGACAATCTCTCCGTTTGCGTTCCTAAAATGATGTCCTAAGTACAAGCGCTTCGGACGCACTTCTTCGAGAAGACGCTGTAAGCTTTGGCGATAGTAAGCAGGGTGTTCAATTGTAGGAATCCTACTTTGCGCCCCACCATACATTTGCACAGCGTCGGCTGCAAAAGCCCAGTTCACGCCATCAAGGACAAATGTCACCGATCCGATAGAGTGTCCTGGCGTTTCCACTACCGTAATCGACACATCACCACCAAGTAATAAGCGATCGCCACCAACAACTTCTACTGTTGGCTCCAGATCTTCTCCGATATCGTTGAGCAGGATGGCGGTATGCTTTTCCTGCGTTTCCACATCCAAGTATTGACCTTGAAGCTGTTTGTAATCTGTAATGTGTGCACTACGATTACGTAGTAAATATGCTTCCTTTTGAGGAATCACAACTTCTGCGCCCCCCCTTGTTTTCTCCCAAATCGCTCGGGCACCACCAAGATGGTCAACGTGCCCGTGAGTCAGAAGAATCCAGCGTATATCCTCAATTCGTAGGCCATGCTCGGCAAGAACTTTCTCAATTTCCTGTGAAGCTGAGGAGGCAATTCCTGTATCAATAAGTGCAGGCTCCGGTGCGTCGATATAGTAGGCATACGCAGATGTTCGACCAAATTTACATTCGATCGGTATAACACGTACTGAATTTGTCATGTTTTTCACCCCTATAATCTAGTTTATGACCTCAACGCCTTCTATTTAAGAAGAGGTGCTGTGGATGTTCTTTAGCAGGAGATGCAGCCAATTCAGCGCACCATTATTTGGTTAATTTGTTTGTAACGTCGAATTCTTTAGGAATTACCGGTAATACTAAACGTGATGGGTGCTCTGCATCTCGATAGATTTTGTGCGCAGTCGCACGTCCACACGGTAGGTGATAGCTATCTGGTGGTAATAATTTTGCATCTTCTCCATCAAGTGGTTCGTTACATGCAAGCTCTAGTTCAATACGATGTCCTGGTTTAATTAAGAATGAGAATGGATATAACCGAATCGCATACTCGATAATTTCACCAGGCGGTACTGGTACCACACGGTTGTGTGGATGCCAAGGCTCACCGTATGTTGATTTTTCTTCATTTAGTTCCCGATGAGATGCTTTTAAATAACCTGATGTCATTAACGTACGTTTGCCACCTGGATCTACCTCATAAAGCTTCGCAATGAAGTTTGTATCATCTGTATCGATTTCTACATGGATATATAATGCCCCTGTACCTGTCATTTCTGCAGTCTCTAGGAATTTATCACTCGTCCATTTAATCGTTTCGGATGTTGTTGTTACTGTTAATGGCGCTTGGTAGAAGCCATCTGGATGTGCATATTCAGATGTTAATGGCTCCGGTTTCTCGCTAATTTTATGGCGAGGACGTAAGTAGAACTCTTTCTTTTCTTCATATGGCAATGGCCAGTTATCTTCATTACGCCATTTGTAAGAACCTTCTACAGAGAACTGCACTGTTGGTTCGTCCATAATGCCATTGTCAATGCCTTTTAACCAGTAATCATACCAGCGGAACATTTCATCATGGCTTTCATGGAATGGACGCTCTAACATTGGTGGAAGCGCTTGGACATCAAGCTTTTTAATACCTGATACTTTATGGAAGCATTCGATTGTGCCTTCAACGTTCCAACCGCGCCCCCATTTTGCTTGGAAGTAAGTTGGGATTTCTACTTTATGGGCTACTTCTAATGCGCTATCTTTTTGCCAGAATGGGCCATCAAGTGGATTTAATAAGTAATCTATCCACAATTCGTGCCGATCTTGATAATGTAAAAGGTGAACGAAATCTGACCAATGTGAGATATCTGGATCGTTTAAGCGCTCTTGCGTTTTTTCTTTAAGCTCTCCTGGAGTGAATACTTTCGAGCTCTTACTTGAAACGTTATTGAATGCATTACCACTATCGCCGCCGCGTCCTTCACGAGAAGCACGTGGCATTAACCACATGATACCGCCGTGATAACAAAGCTCATACAGATCGTAGTGACCACCGTTAGCAAAGATTGCTTTTAAGTGTGGTGGTTGCTCCGCTGCACCTAAAATTTGAACAGATGCAAAGTATGAAATACCGATCATCCCGATATTTCCGTCACACCAATCTTGCTCAGCCATCCATTCCACGATGTCATAGATATCTTTTCCATCTCCATGACCACCAGAATTATAGTTACCGCACATCTGACCTTCGGAACCGCCTGTACCACGTATGTCTGCGATAATATGAGCATAACCTCGTGATACTACTTCACGAATGTCACCTGCTTCAATCGCTCCGTTCCATAGATGACTTGGACGTGCTTGTGGAGGTAATGTTAGCGCTTGCGCTTGTAGTTCTTTACCGTATGGGCTAAGAGCAAGTAATGCTGGTACTTTTTCTGTGCCTTCAGGACGGTAAATATCTGCAGCGATATGCACGCCGTCACGCATTATAATGCGTACGTCCTTAGTGATAATCATTTAAATTCGCTCCTCTTCTTAGCCTTTCTAAGTATGTTTTGAATCTGTAAAGTGACAGTTCAATTAATAGAAAATCAACAATCTTCACAATAATCTGATTTTTTATTATGCGAAGTAGCAAGCCTATTCATTAAAATCCTAAGGCAGGTGTGAAGCACGGTACAAAAGAACCTGGATTATCTTCATCGCCACTTTGCTTGAATACCACTTTTACCTTTTGATTGATATGCAACGTATCTAGATCACAATCGACGATATTTGTCATCATTTTTGGACCTTCATCGAGCTCAACTAAGGCGATGGCATATGACACTCCTCGTCGCATCACACTAAAAGTGTAGATACTACCAGTGCCATTTGCTTCTTTCCATTTCGTTTTCTCGCTCATACAATACGGGCATAACACACGTGGATAATAATGATACTCACCACAAGAATCGCACTGCTTTATCAGAAGCTTTCCTTCTGCAGCAGCATCCCAATATTCCTTGTGTTCTGGATGAATCTCAGGGACCGCCATCGTTCTATCTTGATATTGAGTTCCCATTCTACTACACCCTCTCCATGATCAGTGTTGCACTACCGTGACGGCTTGCTAATCCGCCACCAGTACCATGAGCTAACGCGATGTCACAATCTTCCACCTGCACTTGCGGGTGTGCTTCACCACGTAGCTGCCGGACAGCCTCTATCACTTTAATGATGCCACCTCGGCTTGCTGGGTGATTGTTATTTAACCCGCCACCATCCGTATTGATTGGGAGCTTACCTACTCCTGAAATCAGGTTCCCATCAGCGACGAATTTTCCACCCTCGCCTTTTTCACAAAAACCTAAATCTTCAAGCTGCATTAACACCGTAATTGTGAAGCTATCATAAATGGACGCATACTTAATATCTTGAGGTGAGACCCCAGCCTCCTCAAAGGCTCTAGGCCCTGTCCAAATAGCGCCTGTAAACGTAAGATCCGTTTTGCCGCCAAGTAATCCTTTAGGTGCTTCGCCACAACCCATCACTCGGACAAGTGGACGCTTCAGACTTTGGGCAATCTCGGGTTTTACGACAACTAAAGCACCACCACCGTCACTTACTACACAGCAATCCAGTTTATGTAATGGATCAGCAATTATAGGGGACTCAAGTACGTCATGAACCGTCACTAAATCACGCAGCATTGCGTTTGAATTATGCCTGGCATGATGTGAAGCTGCGACTTTGACCCATGCTAATTGTTCACTTGTCGTGCCATATTCATGCATATGACGCATTGTAGCCATCGCGTACTCATTGACAGCAGTCGGTCCAAAAGGAAGTTCAAACGGTGTATCTGGAACATTTGCACCAACGATCTTCTGTTTGACACCACTTCTGCCCTCTGAACGTGGACGACCCGCCATTGTAATTAATGCAACATTACATTTGCCAGCTGCGATTGCTTGTGCAGCATGGGATACATGGGCAATGTACGATGACCCGCCAGTGTCTGTACCATCTACATGACGTACATTGAGACCTAAATAATCGACCATAGACAGCACACCACCCGGAGCGTCACCAGCACAAAAATATCCGTCTACATCTGCAAATGCTAGTCCAGCATCTTCTAATGCACCTTTCGCACATTCTGCATGTAAAGCAGCAACGGATTTATTCGGAGCCTTACGCAGTGAGTGCTCGAACGCCCCTGCAATATAGGCCAATCCTTTAATACTCATATTCGTTATCCTCCCGCGATGTTGTTCAACTATTTTACGAAATCATATCTCGTCACTTTTCACAGATCAAAGCGAGTAATGAAAGTGGAGTGTAGGCTTCTAGAATCAGAAGTAGACACTGCCCTTCTTAGACCTTTTGTGTTAACACTACCGTTTTCATGAATGAACGAGGTTTTTGCATAGTTAGAATTTTCGCAGGATTGTGTACTAAAAGTTGTTCAAATACTTCTTCACCAACACCCGCTTTACGAAGATCTGGTAAGAATTCTTCAAACAGGTAGTTTACTGAATGTCCTTTTAATCCTGGCCAGCCAAGAGCACAGCAGTTGGCATCAGCTGAAATAAGTGCACGGTCAACAAAACCTTTATCAAGGAAACGAAGGAAATGTTCAACACGATCTTGACGAGGACGTGACCAATATGGTGAACCTTCCATCTCACTGTCATAGCCAATTGTATCGAAGCCTACCCATCCACCTAATTCTGCAATCATCGTATCACGGTCTTCATCGAGATATCCGCCATCATCAGCATGCCCCATAAGTACGCGATCAAGTGGTAAGCCTTCTTCATCGAAGATTGCAATTGCAGATTCAGCATCTACGCATAAATGTGTAATAATCGGGACACCCGTTTGTAATGCTGCACGTGCAGCTGCACGGTAAATGCGTTTATCAAGTTCGCTTAGTTTACCACCGCGACTTACCCCTACTTTAATAGCACCAGCTTTTGCGCTCGTACCGTCAATACCAACTGTAATTTCATGGATGAATAAATCCGTAAGATATTCGACTGGTTTGTTACGGAAATATGGTAGAGCTGAGTCACCTGCTACAAAGCCTGTAACAGCAATAATATTGACCCCTGTTTTTCGTGAAAGCACTTGGAAATATTCGATATCGCGTCCGTTTCCAATCCCTGTACAGTCTACGAATGTTTTACCGTCGTGTTCACGGAAGCGACGTAACTTTTGTACTGTAACATCAAACGCTTCTTCAGGTTTTTTCCACCATTGTGTATCTAAGTCACATCCAGGTAGACCGAACCCAACATGCTCGTGCATTGCCGTAATCCCTAAGTCTTCC
Organism: Peribacillus sp. NPDC056705; assembly: GCF_043656335.1. Lineage (NCBI taxonomy): Bacteria > Bacillati > Bacillota > Bacilli > Caryophanales > Bacillaceae > Peribacillus > Peribacillus sp. NPDC056705. The sequence goes on along the minus strand of NZ_JBHTYI010000035.1, from coordinate 22,390 downwards.
GTCGCGATTGGCCCTATAACCGTATTTACCTTACCCATCCTTTATTCACTCCTCACGTTTAGTTTTGCTCTGTTACCAAAACAGATTCTTTTTCTGTAGCTGCTGAAGCATTAACAGTAAATACACGTTGTGGGTTTTCTTCTAATAAAATGCGAATTTGTTTATCAGTTACACCTACTCTACGTAAGGTTGGAACAAATTTTGTTAGTAAGTAATCGAAACCAAGCTCTTTTGAATCATGACCTTTTGCAACGCCAATTGCATTTGTTGAAATTAGGACACAATCACCAAAACCTTCTTTAAATAATGCTAAAATTAACTTTGCACGTTCTTCATCGTTCACGTAGCCATCGTTTGTAGCCCAACCAACATGGTCTAATGCCACCCTGGCACCGTGACGCGCAACAGCGAATGCTTCTTTACGGCGGACAGCATCTAGACGGTCAAGCCCTCCGATGATGACACGGTTTGGTGCAATGCCTTCACCTAATAAAATTTCCAGATCATTTACAGCATCCGTACCGTATTGAACTGATACAGGTACTCCTGTTGCGAGAGCTGCTTGTGCAGATCCACGGAAAAGATTAATTTCTTTTTCTGTAATACCACTTTGACTTGCGATTGACGTCACTAATCCTGCTGAACTTGAACGTTCAATACGTGGTACAACGATTCCTTCTGTCACCTCTTTTGCGAACAAATCAGCAAATTGTTCTGCTGACCATGGTGTAGGCGGATTCTTTTGTGGTGTAACAAAGTATCCACTTAACATCGACTCAGGTCCTAAACCTGTTGACGCTACGATATGTATACCTGTTGTTCTAGAAAGAGTTTCATAAAGCTTTACGTCACGACCGTGGAACATACCGCTACGATCTACAATTGATTTTCCACCAAGTCTACGAAATTCCGTAAGCTGACGCTTTAATTCCTCAAATATCTTACTTCTATCCATATCGATCTCTGGTGCATACTCCGCACCAGGCATCACAGAAAGAAGTGATTCATGAATGAGCACAACACCTAGTTCTTGAGCAGGCACTAGTCCAAGAACAGTACGAACAACGCCTGATTTTTTTTCTTGTAAATTATCTAGCATTGTAATACCTCCTATCATTTAATAGTTCCAATCGGGTACACTACTCACCCCCTATACACAACAAATTCCCTTTAGAATCCCTCTACTAAAATTAAAAACCCCTCGCTTAAAAAAGTGAGGGAGCGAACTGCCTTTCCTTCCCCAGAATGCCACTTTTCAGTGTAAACGTTTTCTTTTTCGATAAAACAGCTTCAACTAATGATAATAAAGCCGAAACTTCTGCAACTCGAGCAGCCATATCAACTGTTCAATGTTTGGAAACGTATACATTTTTAAGGGAAAATGTTTCGGTTCCCCTTTGCACAACGGTTTTCCATGTTTTTTGAATTTGGAAACAGAGCAAAAGAAGAAGCGATCGTGGCATCAAGATTTTTCTCCCATACATCACTCTGGGTACCTTCAGGAAAATAAGCTAGCATCCATGTATGCCTTATTGCTCGTTTCTTGCTTACTGCCACTTCATTCTCAGGTATCGAGCCTTCGTCTTGTTCTTCCATAACTAAAATATATATAAAACCTCTTATTTTTGGAAATACCAAAAAATAATCATGGTAATAACCTTTTCCTTATAACGTTTGTTTATTTTTCAGATTCCTTTTATAATAAATTCATAATCTTTTAAATTTTCAAGCTGTTCAGGAGGAGATTGGGGATGGACATTCGTCCATTGCGTTATTTTATTGCAGTTGCTGAACACTTAAATTTCACGGTAGCATCAAAGGAATTGTTTGTAGCACAACCTGCTGTGAGTCAACAGATCGCCCTTTTAGAAAAAAAATTAGGTGTAAAGCTTTTCCTACGAGATAAACATTCCGTTCAATTGACCAACGCTGGAGCTGTTTTTTTGAAAGATGCAAAGGAGATCATAAAGAAGCTTGAAGAGTCGATTGAAAATGTCCAGCAAGCTGAGGAAGGGTTAATTGGGATACTTAATATAGGCTTATTGAGCGTACCCGTGAGAGAATTTTTGCCCCTTTTGATTCGAAAATTCAGACGCAAGCACCCAAATGTAAAAATAAGGTTGAGCTATTATCAAGTTGGGCAAATGATTGAGAAATTAAAATCCGATGAACTAGACATAGCTTTCACACTTTCACTTGGGTTACAAAGTATTGGTGGACTGGAATACAAAACTTTATGGACACAATCCCATTGTATTATCTTAAATCAAGACCACCCCCTTGCGAATAGAACAAGTATCAACATTTCGGAATTAGCCCATGAACCTTTTGTCATGCTAGACAGGCATGAAGCTCCTCCAGGTTTTGATTTATTGCTGGCTGCATGTGCCAATCATGGTTTCTCTCCAAACTTGGTTAGTACAGCTTCACGGATTGAAGCAGTGTACATGATGGTGGATTCAGATATCGGCATTACCATTCTTCCGAAATATCTACAGCTATACGCTCCTCCTACACTTCGTTTTATTGACATTGAAGGAGACAATCTTAAATTTGATGTTTTGGCTTCTTGGAAGAAAATAAATAAGAATCCTACCTTATCTTTATTTATTGAAGAACTAGAGTTGCTGCACTCACAATTAAACAAATAGTTGATCCCTACAAAAAAACCACTCCCTAATGAAAATGATAGGAAGTGGTTTTTTCTATTGATATAAAGTATTAACATGACAACTTCACAAAATGAGTGAAAAATCGGGGAGAATTAGTCTTAACTATTTCTCCGATGCATGGCTCGTTATTAAAAAGCATTGAGCTTATTACACAAACGCGCCCTTTTCCGGAATACAAAAAAGTCTACCACTACCCTATTTCACAAAGGTTTTACTCTCTTCAACCACCAGCTGGATATTATACTTTCTTATTCTCCTCATGAGTAATGATTGCGTAACACCTAAAAATTTTGCGGCTTTTCTTGTCGAGTTTCCTTTTTCTATGGCATCTATGATCATCTTCTTTTCCATTTCTTCCAGTATCTCTGGCATAGTCGCTTTATTTGAATGATATGGTACACTGGAAGTGATGTTTTGTTTCATCATTTTCTGGGGTAGGTCTTTATCTTCAATTAACTCGTCCTCTGACAAAATCACAAGACGTTCGATTAAATTTTCCAGCTCACGCACATTCCCAGGCCAGTCATATTGCAAAAATGTTTTGACAACCCCATCTGAGAAGTGTTTTTTTTTATTATATTTATCATTAAACAGATTTAAATAATAAATGGCCAGATCCTCAATATCGTTACGGCTTTCACGTAAAGCAGGCATTTTCACGGTTAATACATTCATTCGATAAAATAAATCCGAACGGAAAGTACCTTCAGTTACCATACTTTCCAAATCCCTATTAGTTGCTGCAATAATACGTACATCCGCTTGTTGAGGCTCCCTGGCACCAATCGGCAAATATGTTTTCGATTGAAGAAAATGTAATATTTTTGCTTGCAAGTGTAACGGTATTTCGCCTATTTCATCCAAAAATAAAGTTCCGCCTTCCGCGGCTTTAATTAAACCCGGTTTCCCCTTCGAAGTTGCCCCGGTGAATGACCCTTTTTCATAGCCGAATAATTCAGACTCTAGCAAGGATTCGGGTATAGATGCAGAATTAATCTCTACGAAAGGTCCGGTTCTTCTTTTGCTTAGTGAATGAATCCTTTCCGCCGTCAGGCTTTTACCCGAACCTGTCTCACCCACGATTAAGGACATTGTGTCTACTGCGGCAATCTTTTCAATAATTTTATTAGCCGTAACGCGGCTATTGCTTTTCCAACCAAAATTGATATATTCAACTCCATTCCTATTTTCTCTCACATGTGCAAGCTTTCTAATATAAGTACTGTATTTATCCAATAACTCTTCAATTTCCTGAAGTTTCGTTGCGTTTTTTACTACTTCTGTAATATCTCTGCTATGAGCGACAGCGGCAATAACTCTCCCTTCTTTATTTTTAACCAAATGACCTGTTGCAATATATCGTCTTCCTTCGGCAACTTCTTGTACAACACTAACATTTTTACCTTCTTCCAGAGCCTTACGGATTACAGATGGTTTATATACGCCTTCCCTTTCTAGATCCCTAACATTCCTTCCAATAATTACACTCCTCGGAAGACAGAACATCGTTTCACTCACGGTATTAATCCACAATGTTGTTCCTTCCTGATCTGTAATATAGATTGCATCATTAATAGATTCCAAAATGCCAATAAATAATTCTGGATTTTGATGAAATAAGTCAAACAACCTCTCCAAATCTATTCCTCCATTCCTATTTATTGAGTCTATTTCGATTCAGCTATATTTAAATGGCAAAAATATAAAAAAAATCGAGTTGATAACGAATCAGTCGAGTTGATTTGTAAAAATTTTACCCCTTTTTTTCGAAATTTTCTATTAATTTTTCAAAAAAACACATGAAAACAGACTTATATCTTCTTTATTTTTGGCATGATTTTTGCATTTTTAAATGACAGGAGGTGATATGTGATGAAAACTGAGAAATTTCCAAATCGCTCAATAAGACCTCACATAAGTGAAGATTTTTACAAAATTAATAAAGAACGGCTCCTTTCCACGATAAATACGAGTGCTAACTATGGGGCTCTACCTAACGGGGGTCTTTGCAGATTGGCTCTTAGTGAAGATGATCGAAAAATAAGAGATATATTTATGGAATGGATGAAGGAATGCCGGCTTGACATCCGCATTGATGATGCAGGAAATATGTACGGACGCCGACCGGGTAAAAATCCCGATGCAAATCCTGTTGTAATGGGATCACATCTTGATACTCAGCGAATTGGCGGGAGATACGACGGAATTCTAGGGGTAATGGGAGCACTCGAAGTAGTTAGGACACTGAATGATTATGGAATTGAGACTGATAGACCTATTGAAATTGTAAACTTTACAAATGAAGAAGGAGCAAGATTTATACCATCCATGCTCGGATCAGGTATTGTAGCCAATGCCATTACACAAGGTGAAGTATTAAAGATTGTAGATAAAGATCATTTGAAATTTGTAGATGAATTAAAAACAATCGGGTATAAAGGTTCTTCTGAAAATAGGCTAAAAGAAATGTATTGTTATTTTGAACTGCACATTGAGCAAGGTACTGTTCTTGAAGCAAACCGTCAAAGTATTGGTGCCGTCACAGGTATTCAAGGGATCAGTACCCTTGAAGTCGTCATTACCGGACGGACAAGTCATGCGGGCACGACCCCGATGGAAAATAGGAACGATGCCATGTTGAGTGCGGCAAAGATGATCCAAGATGTTTACAAGTCATATGAAAGCTTTCCCGGCTCGTTGATTACTATTGGTCAGATTCGGTCTCTTCCAAACGTCACGAATTCGGTTGCGGGTCAAGTGGTTTTCTCAATTGACATTCGTCACCCGGAAGATGCAATCAGGATGCTGATTACAAAGGAACTGAAAGAAAAGCTAAGTACAATGGCACTCATTGATAGCATGGATCTCCTTATCAAAGATCTTATGGAAATAAAAGCCGAAAAATTTTCCACAGAAATTGTAAGCGAAATCCAATTGGCAGCGGATAAGCTCGGCTATAGTTCAATGAAGTTAATCAGCGGAGCAGGCCATGATGCCAAATTTATGAACCAAATGGCCCCTACGGGAATGATATTCATCCCAAGTATTGGCGGGGTCAGCCATTGTGAAGAGGAGTTCAGCTCAGATGACGATATAGAAAAAGGAGTACAGGTATTGCTTGAACTAGTACTTCGATTTGCAAACCGGAAAGACAGACTTCAAAGGTAAGGAGAAAGAACGTTATGAAAACAGAAATCAATATGATATTTGAAAACGTATTCGATCAGGTAGACAAGTCATGGGAGGAAGAAATCCGCTTTTTGCAAAAGCTTTGTCAATTCCCCTCAACGCTTGGCAACGAAGCACCTATCCAACACTTCATCGCTGATTTTTTGGAAAAAGAGCTAGATTTATCTGTATCAAAAGTGATTCCCGATCCCGAAAAGCTATCCTCACATCCTGGTTACTCGGAACCTGAATGGACATATGATGAAAGGCCTGTTGTTATTGGTGAATATCGTGCAGAAGGCGACAAGAAAGGTAAAAGTGTTATCTTTCAAGGGCATATAGACGTTGTCAGCCCAGAACCTGTTTCTTTTTGGGAACATGATCCATGGGGTGCAGAAATCGTCGGAAATAAAATGTACGGCCGTGGAACAGCTGATATGAAATCAGGTGTGGCTGCTATGATCTTTGCGTTAAAAGCGGTGCGCGATGCAGGAATCAAGCTTTCATCCAATGTCATTATCAAAACAGTAACAGAAGAAGAGTGTACGGGAAATGGTGCTCTTGCTGCGATAGAAGAAGGATTTAAAGCAGATGCCGCCCTTATTCCCGAACCCGTACTTGGACAAAAAGGGCTGATTGCTCAGGTTGGTGTAATATGGGTCAGGGTTAAGGTCAAAGGTTTAGGTGCACATACTGAAAAGGCAGACAAAGCTGTAAACTCAATTATTGAAAGTTATAAAATGATCAATGCTCTTCTGGATTATGAAAAAACATTGAACAGCCAAAAAAGACACAAGGATTTTGATGAGCACCCTCATCCATATAATATAAATATCGGGAAAATCCATTCTGGTGATTGGCCTTCAACTGTTCCTTCCGAATGTACTATTGAAGCAAGAGTTGGATTTCCGCCGGGGGTTAACCCGCAGGATGTAAAGGACGATATAAAGTCATATTTGTTAGCTGCTGCGGAAAAGGATGAGTGGTTAAGTGAAAATCCTCCGGAAATTACATTTTACGGCTTTCATGCGGAAGGATTTTCAATTGATCCAAATCAAGAGTTATTTGATGTTTTAAACTTGGCGCATATGGCCGTTGAAGAAAAACCGCTGGAAGTTGGATCCTTCACAGCCACCACTGATGCAAGATTTTATAACCTATACTATGACATTTCTGCCACTTGCTACGGCCCGACAGGAGAGGGTCTTCACGCACCGAATGAGTGGGTTGACCTTGACAGTGTCAAAAGGGTGACAAAAACATATGCTGCATTTCTGTTGAAATGGTGCGGTTATAGTAATGGTATTCTTACGAAGTGAGTAGCATCGGAAAGTCGATGAGTTAGGTCTTATAGTTTTTAATATATAGCATGATACTTTATTGTATACGAGCAATGGTATAATGAAATTTTTTGTATTAAAATTTTAAATAAAGTGATGGTGAGAAAAATGGCAAATGAATTGAATTACGACAATATGACTGAAGAACAGCGAAAGAAGCAAGCTAAAAAAGCTGCCCTTGCCAGCATAGTTGGAACATCAATAGAATGGTATGATTTCTTTCTATACGGAACGATGGCTGCTTTAGTATTTCCAAAATTGTTTTTTCCGGAATCAGATCCATACATAGGGTTAATACAATCATTCGCTACACTGTTTATAGGATTCCTTGCACGTCCTCTTGGAGCTGCTTTTTTCGGTAGTTATGGGGATCGCATTGGACGAAAAGCAACGTTAGTAACTACTCTTTTGTTAATGGGGATAAGTAGTACACTCATTGGATTATTACCGACATACGAAAATGCAGGTATTATTGTATCTATTCTGTTAGTATTCTTGCGTTTTTGCCAAGGTTTTGGGGCCGGTGGTGAATGGGGAGGTTCAGTTGTACTATCTGTAGAATGGAGTTCTAAGAAAAGTAGGGGGTTAATGGGAAGTATGACACAAATAGCATCCCCAATTGCATTGCTCCTATCTTCAGGAGTTGTCTCCCTCACGATCTTTTTAACAGGAGATAATTTTTATAGTTGGGGATGGAGAATTCCATTTTTGATTAGTATTGTGCTTGTTGTGATCGGTTTTATTATACGACGTGGGGTAGCAGATTCACCTCAATTTACAAAAATGAAGAAAGAAAATCGACTAGCAAATAAACCAGTTATAGAAGTTATTAAGAAATATCCTAAAGCATTATTTCTAGTTATTTTATCCAGTTTAGCACAAGGTATTCCTTTCTATGTTTTTACCACTTTTGCTATAAGCTATGGGACGGAATATCTACAATTAGATAAACAGTTTCTAACTAATACCATCTTATTAGTAGCAATAGTCGAAATCATTGTGATCCTCTATGCGGCACATTTATCAGACAAATATAATAGGAAAGTCGTATTTTATATTGGCAGTTTATTAACCATTTTAGTTGCATTCCCATTCTTCTGGCTTATGGATACAAAGATAACAGTATTGGTTATTGTAGCAATGTGTTTATCTATTCTTGGTGCTGGAGCAGTCTATGGACCTTTAGCAGCAATGATTGCAGAGTGTTTTCCGGCCAATCTAAGGTATAGCGGAACGTCATTAGGCTATCAGCTTTCAGCTGCAATCCAAGGTGTATCTCCATTACTATGTGTGTATTTATTAAATACCTTTAGTAGTTCTGTTCCAATCAGTATTTATCTTATTGTCGCTTGTCTAATTTCTATCGTGGCCGTTTCCATGTTAGGGAAGAATTCAAACCAAATAGATATGGATAAAGCTAGTTAATTAAAACAGAGCAAAAACAAAAACTCCCTTGAGTTCACTTCTAACATAGGGTTCTATATTTGAGACGTTTAAAATTCCAACCAGGTAAATATCAAAATTAATTACCTTTTTCAATCCATGGGGCTGCTTAAAAGCCCCTTTTTCCTTTTTGATTTTACATAAAAACCCATTAAGCTAAGCATTCCTTATTTGTATTAGAAAACTTTCAAAAAAACGGGAAGCGGGATTACATTAATTCCGTTATAATACAAATTCTTTATTTCTTCGATTTCACCCATATTTATTTTATTATCGAAGATAATGTCCCTTGCTTTCCAGTTAAATGAGATGAATTTCCTTCGTGAGTTCTTGGTTTTCCTGTTCGCGATTTGATACGTCTAATAGAAGAAACTCGTCATATTCGAGGAATTTTTCCTGTATTTAGGACCATCAGTATAATTATTCCCATCACTCTCAAGAAGCTATCTAACTCGGTGGTTAGTACATATGCAAAAGCGGGTACTCTAGAGCAGGTTGTGCATCGGGGCGAATGGCGGACAAACGGTTAAAAAGGTTATAAGAGAACAGCATTCCCGATTAGGTCTGCGAACCTAAAAAAGGTAATGTCTAATGCTGTTACATCTAATTCATGTATTTTTACTTAACTCCTTCTCTTTATAAAGAAAAAGAAAAAAGGGGAGAACAAGTCATCTGGATGACATGTTCTCCCCTTTTTTTGAATAATCACTTATTGTATTCCAAAGCCCAGCATTTCATATGGAAGAATGTTGAGATGTAAGAAAAAATCCATGATTGGGCCTATTAACAAGGCATTTAGAAAGGTACCAATACTAATATACGTTGACATACTTGCGACTTTTAAATGGTGTTTTTCTTATTTTTATCAACTCATATTGACACTAAATAAAGATATTTGCTTTGCAATCTTACTTAAGGAATCATCCAGGATAACACCCCATTCTGCAAATATGTCATGATTCCAACAATAATCACCAGTATAATACTATGCTTTATTGTGAAGCGAAACAAATCAGATTCTTTCCCTGCTAGGCCTACTGCGGCGCAAGCTACTGCAATTGATTGAGGTGAAATCATCTTTCCGGTAACTCCGCCTGAAGAGTTCGCTGCCACTGCGAGCACCGGATCCATGCCTATTGAAGTAGCTGTAACTTTTTGCATGTTACCGAATAGTAAGTTGGCTGAAGTATCAGAACCAGTAATGAACACTCCTAGCCAGCCTAGTATAGGAGAGAAGAAAGGGAATAAAAATCCTGTTTTCGCCAATACCATACCCATAGATGTGCTCATTCCTGAAGAGTTTGTTACATAAGCGTATCCTACAACAGACGCTATTGTGATAATGGGAAATTTAAGTTCGTTTAGTGTTTCACCGAATGTAACTATCCAATCCTTCCAAGAAATTTTTACAATATATTTCGTAATGATTGCTGCAATCAGAACCGCTGTACCAGCAGCACCTAGCAATTCCAGCTTGTAAAAGGCAGGTATCGTTTCTCCCGCAGCGTTTATAATCTTATTATTTAATAAAGGAACATTTGGTATAAACGATAATGCATGCCCTATAGAATTAATAGTTGATAAAACAACATTTGTTCCTTCATAGTGTCCTGTTAGAGCCTGCTTTATGGTTGGAATTCCCCAAAGGGAGATTACTCCCGTTAAAACTAGGAATGGTGACCACGCTTTAAAAATTTGTCCGCCTGTATAAGTTGGCTTGTGGCCAGAAGGTTCATTTACAGCAAGTGTTGCAGCCATTTCTTGTTCGGCTGAAAAACGGAAGATAGTTTTCGGTTTCCAAAATTTAAGGAAAACTGCTAAAGCAAGTAATGAAACAAGAGCCGATAAAATATCCGGAAGTTCTGGTCCAAGGAAGTTAGAGCTTAAGTATTGTGTTACTGCAAAAGTAATACCAGTTACTAAAATTGCAGGCATGACTTCGAAGGCTTTTTTAAAGCCTGCCATAATCACGATTAAATAAAATGGTATGACTACAGATAAAAACGGTAATTGGCGTCCAACCATTTTTGAAATCTCCATCGCAGAAATTCCGGTAGGTCCCTCAAGCGCGATAATGGGTGCTCCTATTGCACCGAATGCAACCGGTGCTGTATTGGCAATTAAACACAAGCCAGCTGCATATAAAGGATTGAATCCAAGACCAACAAGAAGTGCAGCAGAAATGGCAACAGGTGCACCAAAACCAGCGGCTCCTTCAAGAAATGCCCCAAATGAGAACGCTACCAATAGTGCCTGAAGACGGCGGTCTTCCGTAAGTGAAACAACTGAATTACGAATAATATCAAATTGTCCTGTTTTTACGGTTAATTTATAAAGGAAAACTGAACTGATAATGATCCAACCAATAGGCAAGACCCCGTATACTGCCCCGTGTGTAGCAGACATAATCGCCATTTGTGTTGGCATTCCAAATGCAATAACCGCCAATATCAAAGCAATCATTAGCGTCGTGAGCCCTGCCAGATACCCTTTCATTCTCTTCACTGCCAATGCCCAGAAGAAATAAAGTATTGGAATTACTGCCACGATAGCGGATAGAGCGAGGCTATCTCCTACCACTGTAAAGTTTTGTGTATATGTCATATTGTACCCTCCAATTTATAGTCCCTAAAAGTAACCGCTTACATATTTTTCATTAAAATATGCTACCATTTCTTTTGCTCTAATTTACAAGAAAGTGAAAAAATTCAAATTCACTGAAAATACTCAAAATTCCGTGTTGTAAAGTCCGGATGTTTGTGATTTTATCTTGGTTGCGTAATGATAAAATCACTATGGTGCTTGTCCGGTAAAGGGCCTATAAATTGCTTTAAACCTTTAGTTACTAAAGGACATTGCGACTAAGGTGAGATATACAAAAAGAATTACGCTAGCAAATCTGGTGTCTTTTCTACATAATATTTCATTTAACACTTTCTATCGGCATGATAACACTCTATAAGTCCCCCCTTTCTGTTTCGTATTAAGAAACAGCGTTTCTGTAAGTTTGCAATAAAACACTATTGTTATGTAACTATATAAGTAGTTGTTCTATAACAAACACTAATCCTATTTCAATTATACAAATTATTGGTGAAATTTCAATATTTTTAGAATATTTTAAAAATAAAGTTCACAAAAAAAATTTGCCCGATATATCTTTTTTTCAAAAGAATCGGGCAAATTTTTATAGTCGTTTTCAAGTAGTTCTACTTTCAAATCCAAGCCTTGTCGAAATTTTTTTTCCAATTTGAATCATTTGTAACTGTAGGAGATCGATCCGCTGATCAGTCATACGCATTGTTGGACCAGATATGCTGACAGCAGCAATGACTTTCCCCGAATGATCGAAAATAGGAACGGCAATACAAGTAATTCCGTATTCATTTTCTTCTAGATCCAATGCATAGCCTTTAATTCTAACCTGAATGAGTTCTTGAAGGAAATCATCTTTATTCGTAATCGTTTTGTCAGTATGCCTTGGCATTCCCTTTTGCTCAAGAATGTTAAGCACGACATTAGATGGCAAATAAGCAAGAATTGCTTTGCCGACTGAGGTGCAATGCATGGGTGCTCGTTTTCCAACTTTAGAGTGCATTCGCAGCGTTTCGTTTCCTTCTAGCTTTTCTATATACACCACTTCACCTTGGTCATAAACAACTAGATGGATAACCTCATTTGTGGTATTCTCCAGTTCTTGCAAGTATTGCCTTGCTTCCGATCTCAAATCAATTGATTCCAGCAATTTGGAACTAATCTCTAAAAACTTATATCCCAGCTTATAACGTTCCGTTTCACTATCTTGCTCAATATACCCATACTGCACTAATGTTGATAGTATCCGATAAACTGAGCTTTTATTTATATCTATTTGTTTGGAAATCTCTGTTACACCTAAGCCACCTTTTTTTAAACTCACAATAGTAATAATGTCTAACGCCCTGCTCACAGATTTCACCATATTCTCTCTGTCCAAAATTACTCACCTCTGTGCAACCATAATAGACTCATTATAGCACATAGTTTTCACCAGGCGTTTTAACCGTACCTAATACGCTCTTGCACCTTCTTTAACAGTAACAAATGTATTTCGAAGATTTCCAATTTCCTTTATTTCACATTCTATAACGTCGCCAGCGCCGACCAACTCTGCTCCAACAGGACTACCTGTTAAAATTACATCTCCCGGTTTAAGTGTCATAACTTTTGTCAGATAGGAAATCATTCTACGAATTGGAATAATCATCAGTTCAGTTGCACTGTTTTGTTTTTCAACATCGTTCAGTTTTGCTTTGACCTTTACATTAAAAGGATCAAGTACGGTTTCAATAACAGGACCTAATGGAGTGAACGTGTCAAATGATTTACCAATTGTCCAGTGGCCATCCTGGTGGAAAAACTGAGGTGCCGTTACGTCATTTCCAACTGTGTATCCAAAAACATAATCCAGTACGTCGGATTCAGGCACATTTTTTGCCTCTTTCCCAACGACAATCGCTAGTTCGGATTCAAACTTTACTTCCTTGATACCCTCTGGGATGATAATTTCTTCTTCAGGTCCAATCACTGATGAAGTTGGCTTAAAGAAGAATACCGGAATTTCCGGGAGCTGTTCCGGAAGATCCTCCACATTTGAAACAAAGTTTGCACCGATTCCAATGATTTGATTTGGTTCTAAGGGTGCAATAGACTTAACTTCACCCTGAGAAAATGTTTGGCCTGTATACTCCCAAGCACCAAAAATATCGCCCTTAATTACCCTTATTATTCCTTCTTCTTTAACACCTGTATGAATGGAAGAATTAGCTATAAACCTAGTAAACTTCATTGTTTTATTGCTCCTCTCAGACTTCTATTTCGGTTTTTTTTCTCGCAACACCAGACTGTATCGCTGCCTCTGCTACAGCATTGGCGACGGCTTCCACTACTCGGTTGTCGAAAGCATTTGGTATTACATAATCATGCGTCAGTTCTTGCGGCTGAATTAAGTTTGCAATTGCATAAACCGCTGCCACTTTCATTTCTTCATTAATTTCAGAAGCGAACACCTGAAGGGCCCCTTTAAAAATCCCTGGAAACGCTAGTACATTATTTACTTGGTTAGGTAAATCGGAACGCCCTGTACCAACAACAGCTGCACCAGCTGCCCTTGCTTTATCCGGCATTATTTCGGGTACCGGGTTTGCCATGGCAAAAATAATGCTGTCTTTGTTCATAGACTGTACCATGGCGGTATTAACTGCATCAGCAGCTGATACGCCAACAAAAACGTCAGTACCTTTTATAACATCCTCCAATGCACCGGCCAGCCTGTTTTTATTAGTGATTTGAGCTATTTCTTCCTTCATCGAATTCATTCCATTTTCGCGACCTTTATAGATCGCTCCTTTTGTATCGCACAAAATGATATCCTGAACACCCATGTTGAGCAGCAATTTTGAAATTGCGATTCCTGCAGCACCTGCACCATTTACAATCACCTTAATTTCTTCAATCCGTTTATTCACGACTTTTAATCCGTTAATTAACCCTGCTGCTGTAACAATCGCAGTTCCATGCTGATCATCATGAAAAACAGGAATGTTCATTTCCTTTTTCAGTCTTTCCTCAATAATGAAACAATTCGGAGCTGAAATGTCTTCTAAATTTATTCCTCCAAAGGTAGGTTCCAAGGCTTTGATAATTGAAATAATTTCTTCTGCGTCGTTTGTATTTAGACAAATGGGAAATGCATCAATATCCGCAAATGCCTTAAATAATGCTGCCTTTCCTTCCATTACTGGCATCGATGCTGCTGCTCCGATATTGCCTAGCCCTAATACAGCTGATCCATCTGAAACAACTCCTACAAGGTTCCCTTTAAGTGTGTAATGATAAATCTTTTCGGGATTTTGGAAGATTTCTTTACAAGGCTCAGCTACTCCCGGTGAATATACTAAACTTAAATCATTTGCGTTTTCTACAGCTACTTTTACATTTACATTTATTTTCCCTTTAGACCTCATATGAAGGTCTAGCGCTTTTTCCCGAAGGTCTTTCATAGCTTCAACTCCCCCAATCTGTTTTCACTATTTATTAATGAAAGTTAGTTGTTGAAACTGCAGTACTTTCAGGAATTCTGTAATCTCTCCATTTCAACAGAAAATAAGTTCTTCAATTAAATTAGCCATATACTCTTTACATTGTAGATCGGGACATCCTAAAAAAATAGAATGTCCCCTAGGTGTTTATTGTTTTATAGCAAACTTTGCTTTTGCTTCAATGCGGCGACGATGCAAGATTGGTTCAGTGTAGCCACTTGGCTGATTATAACCTTCAAAAATCAGGTCACAGGCTGCTTGAAATGCCACCGAATCGTCAAAATTCGCAGACATTGAGCGATATGCAGCGTCTCCAGCATTTTGTTCGTCTACTACTTTAGCCATACGCTGAAGCGTCTCTAGCACTTGTTCCTTTGTTATGATACCGTGGTGTAGCCAGTTCGCCATGTGTTGGCTGGATATACGTAAGGTTGCACGATCTTCCATTAGTCCCACGTCGTTGATATCAGGTACTTTCGAGCAACCAACTCCCTGGTCCACCCAGCGAACAACATAACCTAGCATAGTTTGAGCATTGTTATCAATCTCTTCCTGTATTTCCTCCGGGCTCCAATCAGAATGTTTCGCAACTGGGAATTGTAAAATGTCATCCCTCAAGTCTCTGGATTCACTAATCTTTTCATTTTGGATCTTCGTTACATCAACTTGATGGTAGTGCAGTGCATGCAATGTAGCTGCAGTAGGTGATGGAACCCACGCCGTAGTTGCACCTGTTTTTACATGACCAATCTTTTGTTTTAACATCTCATCCATCAAGTCCGGCATAGCCCACATACCTTTTCCAATCTGGGCACGCCCCTGGAAGCCGCTTACAAGTCCTGTATTAACATTCGATTGTTCATAGGCTTGCAACCAAGTAGATGATTTCAGTTCACTTTTTCGAATCATTGCTCCCGCTTCCATAGAGGTATGGATTTCATCACCAGTACGGTCTAAAAATCCGGTATTTATGAATACTACCCGTTCCTTAACTTCGCTTATGCAAGCTTTTAAGTTTAAAGATGTGCGGCGCTCCTCATCCATAACACCAATTTTTAGAGTATTCCGTTTTAGACCGAGCAATTCCTCCACTTGATCAAATAGATGGTTGGCAAAAGCGACCTCTTCTGAACCATGCATTTTAGGTTTAACGATGTAAATAGATCCTTCGGATGAGTTTTGGTAAGGGCCGTTTCCTAAAAGAGTATGTTTTCCAAGAAGACTAGTGATGATTGCATCTAAAATTCCCTCTTGGATTTCCTCCCCATTTTGATCTAAGATTGCATTATTCGTCATTAAATGTCCTACATTACGAACAAACAAAAGTGAACGACCTGACAAAGACAATTCTTCTCCCGTCGGGGACAAATAAATGCGATTGGGATTAAGAGTTCTTGTCGTTGATTTATTGCCTTTTATGAAGGTAGCAGATAAATCTCCTTTCATTAATCCTAACCAGTTACGGTATACCAGAACTTTATCCTCGGCATCTACCGCCGTTACTGAATCTTCACAGTCCATAATCGTCGTTACTGCTGCTTCTAAAAGAATATCTTTAACGCCAGCCTCGTCAGTTTTTCCGATTGGATGACTGAAATTGATTTGAATTTCAAAGTGAAGGCCATTATTTTTCAAAAGTACAGCACTTGGATCTTGTGGTTGTCCTTGATAGCCAGTTAATTTCGATTCGTCCTCAAGTCCTGTCGTTTCTCCATTCCGGAGTGCAACATTCAGCTTTCCAGACTCAATTGTGTATTTCACAGCATCTTTATGAGAAGCTTCCCTTAATGGAGCTGCTTGGTCAAGAAACTCCCTTCCAAACTCAATAACCTTAGCACCACGAACTGGATTGTATCCACCTTCTCGATGTGCACCATCTTCTTCACTGATTGCATCTGTACCATAAAGTGCGTCATAAAGGCTTCCCCAGCGTGCGTTGGCGGCATTGATTGCATAACGAGCATTATTAACCGGAACAACCAGTTGCGGTCCAGCTTGGATAGCGACTTCGGCATCCACACCTTCAGTGGTGATCTTGAAGTCTTCAACCTCTGGTTCAAGATATCCAATTTCTTTTAAAAATGATTTATACTCTTCAAAATCAAAATCATTATTATTCTTTCGATACCAAGCATTTATTTGATTTTGAATCTTTTCACGATGTGCCAATAATTCCTTATTTTTAGGGGTTAAATCATTGATCAAATTTTCTAAACCAGACCAAAACTGGTCACGATCCACTTCACTACCTGGTAGAGCTTCTGAATTAATAAATTCATATAATTCCGTTGCAACTTGAAGATTCCCTGATTTAATATATTTTGTCATTATGAGTTCCTCCTTGAAAATCAACATTTTATTTTAGATAATTCTCTGGAAAAAAGTAATTTGTTCTCTCTAGGATGTAATTTTCTTAATCACTCTTTTTTGTTCGCTATTACAAAACGTTGTTTCTTTATCTGTGTAAAAAATGATAGCACGATACCTGATGTTGATTCAATTATTTTCATAATATTTTAACAATTTATATTTGCTTCTAAACTTTAGCAAAAGGACTACACCACGAAATGAATTGGCTTCATCCGTTGTATGGACTGCGCCTTACCGGACAAACATATTTAAGATATAGCAGCTGCTTCTTTTTCTTTTAAATCTCTTTTTATCTCAACACAGCGTCCCGGCATTGGGAATAATTTCCCTGCGTTTAAAAGATTATGAGGATTGAATACTTCTCGAATATCTGTTTGTGCAATAATCTCTTCATCAGAAAAGACGAAACGCATTTCCTCTATTTTTTCAATCCCCACTCCGTGTTCACCTGTAATTGTCCCCCCAACATCAGCACATGCTTTTAAGCAGGCACTACCAGCTGCCAGGGCCTTTTCGCTTTCCCCTGGGATTCTGGCATCGAAAAGAACAAGTGGATGTAAATTCCCATCACCCGCATGGAAAATATTAGCGATTCGCAAACCAAATTCTTCGCTGATTCGATTGATTTTGTTTAATACCTCGGGCAATTTGCTTCGTGGAATGACACCGTCCTGTACTAAATAGTCCGGTGAAATGGCTCCCATGGCACCAAATCCTGTTTTACGATTGGCCCACCATCTACCTCTTTCGAGTTCATCCTGTGCTACCTTCACTTCAAGTACATTTCTGTACTTACACACTTCCAAAATGTGATTAATTTGCTCTTCAATACCTGCTGAGATTCCATCCACTTCAATGAGTAGGACAGCCTCAATATCACTTGGATGACCTACTGGAAAAGCAGCCGCCTCCACTCCCTCAATCGCTGTTTTATCCATCATTTCAAGGGCTGCCGGTACGATTCCTGCTGAAATTATATCAGACACGGCCTGACTTCCGTCCTCCACTTTATCAAAGTAAGCAAGAACAGTTTGTTTCGCTTCGGGGTTTTTCAATATACGAACAGTGATTTTCGTTACAATGCCTAATGTTCCTTCAGAACCTGTCAACAGACCGAGCAAATCATATCCAGGAGAATCAGGAATTCCATTTTCACCGATTTCTATAATTTCGCCGTTAGGCAGTACTACTTCCAGCCCTAGAATGTGATTCGTGGTTACCCCATATTTAAGACAGTGAGCCCCTCCAGCATTCTCTGCGACATTTCCGCCAATTGTACAACAATATTGGCTAGAAGGATCCGGAGCATAGTAATACCCTTTATCAGAGATAGAGTTCGTGAGTTTAAGGTTGATAAAACCAGGCTGTACAACAGCACGCCTATTTTCGAGATCAAGGCTTAATAGCTTCTTCATCCTGACCAGACTAATAATGACTTCTTCATTTAAAGGTATAGCACCGCCGCTTAATCCGGTTCCAGCGCCACGGGCTAGGAACGGCAGTTTATTTTCGGAACAGTATTTAACTAGTTTGGCTACTTCCTGAGTATCTTTTGGAAACACAACCGCTTTAGGTAAGTGTCTATGAAGCGTAAATCCATCGCTATCATAGGCAAGCAGATCCTCTTTGTGAAATAGAATTGAATTGGCATCGCCAACAATAGCCTCTAAATTCTTTATATGCCGATCATTCGATTTTATTTTTTTCCTTGCCATTTACTGTCCCCCCTTTAGATCATCCTCTTTTTGATAAGCCCAATCCAGAAGCTGAATTGTATGGACGACTTTTTGATTTCTACCATACTTCTGTACCCCCATTGCCATCTGAAGCATACATCCTGGGTTACCCATTGAAATCATCTCAACATCGCCTGGCACATTCTGCATTTTGCTTTCTAGCACGGCACCGGCCATTTCTGGATTAGTGATGTTATATATACCTGCACTCCCACAGCAGCGATCTGCGTTTGGCATATGTACCATTTCAACTCCTGGAATACTGACAAGGAGGTCTCTCGGTTCCTGGCGAATTCCTTGACCATGTGCTAAATGGCATGCGTCATGATATGTGATACGAGTGTTCAATTCAGCTTTTGGTATTTCATAGCCTGTTTCATGAATGTATTTAGAGATGTCCTCGACCTTCGCGGAAAATTCTTCAGCTTTATCATGCCATTCAGGCTCTTCACGAAACAATTCTGCATATTCCTGAAGCATACAGCCGCATCCTGCTGCGTTAACGATGACTTTATCAGCATCCTTAAACGCTTCGATATTCTGTTTCGCCAGCTTTCTTCCAGTTTCACGGTCACCGGCATGAACATGTAAGGCTCCACAGCAAGTTTGGTTTTGCGGAATTGTCACATCATTTCCGTTTCGTGTTAAAACATTAATCGTGGACTGGTTAATATCACTGAACATGACGTCCATCACGCAACCTGTCATAAACGCCACTTCTGCTTTCGTTTCTCCTATTGCTTTGATCACTTTTTGATTTTTGTATTTTTTGCGTACAGGCTCTTTAATTTCAGGCATAATTGCTTCCATCTCAATTAAATGCTGTGGCATGATATTCATTAACCCTGTTTTGCGCACCACTTTCTGCAATCCGCTCTTTTGATAGAACTTTAATAAACTCCCCACTGTATTCATTCGGTTTTGATGTGGGAACATTCCTTCAAGTACTATTCTACTTACTTTCCCTTTCACTCCTGTCAATGGAATCGCCTGTCGAATTTGTCCGCGAGCCTCTTCAATTAATCCTCCGACATCTACATTCGCCGGACAAGCAGTGGTACATGCACGACAGTCAAGACAAGCAAAAACAGGATCCATGAATTGCTCGTTCACCTCAAGCTTTCCTTCTGCTACTGATTTGATAAGATGAACACGCCCACGGGGAGAATGCTGTTCCTGGCCTGTCAGCTCATATGTTGGGCACGATTCCAAACACATACCACAATGTACGCAATCTGCCCATTTGTTTTCATCAGGCTTATCGCTCCATAGATAGTTGCTTAAGCTATTAGATGTACAAGATGGATCTTGCTTTATATCCACTTCTTTCAGACTCACTATTAAATCCCCCCCACGAATCTTTTATTATTAAGTACTCTATTCGGATCGATCTTTGTTTTAATACCTTCTAACAAGAAGAAATGTGATGGTTTTTCACCCCATACATCAATTTGCTGACGAAGCGTTAAAGGCAGATGTTTCACAATCACATAACCACCCAATGCTTCGACGGATTTTCTGAGCTTTAATATTACCTGTGTTAGGTCTTCGTCGTCAGTTCCCTTTAAATTAACCTGGCATATTCCATGACCTAGTCCACCATGTGCTTCTACTGTAAGAGTACTAGAGTGATGTAAAATGTGGCTTTCTTTAATGACCTTCAAAACATCCAGGTTAACAACGCCTATTTTCAATGCCGCTTCTATCTGATTTCCTCTAGCAAGTGTTGCTCCATTTGGAGAAATCGAATAAAATTTGTCCCAAAAAGCTTGTGCCTCATTTTGTGAAAGCACTGTCATTTTTGCGTTGGAAGGTTGGATGTTCTTTACAAAATCCTCCTGGTAATGAACAGAGCTCTCCACATCTTCAAATGAAATTGCTAAGGTATAAACGTTTTGACCCGTTAACCTTTCCGATAAAGCTGGATTTAGCAATTCCAACGCGACTGGTTCCATCACTGAATCCAACAACTTAACTACTAGTGACCGAACTTCTTCGAGATTTCCATCGGGAAACACTAACAGTCCAAGGCTTTCGTACTTTGGCATTGGTCTAAGCTTCAAAGTCACTTCAGATAAAATACCAAGTGTACCCATCGATCCTATAAAAAGTTTGTTCATATCGTACCCAGCCACATTCTTTACTACATTTCCCCCAGCTCTTATGATACTGCCATCCGGGTAAACCAAGCGAAGTCCTATTACCGCATCTCTGGAAGAACCATAACCCAATCTTTTGGGACCGCTTTCATTTGAAGCGATGATTCCGCCAATTGTCGCATCTTCAGGCCATACAGGGTCCAATGAAACCTTCTGATTATGTTGTGCCAAATATTCTTGCAATTCTTTAAATGAAGTACCTGCTTTAACCGTTAATGTCATATCTCCTACAGTATGTTTGACAATTCCTTTATATTTCGATAATGAGAGTAAGATATCAGCTGTTTCAATCAATCCTCCAAAACCTCTCTTGGTTCCGCCTCCTACCACCGTTATTTTTTTCCCTTTTTCGTTTGCATACTTTAAAATACTTGCTATTTCTCCCTCTGTTTTCGGATAAACCGATACCTGACCACCATTCCCAAGTGGATGGCTTTGGTTTTCCCCATCAACTATTTGCATTTCAGGTAAAAATGACTTTAAATCTGATAGAAGATCTGTTACAATCAATACCCACGCCTCCTTTTTGTTTCGTAATAACAAACATCGTTTCTATATTGTTGCAAAAAAAACATTTTAAACTTCATACCTTTTGTAAAATATTGTTTTGCAAAAGTTCTTCCACATACTGTAAGTGGTTAATCATCGACTGATTAGCTTTTATAGGGTGCCCCATCTTTATTGATTCATAGATTTTATCATGTTGTTCATCAATCGTTTTTAAGATGCTCTCATTCTCTTGAATATACCTGTGAAAATCAATCATTGCCTTCTTCATAGTGGTTGAAATGGTTTGCACTAATTGAATCAGGCTTTTGTTTCCTGTCGCATTAGCAATCGCCATATGAAAGTGGTAGTCCGCTTCCCAGCCATTGATGCAAAGGTTTGAAAGGATTTCTTCCATACGTACCAAATCTTGTACCGACCGATTGGAAGCAGCCATTTCCGCAATACCGGTCTCCAATATTTTCCTGACTTGAAACAATTCACTTATATCTTCACAGCTGGGGATTAACATATGGTTGGTAAACAATTTTGTGGAATCAAATTCGCAAATGTATGTACCTTCCCCTTGTTTTACGTAAACAGTACCTCTTCCTTTAAGTGTAGTGATTGCATCTCGGACAGCGGAACGTCCAACACCGAATAAATCACATAATTCCCTAACGGAAGGTAGCTTTTCACCTGACTGGAATTTTCCAGACTCAATCATCTTCTCTATTTCTTCTTCGACTGTTTCCGACACTTTCTTGGTGAATATTTTCCCCACATTTACACACCCACCCTCTACCCTTTCAGACATCACATATCTGACAAGTTATATTCTTACATATATTAAAACACTTTCCAATATATATTTCAACGAATAATTTAGAATTTAATAAATAATCAAAAAATTATTTATTATAGATTATTGTAGAC
>NZ_JBHTYI010000034.1:0-47985 GCF_043656335.1 Peribacillus sp. NPDC056705 | reverse complement strand
CGGATGTTGCTTCTCCGCCTTTTTGGCCAATCTCTTGATAGAATTCCTTATCATGTTTTTTCGCTGTTGTTTCTCCACCCTTACGGCCTGCTTCTTCACGACTCATTTTATCATTGTTGTTAGTCATTAAAAATTCCTCCTTATTATTCGGATTTTCATTGAACTAGCCACATATATCATGTACCCGCTTGAACAGCTATAAAACTAGAATCAGCTAAATGCTTCAGGTCGCTTCCTTTATTTAGCCGCGACTTCTTTCTCCGCCAATGCGTCCTGTTTCTTCCTTGCTCATTTTTCAGTCATCGGACCCATCACGTTGATCTGCTCGAGCCTCTCCGCCCTTTTTGCCAATTTCCTGATAGAATTCCTTATCATGATTTTCGGAAGTGGCCTCTCCGCCTTTTTGACCAATCTCTTGGAAAAATTCCTTATCATGTTTTTTTGCTGTTGCTTCCCCGCCTTTGCGGCCAGCTTCTTCCCTGCTCATTTTTTCATTGTTGTTAGTCATTAAAACTCCTCCTTATTGTTTGGGATTTTTGATGAACTAGCTACAGTTTTATGTATACCCGATAGTTTTGATATGAAACTAGAATCTATTAAAACTTTACCATTTAAAAGGAAAAGCATCATGAATGATATCACCCATGATGCTTCCCTCTTATCCTTAACCTGACTTGGGAATCCCTTCTCGCAGGCGATCTGGCAGCTCTACAAGGGTTTCATTCAAAGTATCCAATTTCGTTTCAAACCTATGAAGCAAATAAAGGGTAACAATGATCGGGAACCCAATATCACTGACAAATGGCAGGATTTGATCCACTTTTCATTCACCTCACTTCCAGGGTGTCCAACAAGTCCCTTGCATCAGATAAGTTCCACTTCCTCGACATTCCGCTCGACAAGGCGCGCCGCCTTCAAATCGACGAAATCCCCGGAAGATGTAACGAACACGTTCCCCGCAATGATTTTTTCCATTGCCAGTTTAACCGTATTTACCTCTACCGGCTCCTTCGGATTATCAACGGAAATCGTCGCTGACTTTCCTTCCTCCGTAACGAAAATCAATTCCAGTACTTTAGCCATTTCAAATCACCTCCCCCTCGTACGACATCAAAACCGTTTAGCCTATCAATGAATACGTATCCATCCGGGTCACTTCACCCATTGGATGATTCTGCACACTTGCAATTGAAACAGCTGCCGAAAACAACTGATCCGCCGTCGCCTCGAACTTGATGTTCGAAAATGCCCTCCGCTTGAAAACGAGAGCCCCTTTTTCATTTAACCCCGTCTCAAAATCGATCCGCAACGTACTTGAAACTGGAATCTGACTTGCCATAACACTCACCCCCTTTCACACTCTATATAAACTTTTATGGGATGAAAGTAGCATGGTCCTGAAATTTTTCAGGGAAACGAATAAAAAGCTCCCCATCGTTCGGGCAGCTCTGCAAAATCCATATTTTTACTACTTTTCAGGAAATCCATTAAAACATTATCCATTGTCTTCTTCTCTTACTAATCTTTCTCGATTATTGGCGGCTTTTCTACAAAATTAATTCTTCTCATCATTTGTTGTATTACTCTCGGAAAAAAGTAAGCTCCAAAGAATGCACAGATGAAAGCCTGTGACCAAGTTTTTAACCATGTAGATAAGAATATATGATCATAACCACTATTTATTGAGACTAATATAAATGAAATAAAAAAGGACATACTAAAAGCCATAAAAAATGCATAAATAATATTTCGGTATTTAACGTTAATACTCATTATTCTTCTACTTCAACTCCTGACCAAATAATTCTTCACAACTATAATTTTATTTCTTCCATTTACATTAGTAAAACCAATTTTTATAATAGTTCTATTAGAATCACTAATGCATAGGGGGGTTAGTGGGGTTGAATTCGTATTATGCTTTTATCAAAACCATAGAAACAGGCAGTTTCACAAAAGCTGCCGAAGAACTTGGCTATACTCAGTCAGCCATTAGCCAAATGGTGCATTCATTAGAGGAGGAACTTTCCACCACTCTTATTTTACGTTCTCGAAAGGGCATTACACTGACACCAGATGGCGAGGAATTTTTGCCATTTATCAGGAAGATTTGTAATTCACATAGGGAACTGACTGAAAAGCACAAAGAAATGGAGGGACTGCAAAGCGGCCTTATTCGAATTGGCACCTTTTCCAGTGTTACATGTCATTGGATACCGGGAATGATCAAAGATTTTAAGGAACTTTACCCAACTGTCCATTTCGAATTACATCAAGGAAATTATACGGAAATCTCAAATTGGATTAAAGAAGGAAGCGTAGACTTTGGCTTTGTGAATTCAAATGTTTCTGACCTAACTACGATACCCCTGCAGAAAGATGAAATGCTGGCTGTAATGCCAATGAATCATCCTTTAGCATCCTCCACAAAAGTATCATTGAAAGAATTGCTAAAAGATCCTTATATTCTGTTGGATGAGGGAGTTATAAATGAACCATTAATAGGTTTTGAACAGTACAATTTTGAACCTGATACACAATACCGAGTATTTGATCCCTATGCGATTATGTCGATGATTGAGCAAGAGCTTGGCATTTCGATTTTACCGAAACTTCTCTTAAATAAATGTCCCTATAATATTGTAACGAAAACTATCTCTCCCTCCATTATTCGGACAATTACTTTGGCATACAAGGATAAAAGGATATTGCCAATAGCAAGCAGATATTTTATTGACTTCATTATTGAAAGGTATAGGGAAGATTAAAAATGCCAATTCGTTGTTGCAGCAATTACTGAGCCTAAAGCCCGTCCCGTTGGAAATACCGTTTTTGCTATTCAGCTTATTTTCCCTTTGAATTATTTTTTTATAACTGATTTTTTGGTGGGAAGATAAATGGCATTTGGCTTTAAATGGCACGTCATGTTCGTGTTTTCTGGGAAATAATAATCACGAAAGGATGTGGATGTGGAATGTCATTAGAATGGTTTGACAGAGTTAGCGGGGAATTGCAGGATCATCTTCAATCAATTTGTGAGAAATACGATCGTAATGGCAGTATGATCGTGGAGCGCGGGTCGAAGCATCCACGGATCGAGTTTTATACAGAGCTGGATGACAATGAAAGGGATTATTTTTCCACGCTGTTTTTTGATCCGTATAATGAAGAATTTTATATGGAATCATTTGAGCCGGATTTAGGGCAGATCAGCAAGGTCATCCTTTCAGACATTGAAGATATCGTCGATGCTGTCCACGAGAGCTTCCATAACTATTTGGAAGAGGATGATGTTGATTATGCTTACGAATATGATATGGATGATGAAAATGATGATTTGTATGATCCGGACGGCGAGGGTTCCGATATATACGAAATCGATGTAGAATGGGAAACGCCTGAAGTGACCGCCTATATCCAGGATAATGAAGTGGAGGTCACCTACCAATTCGGTATCGTTCAGGAAACAGGTGATGGTGTGCTGAAACGGATCAACCGGATTCGGACAGCGGATGATGACCTGATAAAGGATGAAACGAATTTCATTTTCAGTAAGGAAGAAGCAAGCACGATCATCGCCATGATCGCCAGTCATATGGATTCACTTAGTGAAATGGAATAAAAAAACCAACAAAACCTTGTCCATGAACTTCATGGACAAGGTTTTATCATATAAGAATCAGTTCATATACCTCTGATAATTGCGTGACCCGTTCCGTATCACTCGCTTCCTTCGCATGCTTGATTTCCTTAGGAAGAATATGGTTAAGGAGGCTGGCTTCCCTTCCGGATAGCTTATTGACGAGTTCTTCTTCAGAATGAAAATGCCCGCTTTTGATTTTATTATAAATTTCCTGTGCTTCAGGATATTGGTCCGTATAGTTAGATAATATCTCACGTAAGTAACCAATCGTACGATCCATCAAACCATCCCTCTCGAATGTTAGATTTTTTTCTTACATGCTATACCTTCCCCCATTTTTTGATGATAAATTCCTAAAAAAAAGATATCCAAATCAATGGATATCCCTAATCAGTCTTCCTCCCAAAACAAATCATCCAATGTACGCGATAATGCTTTACAAATACCGACACACAAACTTAAGGAGGGATTATACTTTCCTGATTCAATCAATCCTATCGTTTGCCTGGAAACGCCGACAATTTTGGCCAGTTCATCTTGTGACAAGTCCTTTTCTACTCTCGCAAGCTTCAGTTTTATATTTTTCAAGGGAAGGCACCTACAATTTCTTATTATCTTCGCTATTTTTCATTCCGATCTTCTTCGCCAGCAAGTATATACCGCCAAAAAACAAAAGTAAAATCGGCAAATAGATCATAACGGATACAAACGATACCAATACAAAATACCATACGCCCTGTGAACTGCCATCCGCATAGGATACAGCACTATTCACCCCCATGAATATAGCGATGATGAGTGCAAAAATAACCGACCCAAGAATCGTCTTCCTGCTCATCGTAGTTTTGCTTGTGCGGTCATGCATCTCCACTTCATCCCAGAATACACCTAAGAAAATGGAACGAGCTAAGTAATACAGCCCTCCTGCAACAAGGATCACGAATTCCAGATATAACTCCCCGCTGCCTGCACCATATTTATATAGTTTGAAAAGTGCACTCACCAGGCAAATGGCCAAGATGACGTGGTACATTTCTTTATAAATTTTATTTCTTACATGCTCAACCCGCTCATCCGTGATTTTTTTCGTTCGTTTAAATAAACCCATCATCAATCGACCTCCATTTAATTCCACCGCTTACCCTTATTATATGATTTATTTTACTTTTTGCAATATATATATTACATTTTATAATTTATAAATTGCAAAATGTATAAAAAAAGGTACCCACACATCAAGTGTGGATACCTCACTAGCCTTATTTATGGTATTACCTTAGGTTTTGGGGATTTACTCGTATATAGCCATTTTCGGGTATAAACCTGTAGTTTTCGTCGATTTATCTCTATATTCGGAGATAAACTTGTAGTTTTCGTCGATATATCTCCATTTTCGGAGATAAACCTGTGTTTTCATCGATATCGTGAATTCATCATTTTAAATAATACCAAACCAAGTATAGAGGGCAATGACGACAAAGACAGCCAATGATTTAATGACGGTGATCATGAAGATGCTGCCATACGATTGTCTATGCGTCAATCCTGTGACGGCAAGCAGGGTTATGACGGCCCCGTTATGCGGAAGTGTGTCCATGCCGCCTGATGCCATGGCGACTACTCGGTGCATCACTTCGGGTGAGATATTGGCCGCAGCGATTGCTTGATTGTATTTATCGGCCATTGCGCTTAATGCAATCCCCATCCCCCCGGAGGCCGATCCTGTTATGCCTGCCAGTGCGCTGGTTGTGACAGCACCGTTGACAAGCGGATTCGAGAACACACCGGATATTCCATCACTGATTTTCGCGAATCCTGGAAGGGCAGCGATGACTCCGCCGAATCCATATTCCGAACCAGTGTTCATGACGGCAAGCAATGAGCCGCCAATACTGTTGTTCAGCCCTTCTTTCATGTTTTTCGTCACTCGTTTCCAATCATAGGCAAGGGCTGTGATGATTCCGACGATCAGTGCAATCTCCACCGACCAGATTGCAGCATTTGCCGCAACATCAACGGAATAATTCTCTAACCCCATTGCAGAAAAATCAAATCCATCCGGATACCATTTCGGTATGGCTTTAGACAGATAATTATTCATGACGGCAACCAATCCAAGCGGAACGAATGCTAAAATCTGCCGTAATACAGATTGGTTTGAATGTAAATCAGGGACTGGCTCCCCTTTTTCCTGTTCAGGAACAGCGGCATTTTCCCCTGAAAGTCCATAATAGCCTTCACCCGCCTTTTTGGCTCGCCTCTTTCTGCTTTCCAAGTAGGCCAATCCAACCGATAAGACAAAGATGGCCCCTATGATTCCAAGGATCGGAGCCGCATATATGTTTGTCCCAAAGAAGGACGTTGGAATGACATTTTGAATTTGCGGAGTTCCCGGCAATGCATCCATCGTGAACGTGAATGCCCCAAGTGCGATGGTAGCCGGCATAAGCCTTTTAGGTATGTCGGCTTGCTTGAACAATTGAACGGCAAAAGGATAAATGGCGAAAACCGCCACAAATAAACTCACGCCGCTATAGGTTAAAATTGCACCCAAAAGGACGATCGTCAGCATCGCCTGTTTGGCACCGATCAAGCGGACGATCGTCTTCGCAATCGATTCGGCGATTCCCGACATTTCGATGATCTTCCCGAATATGGCCCCTAATAAAAAGACGGGAAAATAGTTTTTTATGAAAATGACCATCTTTTCCATGAAGACGCCGGAATAGAACGGCAAAACATTACCCGGGTCAATGAAGAAGACCGGTAAAAGTGCAAAGATTGGTGCAAATAAAATGACGGAATAGCCACGGTAGGCTGCAAACATCAATAGTGCCAATGCCAGCAATATGATCATTAAGTCCATGAAAGTCCCCCTTAAACATATATTCCAAGTTTGAATAATTTCCCCAAACTAGTTAAAAATACGCCAAAAGTGAACCTCTCTGCCAGATTAAAATTTGTCAGAAAGGTTCACCTTTATTTTGTTATAAATAGTTATTATTGTGCTGTGTAGCCGCCGTCAATGACAACAGCTTGACCTGTTACGCTTTTCGCTTTATCGCTTGCTAAGAACAATGCATAATCAGCAATTTCACTAACATCCAATAAACGTTTTTGAGGCACTAATGGAAGAAGGACTTCTGCCAATACATCTTCAAGCGGTACATTGCGTGTTTTCGCCAAGTCTGCCATTTGTCCGCGAACAAGTGGAGTATCCACATATCCAGGGCATAAAGCATTAACCGTAATACCGTGTTCTGCACCTTCCAAAGCAGCAACTTTCGTTAAACCTATCACTCCGTGTTTTGCGCTGTTATAGGCCGCTTTACCTGCGAACCCGATAACACCGTTAATGGAAGAGACGTTGATGATGCGGCCGAAACCTTGTTCCTTCATGATCGGGAACACGGCTTTCGTTAGAATGAACGGCGCTGTCAACATGATTTTGATCATCAATTCGTATTTTTCAGTCGGGAAATCTTCGATTGGTGATACATGCTGCAAACCGGCATTGTTAATCACGATGTCAATCGAACCATACGTTTCTTTAGCTTCCTTCACCATATTTACGATATCTTCTTCTTTTGTTACATCTGCTTTGATTCCAATTGAATCGAAACCAAGTTTTTTCAATGATTCTGCAGCTTCTTTCACCGATTCTTCATTAATGTCGGAAAGAACCACTTTGGCTCCACTTTCAGCGAAGTGCTTACCGATTTCAAATCCAATACCGCGTGCAGAACCTGTAATAATAACGACTTTATTTTCAACCATTATGAATTCCTCCTAGAGTAAACTAATTTTTTGGCATCATCGATATTCATTAAACGATACCGATGGCACCCATTATGATGCCGACGATCATGGCAATGGTCGGGATGATGAACGCAACCACGAAAACATCTTTATATGTTTCTTTATGAGTTAATCCTGTAACCGCCAATAGTGTTAATAGAGCACCATTATTAGGGAAAATGGATGCACCTGAAGCGACTGCCGCCATTCTGTGGAATACATCCGGGCTGATTCCCGTCGATTGGGACAAGCTGTAAAAAGTATCGCCAAGGGCATTAAGTGCAATACCCATACCGCCTGAAGCGGAACCGGTGATGATCGCCATGATTTGTACGGCAAGGGATTCAGCAACGAGCGGATTGCTCGAAATATTCAGCAGCCATGAAGTGATGTTGTCAAATGCAGGTATAATTGCAATGACAGCCCCGAATCCAACAGCGGCACTCGTATTCAGGATGGCCATCACTGATCCTTTCGCTCCCTCATTAACTGAGAAAATGAACTTTTTGTAATCCTTGATATTGATGACCATAATGCTCAGAACCCCTAATAATAATGCATAAATGGGTTCTAATTTCACCACGTTGAGCAATAGGACAACAATTAGCAGCGGAACTAAAGACAATAACCAATTCGGTACTTTTTCATCTTGCTCGGAACCGGTAACCGATTCATCCGATTCGATGAATCCTTCTCCTTTAGCAGAAAGAGATCTTTCTCTATAGGATAACCAGAAATACCCGCCAACTGCCATGATCAATGAAGTGACGATCCCAATGATCATCCCTGAAGTTGGCGTCGTATGGAAATACTCCATCGGTATCAGGTTTTGGATTTGCGGTGTACCCGGTATAGCCGTCATCGTGAAGGTGAATGCCCCAAGCGCAAAAGTGGGAACAAGCAGCCTTCTCGTAACGTTTGCTTCTTTAAATAACGCAAGCGCGATCGGATAAACGGCAAATACGACCACAAATAAACTAACTCCGCCATAAGTCAATAAAGCGGAAGCGATCAGTACTCCAAGAATCGCCCTCTTTTTACCAATGATCTGCGTTACCTTCTTCGCAACGGATTTCGCTGCACCTGTTTCTTCCATCAACTTTCCGAAAATCGCTCCGAGCAAGAAGATTGGGAACCACTTCTGAACGAACCCGACCAAGCCGGTCATATACGTTCCGGTATACGTATCAAATACATCCAATCCGCTCATCAATGCTACAACTCCAGCCACCAGCGGGGCCACCCAAATGATGGACCATCCCAAATAAGCTAAAGCCATCAGCAACACTAAGCCTACAATTATACTTAACACTCGAAATCACCTCTTTCCAAGGTGATGTAAATCGTTTTGCTTTCCATCATGGTTCCCCCTTGATTGAGTAAATCCCCTATGCTGCAGACATCATAATCCGTGCCTTACAGCATCAACCCTAAATACGCCATTATTAAGAACAATAAAGCGGACACAACAATACATACCCGTTTTTTGTTATCTTAAAATATCTTCTTAATAAAACCTTGTCCGTTTTCCGAGAAAGGTGAATAAGTTGCTTGGCTCATTGGAAATATATCCATAAACATAAAATTCCTAGATACAGCTCATAAATCAAGCACTTTCTCCTTATACTTCCACGGTAAAGAATACTTTATTGATATAGGGTTATTTATACTTGCTTTTAATCCTCATCTAGTTTACATCCCGCTAATTTATAAGTAAAATGAATAATAGGAATACACTTTATGCTAATTACGAATAAATAGGAGACAGATATGGAATTACGAGATTTAAAATCATTCATGGAAGTGGCCCTTCATAAAAGTTTTACGAATGCCGCCGCCAATTCTTATTTAACACAGCCTTCCTTAAGCAAAGCCGTCAAAAAACTCGAAGAAGAGCTGCGTGTGGAACTCTTCGACCGCTCAACAAGACACCTGCGCCTGACGGATGCCGGACAAATCGTGTACAAGCAAGGCCAAAAAGCCTTCGCGGCATTATCCGAATTGAACGTACTCCTGGATGACCTCAGGGACATGACATCAGGCGTTGTGAAAATCGGCATCCCGCCGCTGATCGGCACCCTGTTTTTCCCGGAAATTGCCCGCAGCTTTCAAGAACGTTATCCGAAAGTTTCCCTCGAATTGGTCGAAGAAGGCGCCAAGCTGATCGGCAAGCTTGTCGAAGAAGGCGAAATCGATCTCGGCATCGTCGTATTGCCAGCCAGTGAAGAAAAATTCAATATTTACCGGTTCATTGAAGACGAATTCGTTCTATTTCTTCATGAAGAGCACAGACTTGCCCGCCATTCAGCCGTTTCCTTAACTGAATTGAAAGACGAGAAATTCATCCTTTTTTCAGAAGACTTCACCTTACATGATTACATTATCCAGGCATGTGAAAGGGACGGATTCACCCCTGACATCTCATACCAAAGCTCACAATGGGACCTGATCATCGAACTCGTCTCATCCAAACTGGGCATCACCCTCCTGCCCAGATCGATTTATCATAAGCAAACCAACGAAGATGTTAAAATCATCCCGTTAAAAAACTCGAACCTCCACTGGAAACTCGGGATCATCACCAAAAAAGACGCCTACCATTCCTTCGCCCTGAAAGAATTATTGAAGATGCTGAACGAGGGAGTTAGTTTGGAAATTTGACATTAAAGTCAAAATAAAACGCTGCTACTTCCTGGGGTAATGGGGGAAGAACGGCGTTTTTTTGTTTTGATTTCACCAAATGATTGATAACTTTCATAAACTGGATTAAATATGGTTCTGCAAACCTATCTCTTATCAGTACTTTTCATTCAATCGCCAAGCTTTCCCTTCCAACATTGTTAAAAATCACCTCTTTTTGGATATAAATACCTATTGTAACACGGGTTAAAATACCTATTTTTCCTTCACTTTATGCTATCATTACTATTAGTAGTTTTATTCATTACTACAAAATTTGATGAAGTGTGGGTGCTGTAGTGTTAAATTTCTTAGGAGTGGTAGGTTATGAGACATCCATTAACGACAGATGGTTACTACTTATTAGTTATCACTGCAGACGGTCAATGGACGGCTAACATCGAAAAGTAGAATATTAAAAGCAAATTATAAAGTTAGATAGAGACAAAAAGGTTAGTCTAATCAAACTTTTACATTGTAATGCTTAATATAAAGGAATAAAAAACGGAGCCTTCAACTAATTGAGGGCTCCATTTTTGTTTATAGGGTATGGCTTTTACCAAGGTGAAGCATTTAATAAAAGCATCATCTCTTCAGTGAAGAAGAAATTTATATCATCATGCTTATCAATTACTCTTCATTAAGGTGATAGCAAAGTTGAACAACGCCAGAGGAAAATCTTTTTGTATCAACCAGTTTAAGATTCAATCTCTCCTTCATGTCAATAAACAAAGGTTTTCCTTCCCCTAAAACAACAGGGTGAACAGATAACCTAAATTCATCAACCAGCCCAAATCCTATAAAAGATGTAATAAGACTTGCCCCGCCATAAAGCCAGATGTCTTTACCGGGCTTTTTCTTTAATTTATTTACTTCTTCAACAATATGATCATTTATGATCGTCACTTTATCATCAGTGCTTTTTTTGTTTGGGAAAACATGAATTTTTCTTTGCCATGAACTAAATTCCACATTTCTTTTTCAGTATCAGATACCTCATTTCCTGGAGTATATTGTCCCCATAATTCATAGCTTTTTCTTCCATAAAAAATAGCATCAATTTGATTTAAGAAATCCGTGAACCCCATTTCAGGGTCCATAATGCACCAGTCCACTTCTCCTTTTGGCCCTTCAATAAAGCCATCTAAAGTAACTGCTAAATCTAAAACTATTCTTCTCGGTCTTTCGTTAATGGCCATACTTTTAGCTCCTTCGTCTTATAGAATGTCCCATATGGTTTCGACCGCTCAGCAAGACATTTGCCCCTGATCGATTGCTGACAACACCTAATGCTTTTAAGCATTCATTCTTCCGTTTTGCTTACATGTAGTTTTATCTTACAACTTCCATCATAGTATTAAAAGATTGTATCAAAAAAAAAGGAGACTCGCGATGAAAGCAATGGTATGCACAAAATACGGTTCACCCGATGTACTGGAACTCCAAGAGCTGGCAAAACCAACGCCCAAGGACAACGAAGTTCTGGTAAAGGTTCATGCGGCAACAGTGGCTTCAGGGGACATAAGAGTCCGTAGTTTCAATAGCCCCTTCTTATTATGGCTGCCGATGCGGATCTTCCTTGGTCTTAGAAAACCGCGAAAACCGGTACTCGGAGTGGAGTTGGCCGGGGAAATAGTGGAAACAGGCAGGAATGTGAAAAAATTCAAAAAAGGCGACCGGATTTTTGCCATGACTGGAATGAATTTCGGGGCTCATGCCGAATACACATGTTTACCAGAAGACGGGCCAATCGCAATGAAGCCTGCCAACGTTACCTATGAGGAAGCGGCCGCCGTTTCTTTTGGGGGAACGACAGCCCTTCATTTTTTCAGAAAAGCCGATATACAGGACGGACAAAAAGTCCTCATCTACGGTGCATCCGGGTCGGTAGGGACTTCAGCCGTGCAGCTAGCCAAATACTTTGGAACAGAAGTTACCGGAGTATGCAGTGCCGCTAATTTTGAATTGGTGAAATCATTGGGAGCAGATGAGGTAATTGATTATACGGAAGAGGATTTCACGGAAAGACAAGAGCGATATGACATCATCTTTGATGCAGTCGGGAAAAGCTCGAAAGCCGCTTGCAAGAAAGCACTGACCCCGAACGGGCGATATGTGTCCGTCGAAGGGCAAGGAATAGCAAAGGTACTTACGGAAGATTTATTACTTCTCAAGGAGCTAATCGAAGCTGGAAAAATAAAATCGGTCATAGATAAACGCTACCCGCTGGAACAGCTTCCCGAGGCTCATAGATATGTAGAACAAGGACATAAAAAGGGAAATGTAGTCATAACCTTGGTTAATCATGATAGACCCTGACAGTGCTTTGCACACCTCGCTTTTTGCGAACTTTTTCCACCTATGCTTCTGGAACTTTTTCTCCTTTTGGAGAATGCTCAGTTAGCCATTATCTCGAAAATAGGGAGAACTTGTAATTTGATCGATGTGCTCCACTCCAGGCACCGCTGTCCCGCTCATATTCGGATGTCCTATGTTTCTAATGGGTTGCATTGGTTGAGAAGAGACAACAATTCTAATGACCATTTAATTATCCCTTCTCTCCATTCACGATCGCGAGAGAGTACGAAACAAATTTTTTGAATACGGAACAGAATTGCAGATAATTGAAAAACCCAACCTCATACTCCTAT
Organism: Peribacillus sp. NPDC056705; assembly: GCF_043656335.1. Lineage (NCBI taxonomy): Bacteria > Bacillati > Bacillota > Bacilli > Caryophanales > Bacillaceae > Peribacillus > Peribacillus sp. NPDC056705. The sequence continues at coordinate 35,214 of NZ_JBHTYI010000034.1, read as the reverse complement.
GGATTTTTCCGTAGGAGTATGAGGTTGGAGTTTTAAACACAAATATTAATTAACACTATCTGGGTATTTTTAACTATAAAACTCTTTTATTTTTAATTGTTTTAATGTAACATGGTAAACACATCCTGTCTTTCCAGTAAAAATACATTACCAAGGGGGGAGAATGTTGAATAAAAAAGTTTTTCTACATGCAGGGGTCTGGTAGTATTTTGAATTTTGGCGGTGCTTGCATTTTACCAACCGGCGTATCTAAAACAATGAGGAAGACCAAAAAAAATAGCCCACTTATAGGGCGGCAATCTCCAATATGTATTGATTATTTATATCTCTCCTTTTTCTAGTTTTTCATTTAAAAGTATATAATCATTTTTGTTAAAGGTTATCGCTACTCTATCTAATCTATCTCCATTTGGATATAAATATAACTGTTGATTGAATTTTATACCTAAAGGTACGACTGTTTGATAAATAAGATTTAAAATTTTAAAACATTCTAAATCCACCCCTTCTTTCAAATGATTTTTAACATGAATAATTACTAGATCTTCAATATTTTCAAACCTAGGTTTTCGAGGAGAAATATTATCAGCTTTACAAAGTCTTTTTAATAGATTTTGATAATAATCATGATTTTGTTTCAAATTAACCACCTCATATTTTATTTATTATATAACTAAAATACACATTATAGAAGAAGAGGTAAACTTTGTGAAAAAGATCGTTTTACCCATAGTTTTCATGCTGTTTTCTTTAGTATTAGCTACCCCGACATTTTCCAGTGAAAAAGATGATCAAGAATTAGAAGAATTAGCTCAACAAAAAGGTGAAATTATCTATATGGACGATGAAATTACAGTTAGAAGTTTTGGAAATGATACAGAAATATCTGATGTTATTTTTACTCATCCTAATAGTGTTGTTGTAAATGAGAATAATCCCATGTTGTATTCATCAGTTACTGGTCCTGGAGGACGTGCTAGTATTGTAGCAAGTGATACAGGCAGAAGTGTATATTGGTCTGTTAAGCCAGCTACAGCATGGCCGTATAATTTTAAAGGTATTGTAAAATTAAGATATCATTCCGGTTTTAAAAGAGATGCACCTGTAGGCGGCATGGGAGCTTTAGGTTCAACTATTAGCGGTGGTGTAACAATGAATAAAAATAACGGTGGATATGCAACTCTTACAGGTACAGCATATGCATTAAATCAATCTCGCTTTAGCGTTTTACCAGGAGTGACTACTTCATTTAGACCTAATTAATATTATAGTTTGGACAATTAATAAAATACAATATAATGCTATATATTTCTAAAGAAACAACAGTAGATAGTAACAGAAAAAGAGATGGGTGAGATAAAGCTTCTTTAAAAATATTAATGTCAGAATACTCAGATAAATAAATATCTATATATAGAAAACCATTATGATCTTCAAATGAATACCTTCATAGGGAAAGTACCTTTAAAAGGTTAACTATTTTAATAAAGAATTAGAATCTTATTGGCCATCTATCCCTATATGGTTCGAGATGAGGCCATTCCGCCCCTCTCCAGACTTTAGTCAAATTCGAGAAAAAGTCAGTTTGCCTATAGTCTTTTTATTAACAAAAAATTCCAGTTTGATTTCAGAAATCCGCTCCCTTTCCGCCGACTGTCTGCCAAGCCCCCTCGACGCAAGCGTCTGTGGGGTCTCGGCTAGCCGGTTATTCGGCAGGAGTGTCTCAAATTTCTTTCATCCAATGAGGTTTTCATAATACTAAAAAACCATAGTCTTGTTTTAAAATTGGTTCGGATGAGAACCTACCGAATCTTCTATCTCTGACTTGGCCTTTAAATTATACTATTCGAAAAGCATCCACATAATGATTGTGTCCAAACCTTCACTAAAACCCCATTTACCTTTTAAAAAATCAACGTTATTATCGAATTACCCCTCTCCAAATACGAACATTAATTTATATTTATATTTTAATGTTCACTTTTTTATTGATTATCTATCATTTATTTGTTATATTAGCAAAGTAATAATCGTAATTTACTCGTATATGCTCGGAAATATGGTCTGAGCGTTTCTACCTGGTTCCCAGTGAAAGAACTAGACTACGAGTTAAAGTATTCGGCTGCCCGCTTTCTTGAGCAGTAAATGATTTTGCATGATAATCATTTTGCTTAATCATCTTTACTTTGACTATCGTAGGTCTAGAAGGCAGTAATCATTCTGCCGTTCTGGACCTTTTTCTTTGGCCTCAACTGCGAGTGTATCAAACAATCGAATAATATGTTTTAAGGAGAAATTATATGAGAAAAAACATGTTTAAAAAGTACACGATATTAGGAATCATTACATTACTTTTCGTATCGGTGATTGCAGCATGCAGTTCTGCTTCCAAAAATGAAACGGCCGAAAAAAAGACTCAAAGGCCTATCATGATCCAAGGTCCAATGCCAATCGAGGCTGAAAATTTCGCGAAAAGGTTAAAAAATGTTAAAGAAGAAAAATCAGGTGATTTTGTATTTTACATTGGAACGTTAGACAATTATCCTGTAATCGTTGCAAAAACAGGTAAAGGGATGGAAAACACGGCTGCCGCTACAGCATTGGCCATTGAAAGATATAACCCTATTGCCATTATCAATCAAGGGACATCAGGCGGACATGATCCAAACTTAAACGTTTTTGATATCGTTTTAGGAAAAAGAACGGTAAACCTAGGTTCATTGAAAACGGCAGATAAAACTGAAAACCAAGGAATTGATCCAACCATTTGGAAACCGATGGACCTAATGGCTTCTGAAGGAAGTGCAGGAGAAGATCCTAACGCTGAAAAGCCACGCTTCTACGAGGGAGATAAGGATTTACTCGCTGCTGCTCATGCAGTTAAAGATACTTACACAAAAGGTAAGGTTGTCGATGGCACTATCGGTTCTGCAGACGTTTGGAATAATGAAGTGGATCGGATTAAGTGGTTCCATACGAAATATGGTACATCTGTCGAGGAAATGGAAGGAGCTTCGGCTGCCCAAATCGCAAAAGCTTACGATGTTCCCTTCTTAGGTATACGAGTGCTATCCAATAATAAAGTGAATGGCGGTAAATATAACCCGAATACAGCAGCAGCCAATCAAGAATATGTTTATGAAGTGGTCAAAAAATATATCTCCACGATGCCAAGCAAATAAGGCCGGCCCGGAAGCATAGTATCCCTATAACCAAATAAAAGAAGAGCACATATTATATACGATAATATGTGCTCTTCTTTTATTCGCTGAGGGCTGTATCCGATTCTTCCTCCTTGCAAAGTAATAGGCTGAGGTTATTCAACGTATAGAGTCTAGCGGTAAAAATGAATAAATCGCTGTAGTTGTTTTCAACGTACTCTTCAATGATCCCCATCCCTTTCCTGAATCTTTCAACTAATAAATGCGTGTAGTTTTCATCCCATGTAAACCGATTGATTCGTTTAAGTTCATCTGCCAATACTTGAAACTTGAACTCCTCGACAAGAAGCTTCAATTGATACAATTTATCTCTATTTAAACAAAAGCAATTATTTTCATTTTCATGATTTTCACGGACGAATGTAATGAAACCATTCATATTATCAGCCAGCATATTCGCTATTCGCATCTCGAAGTTCATTTCTAACATCCCCTCAATGTCTAAAATCTATATGAAGAGTGTATGATTTGAAATGATATTTTAACACCAACAATTAATTCTTTTAAGATAGATTCCTTTATTTCGCCTATGCATTTCCTACTATGATAGATTTTAAACAAAAAAATTGCCCCCTTTCTTTCCAAGGGGACAATCACTTTTTCGTTATCACATCGAATCCAGAACCAAAGAGATAAGCAGGCCGGCGGCGGCGAAAATGCCCGTCATCGGTCCTCCGTCTTCATATGCTTCAGGCATCATCGTCGAGGCAATCATGGCGATGATTCCGCCGCCCGCAAATGCTGCCATCGCTGCCAGGATATAGTCCGGGGCATGATCGAGGAATAGATAGCCCGACATCGAGGATAGTGCCGAAATGAGCAATACGGATAACCACAGCAGCATGATTTTCTTCTTCGAATACTCACTTTTGAGCAGACCAGTTGTACTTGAGAGCCCCTCCGGAATATTACTTATGAAAATGGCAATGACCAATAACCAGCTTACCGAGCCACCGCTTATTAAGCTTGCGCCAATCATGATCGACTCCGGTATGGCATCCATCACCGTCCCGATGAAAATGGCTAGGCCCGCTTCCTTCTTAGAGCTATTATTGGACCGTTTCCTTTTATCCGCACCTTTTTTGGAAATAAGAAAATCCAAGGCGGTAAATACGGCGGCCCCTGTTATGAATCCGATCCCCGTCGCCCAGATTCCTCCATCACTCACCGAATCGGCAAGCAGCTCATATGCCGCTGCACCGATCAATACACCCGTACCAAAAGCCATAATATAGCCAATGATGTTTTTCTTTATCGGAATGAATATGGCGGCTAATGCGCCAAGCAGGACAGCAGAACCCGAAACCCCTCCCCAAAAGACCGCATTCCACATAGAATTCCCCCATTTCCTTTTTATAGGATAGTGTACCCTGGTAGATGCTGGGGTAAACAAGGGGCTGCTTTTTGTAAATTCCAGCAAAAAAAAGCAGTTATATTCGCTGCCATGGTTTTTGTGTATAGAATAGTAGATTCTTCATGACTATCCTGCCCTTCGCTGCCTTATATGACTGATATTTGCGGTTTTCCTTCTTCTCTTTCACTAACCTTTTCTATTTTATCGACAAACATTTGAAAAACCTTTCTCTTTTCTTCCAGCTCTTTTATCGATTCTTTCAATTCATTCAATTTTTGTTCAAAAGGTTTATGATAGAGCTCACGGATATTTCGAATGATTTCATCATTTATAGTGGATTGTACAACTTGTTTGGTAATATTGAACTTATAGGAATAAACCTGAAGATCACGCTTAACTTCTTCATATTCCTTTTCTATCCCTTTTAACACATCACTGATTTCTTCATTCCATTCTACTAAAGCATTTTTCACATGTTCCTCCACCTTTATTCCCCCTCTTTAACAACAAAAAATTCATTTCCATAAAAACTTATTTTATCAAAACTTCATTTCGGTTTCTTTTCGGCTAAGTTACTTAACATATAAGTTTCATTAAAAACAGATAACAGCGAGTTACGAAACACTTTTGAAAAATCACATAGAATGAAACATGACAACCATAACCTATGGAGGTGTTCAGACTGATTCATACAGTTAAACCAGGTGAAACACTGACACAGATTTCCAGGGACTATCGGAAACCGCTATCGGCAATCATCACTGCTAACCCGAACATCAATCCAAATGTCATTTATCCTGGTCAACCCATCCTGATCCCCGGTTTTCCCCCTCCTGATACCATTCCATTTAGAATCGATGTATCCGTTAACAATCGTAAGCTAAGGCTGCTAAAGAATGGCGTACTGCAAAAACAATACCCGATTGCTGTTGGAAGAATGCTATTCGGTACACCAGTAGGACAATTCATCATCATTAATAAAGTCCCCAACCCCGGAGGCCCATTCGGTACAATGTGGATGAGTTTATCAAAAGAGCACTATGGCATTCATGGAACGAATGATCCCAGCTCGATCGGTAAAGCTGTCTCAAAGGGCTGTATTCGCATGCATAATCGGGACGTGGAGGAATTATCAAGGATTGTTCCAATCGGGACAATGGTTACGATTCATCCTTAATGTGTTTAGGAATGATGATAAATAAGCCGATGGAATTGTCCCATCGGCTTATTTTGGCATGAACGTAAAATCACACTTGAACCAATTTCTTCGCCTGAATTTTATACTGAAGATCTGCTACATGGTTTATGAACGCTTGATCATGCGATACAAATATAATCGTCCCTTCATATGCCGCGATAAATCGTTCTAATGCTTCAGTGGCCGTAATATCCAGAAAATTGGTCGGTTCATCTAAAAGCAGAATGTTGTATTCGCCTAAGAACAACTGACAAAGTTGGAGGCGAATCGCTTCGCCGCCACTTAATGACTGAACACTTTTCAGTATATCCGTCCCAACAAACTGCATCGAATGCAGGATGCTTCTTAAAAATCCTTCATCATATTCTGACCGGTTTCCCAAGAATTGCAGAACCGTTTCATCTCTTGCAAATCGATAGCTCATTTGACGGAAGTAACCTATTTTCGCTTTTGGAGAAAGCGCCAAGCCTGCGCCATCATCATTCGCAATATGGTGAAGCAAAGTACTTTTACCGCTGCCATTGCTGCCTGTAATGGCTATTTTTTTACCGAGCGGCAGCTGGAAACTCACTTCATCCAATAATACTTTCTCCTTCACTTGAAGAGTCAATCGGTCTGCCATGATCGGGAACTTATTATGCAATTCCAATTGCTTTGACTGGCGAAATACGATTCGCCTTTCCTCTTGTACAGCATCGACTTCCTGAAGCTTTTCCGCTCGCTGCTCAATTGCCTTCGCTGCACGTTGTGCGGCTTTTTGGCTTGTGCCTTTCGATTTCGTCATGAACGTCTTATTCGGTTTTGCATTCGCCTCTTTTTTCGATAACCTTCCAGCCTGGGCGATTTTTTCAGCTTTTTTCATTTTTTCCTGCGCTGCTTTTTCAAGCCGGCTCTTTTCTTTTATGAATTGTTCATGAGCCTGCCTCTGTTGTTCACGTTGTAACTGCTTCTGTGCCATGTACTCGCTGTAATTTCCTGAATATACGTGTACCTTGCCTTCATGCACTTCCCAAATCGTTGTCACAAGTTCATCCAATAAAGCCCTGTCATGACTAATTAATACAAGCGCACCATAGTAATAGCGTAATTCATCAAGTAAAAACGAAATCCCGTCTTGGTCCAAATTGGTTGTCGGCTCATCGATAAGTAACGCTTCAAAATAGTGGGTAAACAATTGGGCAAGCTTCAGCCTCGTTTGCTCACCGCCGCTTAGCGACCCTGAATATCGCGGAACTGCCAATTTTCCCAGTAACGCCGGATCAGCCTCTGCAACAGCAGGCGCTTCTACTTGCTCAAAATAACCACGATCAACATACCCCTTTACTTTTCCGCTTGCCGGTTGAATTTCTCCGGCAAGTAACTTCAATAACGTACTTTTTCCTGTACCATTTTTCCCGACGATGCCGATGCGGTCAAATTGATGTACAGCCAATCGTTCAATCTTCAATATCTGTTTATCTAAATATGTCACTTCGACATTTTCCAATTCAAAGCATATTTGTTCCATATTCGCTACCTCCGAAATTTTTGATTTCGTATCGATAGCTTGGATCGATACGAGCTTCTATTTCAAGCTCGCATCAAAAGAATAATAAGAACTGCAATGTACATTCCCCCCGTCTTCAAAGTCACCGCTGAATGATCACATATTCGAAATTTCCAAACTCGTGAAAAGTAACAGCATCATGTAAAAATCCCTCCAAAACAAAAAGTACACAGAAGGCTCTGTGTACTGAAAAAAACCGCATAGATATCCGGTAGAACGACAAAACTCCTACAACATATCCATCCTATACACACAGCAAATAACCCCTTATACAAAGTGGTTTTTTCCATAATATGTGTGTATATCAGTATAGATGTAAAAATGCCACGTTTATCGCTCCTTTCAATTCTTGCCCCTATTCTAACCAGAATATTTCCAATAGTCAATATTTATTATAATAGATGATTAATGACTCCTGTCTGCGTTCGCCAAGAAAGGAAAAAGAACCACTCATCCCTCCAAGATGGCAATGGTTCTTCTTCTGATTAAGAGTTATTAGTTGTGACCAACCACTCTTGCTAGTTGTCAGCCTCATGTTCCAGCATGGGGCTGTTTTTAGTTTATGTTAATATAAGGATATCATACCCGAATTTTAAAGTGAATATTCATTGAAAAATAGACAGGGTGATACATAGTTTGAATTTTAGCTAGTTTTCAGAAAAAAATGACAGGGATCCCCCCTGCCATTTCCATCAATTCATACTGATCGGCCAATAATAAAACACTAGCGTAACCATGATGATCATGACGCCGCTGATCATTAAATAGGCTGGGTATCTGCGGGTGATGTTCATTTCTTTTTGCTCGTCTATTTCAATAGGAGTTTGAAGGATATTGGCTTGAAACTCCCTTTCTTCGATGGTGATCGTTCCATACTTGGAGCCAATGATGAGTGCACCTATGCTTAAGATTAAACCTATGATGACAGGATTGAGGTAAACGGGAAGGCTTATTCCGAACATGCCGAGGCTTTCTCCGAGAATCACGCCAAAGAAGCCGAATACGATGCTCCAAAAGGCTCCTTCTTTCGTTACCTTCTTTGAAAATACGCTTGATATGGCAATCGGCCCCCATGATGCCGCAAATAATGTAGCCGCAAAGTAGCCGATCCACATGACGGCAGGCGGCTGGAACAATCCAATCAATAGAATGATCAAGCTGATCACGACCATGGAAATGCGGCTGGCCCGTAATAAATGTTGATCTGTGTATTCCTTTTTCCGTGATTGTTCCATGATATCCCGTGTTATGCTGCTTCCTATAATCTGAAGGAAGCTCGAACAGGAAGATAAAGCCGCAGCCATGATGCCGCTGACGATGATGACTCCAAGCCATGTCGGGACAATATTCATCGCTGCCCAAATGAATACCTTTTCCGTCGGAGCGATATCCGCTTTAATGGTGGTGATTGTCGAGATGCTGATATGAAGGAACAAATAGACGGTTAAAATCGATATCGTTGCCCATACGCCGGCCCGGATGGCTACGTGTTCATTCTTAGCCATCAAATATCGGCTGCTTTGCCATGGACTCACTGCAATGACAATGCCCCAGACCAAACCCATGATGACTGCCCAGGCCAATGCTTCCCAAGGCGTGCCCATCGTTGCGCCAGGTCCGGTAATGCCATGCCAGCTTAATAAATCAGGCCGTTCGGCCAGGTTTGCCGCTTTAGTAATGGCATCAGGGAAACCGCCTGCTGATTTGATGATATAAGGAAAGCTAAGATACGTTGCGATCGAGAATAAAAAGAACATCACGGTATCATTCACCATGACCCCCTTCGCACCTGAGAGAATGGTAAAGGATGAATACACGACCCACATGATCACCAGGGCCATTGGATAGGAAACCCCGGAAACCTCGGCCAATAAAACCGCTGCCCCTTGGGTAACGGCAACCAAGTATGCTGCGATTCCGAGAATCGTCGTGATGGCAGCTGCCAGTCTTACCTTCTTCGAATGAAAGCGATTACCGAAAAATTCAGGAACGGTCAATGATTTGCTTCTTCTTAAATACCTGCCAAACAGGAACACCCCGAAAATATAGCCGCTTGCATTAAAAATAACGAGGATAAGCAGCAGGATCGGATACCCTTCATAGGAAAATCCCGCTTCTCCCATGAAAGATACCGTACTTAGGAAAGAGGCAACAAGCGTACCGGTTATCATCAATGTGTTTCCGCTCCGTCCAGAAACATAATACTCCTCTGAGCTTTTCACTTTCCTGAATAAGAAAATGCCGATCGAGACATATACACAAAAGGATACGATAATACCAAGCAGAAAGGCCACTTACATCCCCACCTTTTCGATCGGATCTTTTGCTTTTATTTCTTCTTGATTCTTTTTCATTTTCACCAGGAACACCTTCGTGATCCACCCCATGACAATTAAGGAACCTCCATAACTTAAAGAGAAAATCAACTCACCCATTTCTTGACCCCCTTATCAAAATAGAAATAATCAATAAAGAAATATGCAATATCCATACCAAGTTTTTGAATATTCAGATTTCAATAGAGGTTGATTTTATTTATCATCATGATAGCTAAATTGGTATTTGCCTAGTTTGCGCATGATCGTCGTTTGGCTGACCTCCAGGGCCTTGGCCATTTTCCGGGTAGATTTATAGGTGGAAAGGGCCTGGGACAATAATTGCTTTTCCGTTTCCTCTAACGCTTTTTTCAAAGGAATGATTCCTGTTAAATTGACTAGCGCCGTATCTTTGTAGGTTAGTTCGGAAGGCAAATCCTCTATCGTTACGATAGGTTTTCTAGCCGTCACGACAATTTGTTCTATAACATTTTCCAATTCGCGAACATTGCCCGGGTAATCCTGCAGCTGCAGAATTAACTTCGAATGATCATCGATCGTGATGGATTGACCGTACTTTTCATTGAATTTCTTCAGAAAATAATCGGTCAATAATAGAATATCTTCCTTCCGCTCACGCAGCTGCGGTATTTCCATTGGAACGACATGCAGCCGATAATAGAGATCTTCGCGAAACTGATTTTTCCTGATCATTTGCTTCAAGTCTTTATTCGTAGCGGAGATAATACGAATATTCACCTTTTTCTCCTTCGTACCTCCCACCTTCATGAACGTTCTCTCCTGGACCAGATGGAGGATTTTCACTTGAATGTCGAGCGGCATTTCCCCGATTTCATCAAGAAACAACGTGCCGCCATCAGCACTCTCAACAAGCCCTTGTTTCCCATGCTTATTGGCTCCCGTAAATGCACCGCTTTCGTAGCCAAACAGCTCGGATTCGATTAATGCCGATGGAATCGCGCCGCAATTCACTTGAATGAATTTATTATCCTTTCTACTGCTAAGATCATGAATGACCCTTGCTAATACGCCTTTCCCGACTCCGGTTTCACCATGGATGAAGATCGATGAATCCATCGGTGCGACTTTTTCAGCTAATTCCAAAACCTTTATCATCTTATCCGAATTTGTAATGAAGTTATTGAACGAAACGGTTCTTGAATTCTCATGCCGGGCTCGCTTGTTCCTAAGATTCACTCTGTTCAATTTACTCTTCATCTCAACCAATTCGGTGATATCCCTGGAATTCGAAACGATTCTATATAAATTCCCCTCCTCATCAAAAATCGGCTTCGCGGTGCAGAATACAGTCAGCCCATGCGGATAGGTTTGTTCCGCTGAATGGATCGCTTTCGTTTTCATGGTCTTTAATGTAACCGAATTGACAATCAATCCCTTTTCAACTAACTCTTTAATGTTCTTATTAATAAAGGCCTCCGGCGGCAGCCCTGTAAGCTTCTTGCACGCTTCACTCACGAATAACGTGTCCCCGTTGGCATCGGTCACGAAAATTTCATCATAGCTGGAATCCAGGATTTGCGTCAGCTCTTTGACCTTCTTTCTTGTCACCTCCAGCTCTTCATGCAGTGATTCATTTAGACTTATTAAGCTCTTAATCTTCTGTTTAAGCAGAATTTCCCTGACTTCAGTGATCGGATAGCATCTATATTGGTTATCGCCATGTTGAATCACAAAATCAAAGGTGCACAGATCCTCTTCACTTAGCTTATCTAAAACATCAACGACGACAAACGATGTATTAAGATAAGCCGTGATTTCCTGATCATGACCCTCACTATCCAATCTCTTCAAAAAGAAACCTTCCTCTAAAATGCCGAGGATTTCCAAGTGATTTTTCATGACAATAAAAGGAGAAGAATTGATTTTCAGTAAGGATTTTATATCCAAAATAGAAATATCGGAAAATACAATTAGTGATTCTTTTTTTGCTTCCGTATCCACACAATCACCCCATCATTTGATTTCGAACCGATTTTGTTACACTTTTCGGGGCGGCAAAGAAATAAGCGCCCCTCTCATTAGCAACGAATGTCCATATACCAACCAAATTTAAAGCTGAACCTTTTATGAATCACCACTTTTCAAAAAAGGTTCAGTTATCTATCTATAAAATACTAGATTCATGAGCCATACCCTCTTTATCAAAGTAAAAAAACGATGATGAACCCAAATTCCCGAACGGCATGATTATTGCATATTGAACCTGTATAGGGATAGGTAGAGGACGATTGGTGCCCTCTATACTCTCATTCTATCTAACATTAGGGAGTGGTCATGATCATGGCTCAATTCAAGAATCTGTTTACCCATTTAACGATCGGCTCTACTGAATTAAAAAACCGGATCTTAAGTACAGCACATCAAACAAACCATGTCACGGACGGAATCCCCACTTCGGATATGGTCGCCTATCATGAAGCCCGCGCCAAAGGGGGCGTCGGATTGATCATCCTTGAAGCAGCATCCGTACATCCATCCGGCATGCTTACGTCCAAAACGATTGCAGGATATGACGAAAGAATCGTCGATGCCTACAAAGAGATTTCCGAAACGCTCCATAAGTATGGAACGAAGGTTTTCTCGCAGCTATTTCATGGCGGACGGGAAGTCGTATCGAGCGACTACCGGAATGCGGCTTGGGCGCCATCAGCCGTTCCCAGCCTGCGCTTCGGCGTCATGCCAAAACCAATGAGTTTAGAAGATATTGAAGGAGTGATTGAGGGGTTCGCCCATTCAGCACAGCTGGCAAAGGAAGGCGGACTTGACGGAGTCGAAATTTGCTGTTCACACGGATATCTTCCTGCCCAGTTTTGGTCGGTGCATACAAATAAACGCACCGATCTCTATGGCGGATCTTTTGAAAATCGGATGCAATTCATCGTGGAAATATTGGAGAAGGTATGGGAAAGAGTCGGAGAAGACTTTACCGTCGGCATTCGCATGAGCTCGGATGAACTGACAATGGACGGGACAACGATGAAGGATTCCGTGCAAATCGTCGAATATCTCGCGGAAAAAGTCCGATTGGATTTCATCAATGTCACGGCCGGAGATTCAAGTACCTTCGAGGGATCAACACATATCGTGCCGCCATCACCGATAAAGCACGCATACCTATCTCCACATGGATTCAAAATCAGGATGGCGGGAGCCGTACCGGTCTTTGTCGGAAATCGAATCGTCGACCCCGTTGAAGCCGAACAGATCGTATCCACCGGAAAAGCCGATGTCGTCGGAATGACCAGGGCCTTAATCGTCGACCCTGACATGCCCAACAAAGCAAAAAACGGCGACCTGCAAGCAATCGATGCATGCATAGGCTGTTTACAAGCTTGTATCGGCCACTATCATAAAGGACTGCCGATTGGTTGTGTCCAAAACCCGACAACAGGTAAAGAAGCATGGATATTACCAGAATTAAAGAAAACAAGAAACAAACAGAATGTCCTCGTCATCGGCGCCGGACCCGGCGGATTACAAGCAGCCATAACAGCAGATTTACTTGGTCATTCCGTTACACTGATCGATCAAAGCAAATCAATCGGCGGCCTGCTCCGCACCATGCGCAAAGCACCGATGCGGCACGAACTGGCAGAATCGATGCTCGATAACTACTCCCGGAAACTGATGAGAAGCAATATAAATGTACAATTAGGAAAGACGGCCACCGCCCAAGAAATATCAGGAGCGAAACCGGACGCCATCATCTGTGCAACCGGCTCACGGCCCTATACACCAGCCATCGAAGGAATTGATGACCCACGGATCATCATGAGTGATGACCTATACAGCTCAACAAAAAAAGTCGGGGACAACGTACTCGTATTCGACTTTGGCGGCGACTGGCCCGGCATGGAAGCAGCCATCTACCTAGCCGAAAAAGGCCATGGGGTCACACTCATATCATCACGACTGCACATCGGCGAAACCGTCCACCAATATCTCAGGAACGAATACCTAAAAAAACTATACAACCTAAACGTCAAACTCCTTCCCCACTACGACATCGGGGCAATCAAAGAAAATCACGTCATCATCCGGAATCTATTCACCCAACAAAAAGAAGAAATAACCAACTGGGACTCCATCGTCCTCTCCCTTGGCCGCATACCCAACACAGAACTATTCGAAGAAATGAAAGGTTATGCTTCTGTTGTGAAACAGATTGGGGATTGCCTTGGACCGCGGACGATAGAGGAAGCGACGCATGAGGGGATGATGAGTGCTATTAGTTTATAAAAAAGAAGAGACATTCCTTGGGGGGATGTCTCTTTTTTGATTATATAGGTTAGGCATGACTGGCTCATTGGTTTACTAAAAGAAGACTGCCAACTATATTACCATAGTATATTATTTCGAATGTAGAGCTATTATTTGAACTATTCCTTTTATCGGAGCAGCTTTTTTAGAAACAAGAAAATCCATGAGCGTAAACCCGGCGGCTCCTGCTATAAAACCGATCTACGCCGTCCAGATTCCTCCATTACCTACCGAATCAGCAAGCAATTCATCTGCTACCGCACCAATCAATAGGTCAGTTCCAAATGTCAAAATATAGCCAATTATGTTTTTCTTAATCGAAATTAAGATGGCCTCAAGAGCACCGAGCAGGACATCAGAACCCAAACCCTCTCCCAATAGACAGCATTCCACATGGTTTTTCCTCTTTTGTTTTTATTGGTTAGTACCGGGTTGATGTTGGGGAAAGCAAGGGAGTCCCCATATAGAAAGTCAATAGGCAGTTTTAGTGAATAAAAATCCCCATCCAAGTATATTCACAGAATTTCAAACTTAGTCATAGGCACCTTGATACCAGAAGCTTTACTTAAGGTACTGTTCTCCCTAAATAGTCTAAAACGAGAACAGAAATTTACTTTTTTATGTTATAATTCTATTTATTATAATTGGAGGCAAATTTATGAACGATTCTGCACTATTGACGGAATGTCTAGAAGAATTTAAACAATCTAATGAATTAAATGATCTAAGGACTAGTGAATTATTTGAAATTTTTTCAATGTTATTGATAACTCAAAACTCAGAAACATCCTTTGATGAAATTTCAGAATGTATTGTAGATGGTAGCCTTGATGGAGGTATAGATTCTTTCCTAATTTTAATTAATGACAAATCTATAATGTCAATCGAGCAGTTAGAAGAAATTAAAATTACAGAGAAAACTGAAGTACAAGTTTTAATTGCTCAGTCTAAGTTTGAAAACTCCTTCAAAGAAGATCCTATTAATCGATTACAATCTTCAATGCCTCTTATATTAAATCTCGATATTGACGAAGACCACTTATTAACTCGTTTTAATTCGAAATTAGTAGAGAAAATCGGTCTATTCAGACGAATTTGGAGGAAAAGTATTGTAAAAAATGCAAAAATATCAATAAACTATATATATAGTTGTAAAAGTAATGAAATTTGTATAAATGCAGCTTTTCAATCAAAGATTGATCAATTAATTGACCTTACTAAACAGCAAACACGTGTAACAGACATTTCTTTTACACCATACAGTTCTAAAGAACTACTTTCATTATACAGTAAAGATCACTCGCCACAACTCGAAATCATGTTTAAAGAAAATCCTACTCCTATCTCCTTTTCGGATGATGAATATGGCTATATTGGAGTAGCAACCTTAAATAATTACTTTAATTTTATTACTGATGAAAATAACGTTATAAGAGAAAATATTTTCGAAAGTAATATTAGACACTATCAAGGGGAAGTAGATGTGAATAATAAGATTGCCAAAACCCTTTCAGATGATAATGAAAGGGACTTTTGGTGGTTAAATAACGGTATTACTATCATATCTTCTAAATGTCAACCTTTGCTAAAATCTTTATTCCTTGATAATCCTCAAATAGTTAATGGACTACAGACTTCTTACTCGATAGGTAAATACTTTACACCTAATCCCGAAGATAATCGCTGTGTGTTAATTAAAGTGGTCAAAACAGAAACTAAAAAAACTATTGATACAATTATATCAGCATCTAATAGCCAAAATCCTGTACCCCCAGTATTATTACGAGCAACTGATGAAATTCAAAGGAATCTTGAAATCTATTGTTTAGAACAAGGTTACTTCTACGATAGACGTAAAAATTATTATAAGAATCAAGGTAAAGCGGCTAATAAAATTATAAGTATACAAAGTATGGCGCAAGCTATTGAATCTATTTTAAATTTCAGTCCTGCAAATGCACGCTCAAAGCCTACAACTTTAATAAAAACTGACTCTTCATATAATAAAATCTTTAATGCCAAATTGGAATTTGGAGCATATTTAAAGGCTGCTCTTATTCATAAAGAGGTAACAAAATTAATAAATACAAATGACTCTATTGAAAAAGATTTAGCCAAAAACTTTGCATACCATTTATCTAGAATAGTTGTAAGTTTAATTTTACAAAAATCTAGATACATAGATCATGAACTTAGTAAATTTGATTTATCTTTACTTTCACAAGAAAAATTAAGTGAAACTTATGATTTACTTTACGAGATTTTAAAAGAATATCAATCAAGTAATCCTTCTGAAAATATAATAAACATTTCTAAATCTAATAAATTTGTTTTTTCGATTAATAAAAAATTAGATGAAAAATTCCCACAGTAAAAAAGGCTCACTTCACCCACGCATAAAACATCCTATTTAAACAAATAGGATGTTTTATGGTTTATATTAACTATAACTTCGCAACGGCTCGAATGCTGGTTGTAGATATTATATAACAAGAGTAGTGGAATTCACCCTTTAACACACTCTATGTATTAAAAACCTTTTTACTTCCCCATTTTTTTCCTGATGACTGAACCCGCTCCATTCCTATAACGTGAATATATCGAACCCACATTCCACAAGTATTTGTCTTTGAAGCTTGCCCTTTTCATTTTCGGTAATAAAAAGTTGCTTAAAATCGTCCGTATAATTGATTCCTTAGGACTCAATTATTTCACGTAAGGGTTATTTGAAAGTACATCCATCTTTTTTTCTGTAAAAAACTTTTTACTTATTAGATATCTCCCCAAATTTCATTTTTTTATAATTATACAGAAAAGCACCCTATAGGTAGACACTTTTTTAGTGTCTACTCTAGCTAGGGTACATTTGGCCGCATTCCCATTACAGAATTATTCGAAGAAATGAAAAGGCATGCTCCCATCGTGAAACAAATAGGGGATTGTCTTGGACCGTGTCCCATAGAAGAAGCGATACATGAAGGGATGTTGACTTTTCTGAGTTTATAAAGAGAAGAGACATACCTTTGGTGGAATGTGTCTTCTCTTTAAATTAAAATTCTTAAAAAGAAATCTAAGTACAAAAACATAAAAAATGACCATACAAAAGTATAATAGATTGCGCTGTGCTCCCCAAAACCTTTTCATCACATTCTCCAAATAGAAAGCAACTTCTTGCTAATATCTAGCTTTTTAGCTGAGAAGCATCTACTGCCCAATTTACTGTAATAGTGGTATAGATACTTTTATTTGGCTTTAATTTCATATAAGGATTTCTAATAATTTGTATATTTGGTTCCTCACTTATATTAGTAATAAAAACCAATATATACTCTTCTTGTTTCTCTTCGGCAACAGCCCATTCTTTATCAGTAAATAATATACCTCCCTTTACAGAAGCCAACCCTTTTACCTCAAAATAAATATCAGGATCTCCTGGTAATTTAAAGTCATAACCAGTACCATCTTGTCTTGTATCAATTAATGCTCCATCAGAAAATCCATTTATCTTTCCTTCATTAAATTTAGTTAAAAAAAGCTCCTCTGCTTTTATGCCAGTTATTCCTCTAGTGGTATATTCAGTACTAACCTTTGCCTTTCTCTTATTTTTATTATCTTTTTCTTCTACTTCTTCAAGCACTTTTACATAAGATTCTATATTCTCATTGTTCTCCATACCAACATTAAGAATATCTTTTACTATTTCAAACAATGCCATCTCACTTAAAAAGGAATATTTTTCAACTACTTCTGCTCTTGATGGAGGTAAGGGACTTTGGTGGTAACCAGCTCTATGAGAAAGGACAGTATCAAATTGGTCTCTCATATGCTTAATGGTATTGTGATTAACATTTATTTTTTCACCTACACCTCTAAAGGCCTGTCTCCTAGATTTATAACCTAAATCTTGTGCTGCTTTTAAATCATACTTTGATAAGTAAAATGCAACAATTAAAGCTAATTTAAATTTTCTTTCCATATCAATTCCACCTCATAAAACATAAAACAAGCATAGTATAAAATATTATTTTAATCTCCAAATAGTTTTGTTTTTGAACCCACAATATTACAACCTTTTACTCTCTCTATTTCTATGATCAAATAATTTTTCAACTATTGGCCCTATAACTTATGGTGCAGTTTTTTATGACAGACTACACATAAAGAAACAATAATAGAAAAATCAAATTTTCTCTAACATGGCCTATGAACTTAAAATAATTTTAGCTTTTCCATTAATTCTTTCTAATGAATTTTCAAGATTATAAATAGCTCCTCTAGCATTTGCTAGATTATTAGGGGCTAGTAAATGAGCAAGTACTCTAATGGCTGTTTCCATTCTAGGTCATGCTACTTTTATTGCCCATAAATTGTCCTTACGTTACACGGGATATATCTAAGCTGTTTGGTTTCTTTCCCAAAAGTAGCGTAAGGATCCTTGCTTTGTTAGCAATGTCGATATTTCTGCTTATGATTGATAGTTAACTTTGCTTATTATGTTTTTTTAATTTCTCTTGATAATTTAGCCAACACTCTTCCTTTTTACACCAGGAAGTAATATTGGATCCAGAGACTGGCGGATTATTAATATGTTCCCATGTAATCGGGAGAAGTCTTGCAAGCTCAAAAATCCATTTTTCAGGAACCGATTGCTGACTCCAAATTTCCATTAGATCAATTTGATTTCCTTTTCCATAAGAAAGCGCAGCAAGGGTATACGTGACAATATTTATTTTATAACCAGGATACTTTGCTTCTTTCACCAAATCATCGCACGTTTTAAATAAAATTGCCATTGCGATTAATTGTTTATAAAAGGCTGTATTTATATCAGCAACGGACTGATCGATAAGCTCCATAAAAGCTTTAAAGTTGGATTCACCTCCATTACTTACTTTATGAGGATATTGTATCCATGACATGTAGAATTTCGCCACATCTGTTTTGCTGAGCAATTGTGATTTAGGATTTACTTTTTTGAATTCATTTTTCCTTGCAGGAGTAGTTTCCCTGCTTAAATCAACTAAATACTGGCCGCGCGCACGTTCAAAAAACCACCGATTATTGGACTTCAAATTAGATGCTGAAGGAACCCACGTGGTACGAGATAAATTTTCTAGATTGATGAGCGCCTCATGGTTTGCTTTTAAATCTGATTCTGAAATTTTATTTTGTGTATTTGCATACTCTGAAATTTTGGAAGTCATCATGTTCATCTTTTCACGTGATTTAATGACTGTTAATTTTATCTGTATGTATACATTGCTTAAATCAACTTTATCTTCTTTCTTTGTATAATACAGAGATGCTGTAGTTTGCCCGCCATTCACGACTTGCAATCCTTTTATTTTATTGATCTTATAAAGAAGGCCATCTGCTGAAACCTCTGCTTCCACCTCTTCGGCTACTGTTGAAATTCCATTGTTATATGCGACAAACATTTCTTTTTCGCTGCGCAGTGTATTTTTAATTCCTTTGTTAACCTTACCTCTTGACTGTAAAAATGAACGCACATTTCGTTCAATTAATCTCTGTCCCCATTGTTCATATAAAGTAGCTAAGGTATCCCCAGAAATGTACCCGACAAAACAATCAAAATCGTTGCTGTTTTCATCTACTCGAAGCATAGAAAAGCTTTTTTGAGACAACTTTGTTAAATCAATTTCAATGGCTTCTACACCTTGTGATTCGTTCACTAATTGAAATAAACGCTCTATATCCCAAATCTGATAGACAATCTCTTTCCCCTCAACCACTTCGATCTCTACAGAAGCATTGCTTTTGTAAATACGATTAGAAAGAATTAACACTTCGATCTCTGTCTGTTCATAATCTAATTCATAAATTAATTGTGCTAAAGGATAGTCACCTGCTATATCTTCAATCACATTAACTAAATCTGTTCTTGCTTTTTTTATATATTTTAACGCACGCTTATACAGTTTCTGAATGATCGTTTTAGAGACTGATGTTCCATAATGAAAATTTTCGTAATCTGCAACAATGAAAATTAATTTATTGTGATCTCTGTCATAAGCATATGCATTAGCTTGAATGCCTAATTGGGATCGGTAACTTAATTTAAAATCAGTAAATAGTTCGTTTGCTTCTAAATATTCGCAAAAAGCATTAATGAACTTTTCTTCTTGATTCTGTCCGTCGCTGTGCAAGTCTTTAAATTCAATTACAAACTCTTGCAAATTCATATTATCATACCTCAATTTTTCCCAGTAATCGATTTATTCCCAGCTTGAAATCCGCACACTGATCCAATGCTAAGGAGTATTCAATTTTAAATACTGCACTTGGCAGTTCACTTGATTTGATTATTGGAAATTGTTCTGTAATTTCATAAACCAATGTATCACGCACTATAAAGAAATCTAGTAAGCTGTTGTCCAGCAGGTCCACAATTATGCCTATGTTCATAAGTTTTTGCTTAAACAATGTTTTTACATCATCTAAAAGAAGGCTTTCAATATCTTCAATAAGCATCTTAATTGTTTTTCCTAGCTGAATATCTACCTCCAGCATGAAACAACATAGATATAATTGATAATCATCCGGCTTTTTCAATTGTGTATCACTCGATACACGTACAGAATATGGCTTTTGCTGAGTTGACGTTTTAATTTCAATAAATTTTTGTTTATATTGAAAATCTTTTTTAGCATAATCGATTCCATACCAGCCGTTTAAAATTTGAATTTGCTGACTTTCTTCCCTTTCGATTAAAAGGTGCTTCAAAAAAAGCAGTTCGCCAAACAATCCTTGTAATATTTGCTTGGAAATTGGATTCCCTTCTATTTTATGAAAGAAATCTTCCCATTTCCTTAACACTATTCTAATTTTATCAAAAATTCGCGAAAGGACCATTTCGGTTTGGACTGATTTGCAAATGTCTTCAAAAATATGAATTATGATCTCATCATTAATATTCGCAAACTTTTTATTTTCTTTGAATATTAAAAACCATCTTTTCTCACCATTCGCGAGAGTATTCACATGTTTTTCCTGTACAATCGATAATCCGTTCCATTTGGGAAAGCGATCATACTCCGTACGTTCTATTGGTAATTTGATAGGGATAATTACGCATCGCTTATGATCTGCGTCTAAACCTGCGAGAACACTGGTTACACCCAAATCAAGCACTTCCTGAATTAAATATGCTTCATCTAGCTCTCTTTCCAGAGAAGCTAGATGGTCAAAAATCTTCTTTAATTCATACATACTCTGCACCTGCATCTTTTTCAATTACAATTGACTCGTTAATTACATAATCAACTTCAGCTTCTTCAGATGAAGTTTCAGGTGTTAAAATCGCAAAGGCGAATGGCTTGCTTTTATTAGCATATGTGAGATCACCGACTAATTTGCTGACACCATTAATTTCATTATTAAAAGGATATAGTATAAGCAACGCATCTGTTGGCTTACGCAAAGCCCGGATCTTTAAAGCTGTTGTCCCTTTTGCTTTCTTTTCAACCTCGTCTCTCCCCTTTATCTCCTTTGCTTGTTCAGCCATTTTCTGAGAGAAATCGAAAAACACATGGTCTCCTGAAATAAGAGTTTTAAGAGATGTTAAATGATTATGAATTTTATCTTCTATCCCTGTCCGTTTAATACCTCTTTGAAGAGAAATACTACTTGTAAATACCTCTTCTTCACCGCCTGTATTAATTAATACAACCGTCCAATTTGTAAGTTCTCCTACTTCACTTAAGCTTTTTACATACCTCCCGATATACTTGCTGTCTGCCCTTGTTGCACTTGATACAGTCTGATACTGCTCTAAGAAATCAATTATTGGCTGAGCTTCGACGCCCGTCCAGAAATAGTGGCTAGAGTTTAGTTTTGCAATTCGCATATCTATTTGCGGATTCATTTCATACTTTTCATTAACCTGTTCGATTAATGCACGCGCAGCTGAATAGTTTTGCTTATAGAATTGTTCATCATCAATTGGAAATACTGTCGTTTGAACCAACTCATTGCTGTAATTTACCTTCATTTGTTTTGCTGAGCGCATTTTATTCTGACTTGTGATCAGCAAGTTCGGGTGGGAACGCACGCGCAATAAAAACTCTTTCGGTTCTGCTTTAATTTCAGCCATATAATCAAGCTGCGCCCTTAGATCATCTGTTGCTTCTGCTACGTACTGGAACCAGCCGACAAGGTCTTTCGTAGTATATAAACGGCACACATCTAAAAAGTTTTGGCGGAATCCAAACCATCTGCCCATTTGCATAAGTGTGTCATACATTTTACTAGCCCTTAAATAATAACTTACTGTCAGTCCTTCAAGCGTTAACCCTCTTGAAAGTTTATCGCCGCCGATAGCGATGACATTTAACCCTTTGTCTTCGTAATCAGCGTACTCCAAAACATCCGCACTATTTCCATTAATACTCATGACCGAAATAGATTTGATAGCACCTAAAATTAAAGGATTAATTTCGGACCATTCCGCAGTAAAGTAATCATCGAATTGGTCCGGAAACATTTTTTGAATCGCATTTAATTTTTGTGCATTATACTCATCTTCAAATTGCTTTTTAATTCCTTTATAATGCTCGCCTCGTCCTTGACCATTTTCGACGTCTTCTAAAATCTCCTTTCGCATAGCGCTAACTAGTACTTTGATTTTCTCCTGAACGTCTTTAAATCGAGTAACATGTATCAGCATAGAGTTATGCATTTTTTCCTGCCCGCGATGACGGCGAAGTGCAATCGATAAAATAAAAGAATACATTGCTTTTTTAAGTGTGTCCGGAATTTTAACAGGTTCAAATGTTTTTTTATGCGGATAAGGTGCAAAATTTTCATCATAATTAATCTCTCTAACAAAGGGTAATTTGCCCGTATCCCCGTCTGTTTTCAAAAAGTATTCTGCAGGTCCCACATAGTTAAATGCTTTTGGCAAGTTAACTATAAAATCTTGAGGAAATAAATCCTGTCCATGCATTTCTGTTACAGCATCTTGATTAATCAATACATTCGCAAACGGTGTGGCAGTATACCCCAAATAAGCACGCTGACTGAACGTTTTGTAGATTTGACGTATATAGCTATTAATAGCTTTCGGATCATACTCTTCTAGAATTTCACCGTTTTCATCATATATATTTGATGTATCAATTGAAGCTTGATCTGCCTCATCATCAATAATGAGAATTGGTACATCATGTATAATCTTATATCCCCTTTTCCCTTCACTGTCTTCCTCTGATACATATAATGCCTGTGGACTCCTCTGACAGGCTTTCAACAATTTCTCTAACACAGTTTTATTTTTCTTAATAACCATAATCTGTTTATTGAATGTTAGGGCTCTTGTAGATTGAAAATCCCCCTGTTCAGTACGGTCAGTGGGTGAATCAACTTCTAAGATGTAGTGGCCTGGCAGTGTACCTACACCAATACGGTTTTCTTTGTTTTGCGAGGTATGCTTAACACTATTTTCATAACCCAGTACTTCAGCATCTAAGCGCATTTGTGTTTGTGTACGCAAATCATTATGCATCCCTGCTAAAACAATAATTAATTTATATCCAGCATCAAAAGCTTTGTTAATTAGTCCTGTAAAATGGGCAGTTTTCCCTGATTGTACGTAACCAAAAGCCAATCCTCGGCGGTCAAAAGAGCGACCTTTTTCCATAGGATCTTCTAAAAGCTCTAAAATTGTATCAGTAGAATCATCCAGCTTGTTTACAACATCCAAAGCCCAATTTTTCTTTTGTAACAAGTATTTCCGGTATCGATTCCAATAATTGAATTCAATGTGTTCCTTCTTTTCTTTGTACCAAGCTTTATGGTTCACATCATCTTTGTTTGCTAATAAAGCTCCACTTTGAGCACTTGGTTTTAAACTTGTAATCAACTCATCGATAGCACGCTGTTTATCTGTCTCAGTTAATGATACAAACATCGGAAGAGCAATCGCTTGTTCAACAGCTGGCGGCACAACTATATTTGGTTGTACTCCGTCATTTAATGGCTTTTCGATCATTCTTAACACTATATCTTTTAGAACGTCAATCATTTGTAGCCCTCCTTACCAGTTTTCTACAATGAATTTCTTTAACTCTTTAGGATCAATGCTACTAAACGTTTCAAAAGACAAAATATGCTGGATTATTATGTCTTGATTATTTTCTGTAGTATCTTTAAGCAACTGTGTAATTTGAAGCACATTTTGCTGCTGTTCCTTATCAAGCTCGATATACTTTTCTTCCGCTTTTGTAGGATAGGCGAACAAGTTGCCAGGGCTATATTCTTCAAGAAGTAAAAAATAGTAATCTAATTTATTGTTCAGTTTTTCATCAAGTTCTTTTCTAATTTCTCTCAGAAGAGTATGTTTCTTGTTAATCCGGAAATGAACACCTGAGTTTTTGGATACTTGCTCCCATAAATATTCATCTTGATAAAGCTGTAATGTTGATCTTCCTCCAACACCTGTCACGGTACGGCGGTAATAAACTTCATGTGATAATCTTCGTGCTTCTGCACCAATTTTCTCCAATATAGCTTTCATCTCGGACGGCGGCGTTGCTTTAGACTTCTTGATATCAATATTCCATTCAAAATCAGCATCATTTTGTATATCGATCTCGATACGGGCTAAATTGGCGCTATCTTCTCGGTTGAATAAACCCAGCCAGCCGCCGCTGATCAGCATCCGTTTGTTGCGATAAATATAAAATCCTTGCTGAGCGCTCCAGCCTTTTGGCCCGCCTGCCTGCTCATACTCCTGTTCTGTTAATTTGGAAAAGTGGGGCAAGATAGAAATACGTACACTTACAGGGCTGTCATAGATCATATATTGATCCACAGGTCTGATTAGAGTGGCAAAAGATTTATTAAAAAATGGATCCCAGCCCTCAACTAAATTTCCATTTAAAGATATGTAAATCTTTTTATCAATCCTGCTCAAATAACGATGAAAAATCATCCCTAGATGACTTCTTACTTTGCCAATCTTATTGAAGAAACTTTTTTGTTTGGCCGTTGAAAAGGGCTCCTTCACTACTCTGTCTAATTGTTCAATCAAAACAACTGTACCTGACTCCGTCTCTATATCCCCTAATCTTTCAATAGATACTTCATCCCGAGGGAACAAAAATATCTCCCATTTATTCTCTTTTGCAATATAATCTAAATCCCAGCATCTAATATTGGTTGTTTGGTTTTTTTTGGTTAAGACAGTCAACCTTTTTCCGAGTGAGAAAGAAGCTGTTTTTAACCCCATCCCGAAGCGCCCAAGCTCACTCTTGTTGCGATTCGATTGAGGATTTTTAGATCCTAATTTCATAGCTGCAGTTAATGATTCCCTGTCCATTCCTGACCCATCATCTACTATACGGATAAAGCTTCCATCTTCATCCCAATTCATTGTAATATCAATATTTTTGCACCCTGCATCAATGCTGTTATCTACAATATCAGCAATTGCTGTCTCTAAATCATATCCAATTGATCGCAGTGACCCTATTAGTGGAGCTGCACTTGGAATTGAAATCTCTGTATCTTCTATCTTAGTCATACTATCACTTCCTGAAAAATACTAATTATTTATAATTGTAATACATGTAGAATCTCATTTTTATCAGGCATATAATACAACTAGCTATAAAGGTCGATCAGCTTTTTCAATGTATTTTTTACATTGAAGTATATCAAGACTGTCTGATATGTTGCCATCTACTCTAGATATTAAGAGGACGATACCTTAATATTTGTATAAGCATTTAGGAAAAAGAACTGAGGCAGTTTTTGCTGCTATATAAATCTCTGCGTTATTTATAAAAAATAGAATATGAATCTAACATTTGCAATACTATTTTACACCAATAAAGTTTCGAATCATCTAAATCTAAAAAATTATTTCCTTGTATATAGATAAAGTTAACTCTTACTTCCGATTATGAGTCTTTCGCCGTGAAAACTAGGGGCTAATAATCGATTTAGTCAGAAAGGTTAACACCATTTTTCCTTTAATCTTTAAAAATAAAACTCCTCCTATTAGGAAGAGTTTTATTAAGGTAACTAATTCATTTTATTAAACATTAATTGACCGTTTTCGGTTTCAATTATTTTTGCAGTTCTTTTCTTCTTATCACGTGCTTTTTCTATACTCAACAAATCTTTCCATTTCGGTTCAATCCAAGAGTAATCTATACCAGCAAAACTTTTTAAAATAGCTTCGACAATAACTTTAGCCCCTTCAGGGGGCACCGCCATACCAATCTGTCTTCTTGCATCCTCTTTTTTTCCTTCAAACACAAACCAATCAGGAAAAGTTTGTAATCTTGCACGTTCCCTATTTGTTAAAGCCCTCGGTTCTGAGTAGTGATACATATGTGTACCACCACCACCTGATCCAGTGACAGTATATGCTGGTAGTTCTGGATTTAAACGCTTATATATATTAGAAAGTCTAGCCCCTTTAACGTTCAAACGTAAATCTTCAGGTATATCCTCACTCCATGCATTTTTTCCAGGCTTAATATATTTTAACATCCTAACAACTTTCTCTTTATGTGTAGTTCTTTCATTGTTTTTAGCATCTAATGGAATCGGAGGGTTTTCCAAAGTTTCCTTAGAACTTTTCCATTCCTCTTTACTTGGAGTGGTTGGTGCCGGGACTCTAAAAGTCACATCTAAATCCTTGCGTATTCCTACAATAATAACTCTATGTCTTGCCTGTGGAACTCCATATTCCTCAAACTTATACAGATGTGGAGTAAGTACATATCCTGTCTCAGATAATTCGCTAAGAATTTGAAGAAAAGCACTACCATCATTGGAACTCTGCAATCCACTTACATTTTCAGCAATAAACCAATCTGGTTGGTGATATCGTAATACCTTAACGCCATATGAATAAAGCGGACCATATTTACCTTCCAAACCGCGAGATTCCCCTACAGTACTAAAGTCATTACAAGGAAATCCAAAAGCAAATGCGTTTATCTTTGGTAAGGCCTCAATATCTAATTCCCTAACATCTTGACAAATTACACTATGAGGATCATCACTTTCAGACAAAATATTACTTCGAAATGTTTCACATGTTGATGGATGATTATCGTTAGCCCACCCATGAACAACTTCAAATACCTCACCACTGCCTGTAGTGAATTTTGCCATTTTAGCTCCTAAAGATAATCCACCAGGACCGCAGAACAATTCTCCTTTAATAAATTTCATGTTGAACACCTCTTGTTCGTTCATTATTTGTATATACAGTATAACTCATGAACCGAACATATGCAGCTATTTCGAACTACTTAATCCAATTGCACAACTTTTATAAAAGGGAATGGATTCAGCAGTATGAGTTAGATGTTGAATTTAAAATATCCTAGCTAAGGTTAACATACATGAAGCCCAACAAGAAAGTCATTTAATTTAAATAACGTTTAATTGTAACATATTACCAAATAATTTTTAAAATTTTTTTTAAATGTTAACTCCTTTTAACACCGCAAAAATTAGTTCTCCGATGTTATATCCACTGTAGAAAACATGAAATACGTTTTACCATCGGGGAATCTTAAATTAGGGACCCACAAAGGCTTGTTATTCCAACCATTCTCCTCCTTACCATTATATTTATAAATGGTTAAGGTAGGACCAGCTCCATTAAATAATGTGTTATCATCTGGAGAAAGCATTGATCTGGATCCTTTCGTGATATCCCTACCAGTACGGACAGCAATGTAGCCTTGATTATTATACATTTCTTTCATGTTTTTTAAACAAGCTATAATTGCCTCGTCATCCCAGCTTCCTCCTTCAGTCTTTTCTGATTTTGTTAGATTTAGAATCTCTATTAGGTCCTGAATTTTAACTAACGTCAAATCTTTTTTGTTCTCATACGGTTTAAGGACATCATCTAGAATTTCAACATGACTCTCCATAGGATATCTAGGAAAATATCTTTTTCCTGGCATATAGAAAAGTATTGAGTCAACATAAAGGACATTGGATCTTGTTGGGCGTAGTATCGATTGACTGGTTCTCGAGAGGACAAGAGCTTGTAAATCATCTGGGTTTGATTTTTCTATGACATCTCTTAATCGTTTCTCCGAAGAATATACTTCCTTAAATACATCCCATATTGTATTGGTTGTAAAGAATCTTGATACTCCAAGATCACTTTTACGATAACCATACATCCTTGCATGCTGTAATATTGTATCTAATTTCGGTGCCTGGCTTGTGCGGCCATAATATGTTACTAGCAACCTTTTTATAGTTACTCCCCGCCCCAGCTTATTTCCACCAATTAAAATGTTAAACGGAGATTTATAGTTTGGTCGTTTAAAATGACTCCCAGAAATAAGTAATTGTGATTGTGTACTTGTAATGTTTTCAGCTACTTCCTCAACTATCTCTATAAATGAAGGTAGATTTTCATTTGTTTGACTCAGATCTAGATACGCTTCATGTAGATAACCATATACAATTTCCCTCTCGGGCATATCATCTTCATGAAGAGCTAAAGTAAGTTTTGTAATAAATCCATTGATTATTGTTTCTAGCCGTTTATGGTCATCTTGTTTATGACTAACGTGACATAAAAAAGTATAGTTTGTTCCTTCACCTTCACAGATTTTTAATGCTGCTCCAATAAAGAACGTACATAAGGCTTGTCTTAATCCAGTCGGGATGGCTAACCCATTGTGTATATTTTCGTAGTTTTCTCCATTCATTAGGGATTCTATTTCTGTATCTTGAAATAATCTCATTGTGTGGGAGTTCTCCTCAAAAAACGATTCTCCCCCCACATAGCCTTTACCGGGCTTGAAAATTATAGTGAAATCTGGTCTAAATGTCGTATTAGCTCCTTGTAAAAATAAAGCCTGTGGTGTTGCGGTCACTTGTATGAAAACATGTCTTTCAAAATAATTTCTTATATCAACTATGTCTCCATTTATTCTGCTTAATTCATCTTTATCACTATTTGCTAAAGTATTTAAACTAGCTTGGTCTGCCTCGTCATCGAAAATTATTGCTCTTAGATTATTAGAGATGTGCTGTTCAATAAATTCCTTCATTTTTGGTAGTATCCTACTATTTTTAGTTGCAACTAGTACAACCCCAGTATGTTTTAAGGCAGTCTCTACTCTGCTAGTCATAGAATCCACATTCCATGAATCTTTTCCTAATGTTAATAAACCAGGAAGCGATTCTTGAACACGTTCTAATGTTTGTTCATATAGCCACAAGTTATCAGAAGTTAAAACTACAAATAAACGATGGCCATTATCAGAAGCTTTAGCTATTGTCATTAACATATTATTTGTTTTGCCACTCTGCACTTGTCCAAACAACAGACCCTGCCCATTTCCGTCAGATACTAAGCCAATTTTCTCATTTATTTGTTCGGCTGTATCAATAATTTGATTGATTCCTTCTTCGTCAATTTCGTCTCTTAGAACTCTTGCAAGCTTATTAACCCTACTTTTCACTTGTTTTAACATTATTTACCCTCCTGATTTTTAGCTAAAATCCATAAAATATGTCTCATCATTTAATTTATATACTGTAACGTAATTCCTCCCATAATCATCCAGGTGTTTTATAGTTACAAACTCTCCTAAAGGCACGCCTAATCTATTTCTAAAATACTTACCTAGAATACTATTATCATGACAAGTCTCTAGTGCTTTATTATTTTCTTGGGCCATCACACAAACAAAGTTTTCTCCATCATCGGTTAACAGGGTAAATTCTTCTTTATTTTTTGGGAAGAAACCTGGATTAGCATTATGTAACTTCTTTGATACAGGAATATAAGCTTGATTACGTTCCCTACCAGGCCTCTGTCCCCAATTCAATCCTCCAGTAGTATGTATTTTACGGGGGTTATCTACTGTAGTTAACAGTAAATCTACACATGGCTTGGTGTTTCTTACAACTTGTGCAACTGCTGATGTATCAATACTTGTAGTATGTCTAACTTGATAGGTAAAGTTTATTAATTCCTCAATAGAAGAAGTTTTAAAACTCAACAGGTTTTCAATAGGAAAGGCAGTCAAAGCTTCTGCTGGTTCAACCGAGGCCATAGTCTCCTGATAATTTACAAACCCATTCCTAGTAAAATTTGCAGATCCTATAAAAGCTAAGGGTTCATCAAGAATACCATTTGCTTCCCAATACAATACCTTAGAATGTATTGGTTTATCCCCCATATAATATTTCACTTCTAAACGTTTTGTACTATCAGCCATTTTTATATATTCATTATGCTCCCAAATTGTAATGGGATCATATTTTATCATACCAATAATAAGTTCAATTTCTATATTTTCCAATGCATATAATATGTGATGAACAAAGGTGGGAGAAGCATATCCGGAAAGGATTCTGAGCTTCCGTTTTCCTTCAATATAAGGATTGATTATTAAAGATTGGTGTAAATTCTCTATAACTATGGACATGTTTTTCCCTCCAAAAATATCTATGTAATATTTTTACACATACTTCTCCCTGAATATTCATCGAATGAAAATAAAATAGGTTCGTCTGTGTAGACATGTGATAATGAAAGAGTAATGTGTAATCATTAACAATTACTAATTCATAAATAATTGTTAATATTGAAACAATATATAAAGTAATGAAAATTTTCATGGTTAATTCAAATGAAAGAAACCATTTTATATAAGTACCATTATATATTATATTTGAAATTTTCACCTTTATTTGTAAACTATTACTTATTGCAACTGGTACAGATTCTTTCACTTTTTACATGGCGAGTATCTCCATCAATTAAAATGACTATAAAAAATTTAACAGAAACGATCTAAATTAGAATTCACTTTTTTCAAAATTGATTATTTCTTTTGACGTTCTAATTTAAGTAACATTGATTGGAAGGGCTAGTAGATTTCAAATCAATTAATAAAAAAAGAGCATGATTTAAATTGAAATCATGCTCTTTTCCGATCTTTTCGTACTCATTTTAGTATATGGGAAGATCTAACTTATTATTAGATACCACCTGTAACATCAATTTCTTCACCTGTGATGGATGCTGCTCCTATTGAAGTTAAGAATACGTCTATTGCATCAATTTTTGATGGTTCGAGTATTTGTTTTTGATCCATCGCTTTTCTAAGGTGGTAGTTTAGCATCTCCTCTATTGTTGTTCTATCTTTTCCTGCTAGTACTGGTCCAGGCATATTCGTTTTGCATATGGTACCATTCTGTTTGGTCAATAAAAAGGTTCCTTTTAAATTTACGTCATTAACAAGATCATATTTCTACATGAGAGGTCTTCACTGGAGAGATTAATTACAGTCCTGCTTTATTACTAATACATCTACCGTGCCTCTGCCAGCTGTCAAGGCAGCCTTTACGATTAGTTCGTCTTCTTCGTTATCCTTTGAAGTCTTTTACATTGCCTAATTTTTTGGCGACACATATAAGTGCTTTTTCCATTATAAATAGTCTAAGAAAATCGAAAATCACTTGGCTTCTCTAGGAATTCTTATTTTAAACTGTTGCCTGTAACGACGAAATGTCATAATAGTAGCCTAAATATGTTAAGAAGAACTCTTTTAAATCTTCCTTTTCAATCATGGGTGACATAATGACCGGATAGCTTTTATTAAATTCGAAAATGACACGTCGGCCAACACGCTCATCTTTTCCTAGATCATCACGCCCGATAATTTTCGACTTCATCACTTTTGAGACATTCAGTTCGTCAATAATGTCTAAAATATTCAATAAGAAACGATCATTGCGGAAAATTTCATATTTAATAATGTAGTTGTACATATCTAAATTATCAATTAACAACTCGTAATAACGTATACGCTCCGCTTTATCTGACACCGCATCGTTAATATATTGAGCACCAAGGACACATTTATAAATATAGCTTTCCCAGTTAAAATCCTTTAAAACTATATTGTTAAAATGATTGATGCCATCTGCAATTTGTGGGTATTGCTCTAGCAAGTTATCCCGCTTCTTTACAGTGAGTAAGGAATGCCAAAATACCTCTTCAAAGTGAAGATCACGATCGGTTTTTAAATAGGTACGCGACAGTACATCAAACGCTTCCAGGAACAATTCTTTTCGATCTTTTTCGGTTCGTTGTGCCAAGTAAATCGGGAAATCAGGCGCTTCGTCTATATAGACAACATCCCCCGAAAAATAATCGTCTTTATACTTAATTTGATCGTCTAAAAAATCCTTGTAAAACTGTTCGTTGTTTTTATATCCTTTTTTAAGCAGTCTAATTTCCATTTGAACTTAGCCCCTTCACAGCAGCAGTAAACTTCTCTATGATTCTATCCGAAATGGCATAAATGACTTCGTCAATCGTATCAATTCTTATTTCATTAATCATCTTTTTCTTCATTAAATTATACAATTTGAAGTCCAATGGATCTATTGGTGTTTCGAGTTGCTCTAGATCTACTTCTCCGTCATCTCCGTTAATTTCGATAAACCTTTGAAGCGCCTTTTGAAGTCCCATATAAATATATGGATTATTTAATGTATTACTCATTGGCAAATGATTAAACTGCAACTGTTCATTTTTAAAATGAATAATAATTGTTTCACTGCCAAGTTCAATTTTGACATCACTTAATAAATTCGGATCTACTTTCTTCTCAAATAATTCTAATGGTTTTTCGTAACTTCCTTCAAATATCTCAATGTTTGAGAATCCTAAAATTGAATGCTTTGGTACAACGATGTTATCTTTATAATATTGGTAAATGCCGCTTAGATCATCATTGTCTTTAAAATTTATATCCGTTTTCGATTGAAGGTGTAACTGGATAGATGTTCGTTTGCTGACAGAAATACGTGACTTTGGAATTTCAATGAACGTGTCCTGCGGACTTAGTTTATAGAACTTATTGTCCTTTGATTGAATAACTAAAATAAGCTGTGCTTTTCCTTTTTCTAGTAATAGATTCATAAACTCCGAAGAGATATCATATTGTATGTCAAAACGATAATTACTTACATTTTCCTGTAATTGGACATCTAAAGTAAATTGACTGCTTTCATAACTTGTTGATGTATTTGTTAATAATGGATATGGGAAGTTTGCGTCCTTTTTATAAATCATGTTACACCTCTACATAGTAAACAAATTTCAAAGCTTTATTGAAATTGTTTTTTAACTCTAATTGAAGTTTAGATACACCTTCCATGATGGCAACATCTTTAATGATATTGTTTTCAACTTTACAAACCTTACCGGTAGTGCCATCAATAACACGGCTGTAATTTTCATGAAGATTAAATTCATCCGTATACTCTACTCCCATACCATCAATAATTGATAATGAAATATTACATGAGTGCTCTTTATTTATTTCTTTACTTTCTTTAAAATCAAAATGGACCATTTCATTATTCCCAATTATTAAACGCTCAACGATATCTGGGTGCGTAATGTATTTATCACGTTCTGGTTCTTGAGCGCTTTCATTTTCTACAGTTAGTTGGCGATTCACTCTCTTTACGTAATTTATCTTTTTTCGTGTTTCGCCAGGTTTTGTAGCACTTTTTGATTTTTTCTTCTTTTTTGGAACATCTGTTGTCATTTTCACAAGTGACTTACCTTTATTGATCTTAACGGTTGCAATTGAGTCTGATAAATCCCGTTTAAACTGGTTTTCCACAACATACAAAATATCCTTTGTATTCATCAGCCCATCTGTTGGGTTATTTTTCTTGATTGCTTCTTCGATAATGCTAGAAATTTCACGAGATAGGTTGTTTATAAATTTTTTCGCACGCTTTTGAAGCTTCGGATCTTTAATATGCTCATAGGAAAGCTCTGTATGTGATTCGTTTTCTAATGATTTTAAGTAACCATCCTCTGCTGCGCCCCCGATTAATACTGCATTGAATGGCTTATTCACATTCCCTTTTATTTTCTTGTCTTCTATTTTCATACCAATCGTTCGGACAATTGCCATCCGGCCTTTAGGAATTGCTTCATCATAACGGAAATAAAGATTGAACTGATAATCATTCATACCATCTGATACATTTAATGATCTTGGCTCTTGGTTTAAATACGTACCTACATATAAAGGTGTAAATTCATTCTTCATTTCTCCTATTTCTTGCACAAAATAATCTGGATTCTCTACATAATCCTTAATCGTTTTAGACGTAATATTTTTGTCATTGACTACAACTTCTAGCTTTTGTTGAAGGATCGAAATAAAGAAGCTATCGCAAACACTCTTAATAATTTCTTTTTCATTGTTGTACTCATCACGCAGGTAGGGAATAACAATTTTTAAACCACGCGTTTTCTTCTCGAATACTTTGTGGAACGTATTATCAAATGGATAGAACTTCGTTTTTTTATCACCAAGGATCTCAATATCTGTGAAATAGCCAGATGAGCGATAACTTTGGTCATGGTACGTATGCTCGATCAGCTGTACTGTACCACCAAGGTGCTGGTTCCCTTCTGCATCGCAATTGGCAAAGTACATAAGGTTTAAATCAGATGCTGCATTAGAAGCAATTTTCCCAACTCCGTGAGAGCCACCGCGTGACGTTTCTACTGATTCATCCTCTTCTTCTGAGTGAACCCCCTTGTTGTAAGCATAAATCGCCCACGTATCTTCCTTTGATTCACTTTGACCATTTATGGCACCCTTTAGACCTCGCGTATTGAAATCTTCGAAAGAAATATACCCCACTTCATCTTGATCCATTTTATTACGCATATGTCCAATCGCTTCTTTTGTATAACTGTTGCGTCCTTTTAGACATGAAATACGCTCAATAACTTCATCAATACCCGGGATGTCTTCTTTTTTTATCGTACCTGTATTAATAGTTAAAATAACGGGTCTATCAAAATCAAGAAGGCGCCCGTCTAGTGCATTTTGTGTATTTTCACGTGTTAAGCCCGGAATCCTTAAATTAAAAAATTTCTCTAAAACTTTATTAAAGTTCGACTCCTCAATATTTGGGATCTTTGAAAACTGCCATAACTGTTTTATATTTACCGGATTCATAGCTTGCTCCCCTACTTATTTATTCTTTCATATTTTTTAAATTTACTTTTTAAAATTCAGATTTCCGCTTCAAACGTATTAATAATGACTATTACGTGTTTATCTTTTTATAGTCATTATAGTTCCAATTTACTATTTAAAATTAACCGAAGCTTCTAAATATTCTTATTCATAGGCATTACGCCTAACTTTTCAAACTTCTCTCATTATTTCACAAATCTGCCTTCGTTCTTTTTTACTATATTATAG
>NZ_JBHTYI010000033.1:0-50412 GCF_043656335.1 Peribacillus sp. NPDC056705 | reverse complement strand
ATGGAAGAACCAATCCGTAGTAATTCTTGTTTCAAACTAACGAGAATATCTTCTTTGTTGCTCATATAAAATTTACACCTCAAAGTAGTTGGTTAATAAGTTAATTTTGGCAAATATATGGTATTAATATTTAATTATTTTCGTCATAATATAATTACATAACACTCTAGCAAAGAAGCTTAAATGAACCAACATTATAAATCGGAGCTCCAGAGAGGTAAATAATCAGGTTATTAATTTCTAAGGAATGGGAGTGTTTACTTTTGAGTTATGAATTAAAAGAATTAGATCCAACCAAATG
The DNA here is from genome assembly GCF_043656335.1 of Peribacillus sp. NPDC056705. Lineage (NCBI taxonomy): Bacteria > Bacillati > Bacillota > Bacilli > Caryophanales > Bacillaceae > Peribacillus > Peribacillus sp. NPDC056705. Next base: position 50,111 of record NZ_JBHTYI010000033.1, on the reverse strand, counting down.
TAAGTATTCTTTCCGATTAGGCAAATTTGATTGTTATGAATTAAGAAAAGGTGTGTGCTCTTTATATTTAAGTGAAGATGAAGCAGAACGTATAAGCATAGAAGAAGGTAATGAATTTCATGATAGCAATGTTATGTCGTGTCGTGAATTAGCAAAATCTTTGCTAAATGATAATTATTTTGAAAACCCTAGTTTCCAAGAGTCGGTTTTTTCAATTAAAATGCATCCCAGAGATTGTGGGCATTTTGTATTTTCAGATGGTCAGCATAGAACGTGCATTGCTAAACATCTAAATATCAACTCGATGTATGCCAATATAGAAAATTATCCAAGAGATTATAGTTTGATTTGCAGAGCTTGTTACAGTAAACAAAAAAAGGAAATAGAAAATAGGAAAATAATAAATCGTATGATTTCAAAACTAAAATGGAAAAAAGTTAAAGAAAAAGAAATTCCATCAGATTTAATTGATGAAGAATACATGAATTTTAAAGAAAAATAAGGGGTATATTATATACGATATACCAATAAAACCGTTTCATTATTAAACTAACCTGACCCGTTAGTTCCATAAGAAAAGAGCTACCACAGCAGCCCCATTACCTTTTAGCATATAACGTGGAACGTGGAACTCCTGTAGCTTTTACTATATCATTTACACTCATTCCGTTTGTTTCACGTTCATTATAAAGCTTAATAGCTCGTTTTAAAGTCTTTTCGTCTTGTCCTGGTCTTCCCATATGTTTCCCTTGCCTTTTTGCTCTCTCCCTACCTTCTGTAGTTCTTTCTACAATAAGGTCACGTTCAAATTGTGCGAAAGACCCTAAAATATTAAAAAGGAGTGTTTGTAAGCTATTTCCTTCGTTTGAACCATCAAACTTCATATCCTCTTTAACAAATCTAACCTTAACCCCTTTTTCAGCTAATTCATGAACTATCTTATTTAAGTCCATGATAGAACGAGCTAAACGATCTATTTTTGTTACTACTAATGTATCCCCTTCTCGGGCAAATTCAATAGCTTCATAAAGTTGGGTTCTTTGTTTTGTACTTGTTCCGGTTACTTTTTCAACAAAGAGCTTTTTGCACCCTTCATTTTCCAAAATTTCCTTTTGTGTTTCTAAATCTTGGCCAGTAGTTGAAACTCTCGCATAACCAATTAACAATATGTATCATCCTCTGTCTATAAGTCTTAAATCTTTTACACAGTTAATTGTAGACCAACTTTTAGACATAAAACAAGAAAAAATAAACAAATAATTCTACTGCATTTTAGAATGTCTTAAAGTTTTAACTTTTAGACATAAAAAGATCGATACTTACGTTAAGAAAAGTTAGACTAAATGGTCACTTCTAATATCCCTTGCTGTAAAATAAAAATCAAAAAGGGGAAAATATGAAAAAGTTAAAATTGAAGTATGAAGCAATAGTATACGGATTACAGCCCATGGAAAACAATTATAGTGTGGACGAGTTCGCTTTCAAACTAAAACAAATAGACTTAAAGAAATACGAAGAGGCATTTAATGCTAATCCATATTTAGCAAATCCTACTCTCTTCTATTGGTGTATACCATTTGATGGTGATGAAAAACATTATTATTGTTGCTTTGAAAATGATGACCCAATTGAAATTGAGATTTCAAATAATAATGGAGCTTCAAAAGGTAAAATAAAAAAATACGTTGAAAAAAACTTTGATGAATTATGTAACAAAGTCCTATACCTTGAAAAAGTACTTAGATTAGTAACAAACCTTGATATTTTTATCCCAGTAATAAATTTTGAAGTTTACGATGAAGAAATGGAATTTGTAGAAAAACGCTTTTTTACGCAAGTTTTCTCACCATTAGACCATGCTTCTAGGTTTTCAGAAAAAAACTGGAAATTACAATCTAGTAGACTAAATTTCCATATGCGTTGGGATTTAATGACAAAAAGGATGAGCGAAAATAAAGAATATAGTCGTGCCCTAGATTATTTTGATCAATCTTTTTCTGTTAATAACATTTCAGTAAAACTTTTATGTCTATTCGCATCACTTGAATCGTTATTTAATTATGACAAAGAGAAAATTGCTGAAAAAGTTTCAACTTATACAAGTAAGTTAATTTTTGATAAAGATAAGAAAGATAAAACCTATTCAAGAATAAAAAAATTGTATGATGAACGTTCGAAGTATATTCATGGACAAAGCACAGATAGAATAACATACCTCTATTATGAGGAACTTAAAGAATTTGTGAGAATTGTTCTCTTAAATTATTGGTTTGTATCAATGTACGATGAAGTAAAAGATAATAAGGAAATGATCAGTTTTCTAGATGAAGAGAAACCTCTAAGCAAGGATACACAACTTTCTATTCGAGCAGTAAGGGAAACGGATTACACTAAATTTTATTCAGATGTAAGAGAGAAACTTGAGAATGGTGATACAGATATTCTTTAAAGATATAGGAAATTTCGGTTCATCTTTTTTGCGAACGGTGCGACTTTTTTATAAACAGTTCATCTTTATTTCAAAGCCACAACTGGTGAAAGTGGTGTAAGGGTCCAAACTATTTAATGGTGATTTAACAAAAAATCAATCCGCAGCCAAATTTAAGGGGAAAACTCCGCGGGGTTATTTGAATAAAGTAACAACTTGGGATGATGTGCCTGGTATGGGCGGATCACATACGGTATTGGTTAAAATCGGAGCAAGTGATAAGGGCAACGGGCATGGATCGGTTAATTTGGAACTGCATGAGCTAGGGTACTCCATTGATAATATAGTGTTTGATGGAATCCGTGAAGACATGGATTATTTGAAGATTTGGGGTAAGGAAGTGGATGGGCTGTTTCCTGGGGATAACGTATTTTTCCAACTACCCAGAGGAATACTGTGCAGAAACGTTTGCCATGTTTTATGTGAACAATGAACAAAATCAATTGCTTAGCCAAAAAGCACCAGAGACTTATAATTTTATTAAACAATTAGATTAAACATTGGGCAATAATAAGTTAAAATAGGATTAGAGATAAAATTAGTATAGAACATCCAGAATATGTTTTTGAGATTTGTCCTACCTTGCGATGAAGGGAGGTGGGATAATCAGTGACTTTTTTTGAGATCATAAGCTTTATTGCTGAATTAGTTGGAATATTGTCGGACTTAAATGAGCTTCTAACATCAGATTCAAATGGTGCTTTAGACATCATACTTTTTAGACTTTTACGCAATAAAAAAGAAAAGAACCCTAATCTTGTAAATTCCTTCCATTTACAAGATTACTCTTTAACTGAACCTAAAAAAAAGATAAATTGCTTTCCAACTCTTCGGTTGAAAAGAATTTATCTTAAAATGGTGTTTGGGGATGAATAAAAATTTGGGTTTACAAAATGAAACTATTGATTGAATCTTCCGCGCTGGCGAAGTAATTCACGGTTCAGGTTCGGATCCTTTTCAAATGCAGCGCGTCCGTGAAGCCAGAATATATTATTTACGACAACTAAATCTCCAACAGGCAGTTCCAGTTCAAGCACACTTTCATCGCTTTCTAATGAATTGGATAAATCGCGTAAATATTTGGCTTGTTCGATTGATTCAGGATAAACGAATTGATCGATAAAACATATACCAGGTTTGTTATTATGATTGAAGAAAGTCAATCTTTCAATCTCCTGATCAATATTTTTGCTTTTTGGAGCTTTATACGTGAATTTGTGGCTGGATAATGGTTGATTCACATACATATCAAGCTCTTTCCAATCGTCTAAGTGCAATAAACGTGATTCTCCACCGCGTGCATTTTGTTCGATCATCTTCATCATTAGTAACCAATCCGTCGGTTCATCTACAAAGGTGCCGTCCGTATGAAGGGTAAATAAACGATAAGCCTGACGCAAATACGAATCACTACTATCCGTGTCTTGAACACTAAAGCGGGCATAATATTTTCCTGACATGGCATCATGGTTTGGAGTTCCCAGCAAGTATGAAATGGCCGTTGCAAAAATGACGTATTCATCCGTATTTTCCGTAACACCCTCCAAGCCTAGTGTGAAGCCTCCGGATTCTCGATCATGAACGATGTTCCGAAGCACTTCACCAAAATCTTCACCCACTTGATCCAATAAATATGAAGCAACGATGATTCGTGCATATGGTGTATATTCCAGATGTTGAACAGACTGTTTATCCTTCGATACGGTTTCTAAAAAAGCGGCAATTGCCTCTTTTGAAATTTCAATATGATATAAACGGCTGGATTGAGGGTGAACTTTCACCTCGTATTTTTCTGTTTTCCTTTCGAACTTTGCTCTCTTTTTTTCTGCAATGCTCATGAATAATTCCTCCTGTTATTTGTAATATAGGTGACAAAGTTAACGGGAAATATAAAAAGCCAGTCGCACATGATCCCCAAATAAATAGGAATCGAACTGTACAACTGGCTTATATTCACTTCACTGCTCTATGCAAATAGAGTCACAGCGAATATGCAGTTTATGTATGATTTATTTTTCCTGTTTCCAATCATTATGATCTTTACACGATTCTGAAAAGGTATTTTCCAAAGGTGTTAATGTCATAATATTGGCTTAATTCCATTAAAACGTTTTTTCGTAAAATTGTCAACCTTTTTAACATATTATTCTGAAAAATTATATTGTTAACTTGGTAGTTTCGATTTATCTCCTGCTTTAATTTGCTGAAAATGGAGATCGAGGTCTTTCAAGGCAGCAATCAGTGCGTTAGCCGCTTTTCCCCGATAATAAGATTGGATGGATTCAATCGCGTCATCAACACCATCATTTAAACTGATCCCTTTTAATAAACGCCCAATAAATTCCCTGCCATGCTCTGTTGCCAGTGTACAGGAAGCTTCCAGGACAACCCCATATTTAGCATCGACTTCTGCAGTGATGGTCAGTGTTTCAAAGACACTTTTCGCTGCCATCCCTTGAGGTAAACGTGCATGACCTGCAATGAAAATTGTTTTACCATTGAACATGAGGCGTCTTCCTCTCTCTTTAACGAATTTTATTTTGTCAATACAGCTTCCAATAAGTGTGTTTGTTCCGGAATGCGGTTAACAACCTCTTTTCCGATTTCAATCGAGGCTGTTGCTGCAGGTGACGGTGCATTACATACATGGATGGTCCGTTTCCCCATTATAATATGAAAATCATCCACCATATTACCATCATCCTGTAACGCCTGGGCCCGTACTCCAGCAGGTGCAGGTATTAAATCATCTTCTTGAATTTCAGGAATCAACTCCTGCAGGCTTTTCGTAAATTGCTTTTTACTAAAAGAGCGGACATATTCCTCCATCCCTTCCTTCATGAATTTACTGGCCAGCTTCCAAAAACCTTTATAGCTTAAAACTTCAGTTAAATCTTTCGCATTGAAGTCCGTTTTCTTATAACCTTCCCGTTTGAAACTTAGTACAGCGTTTGGACCGGCATCTACTTCACCGCTAATCATCCGAGTAAAATGAACCCCTAAAAATGGAAACTTCGGGTTAGGTACCGGATAAATCAAATGATTGACAAGGAAGCGTTTTTCAGGCTTCAGTTTAAAATACTCACCGCGAAACGGGACAATTTTCATATCAGTTTTATACCCAGCTGCTGCTGCGATACGGTCACTGTGCAACCCTGCGCAATTAATGACCATTTTTGCTTTAATGGTACCGTTGTTCGTATCGATGATGACATCATCAAAATCCTCGTTGATTTTCTCGACCTTTGTTTTCAGCTTAATTTCACCGCCGTTGCCCCGGATGATATCCGCCATCTTTTCACTTACCTGACGATAATTGACGATGCCGGCTTGCGGGACGCGAATCGCACCAAGCCCATTGACATGTGGTTCGATTTCCTTTAACTCATCCACACCAATTCTTTGTATTGCCAGTTCATTTTGCAAACCGCGGGAATATAAATCATCTAAGAGGGGTAACTCTTCTGGCTTTGTTGCAACAATGACCTTTCCGCAAATATCATGTTCAATTCCATGCGACCGGCAGAATTCCGTCATTGATTTGCTTCCTTGACGGGCAAACCGTGCCTTGAAACTGCCCGGTTTATAATAAATTCCTGAATGAATGACGCCGCTGTTATGTCCCGTTTGATGATCTGCAACAACAGCCTCTTTTTCAATGACTACCACTTTAGCATTAGGAAAACGCTGGTAAAGTGCCATTCCTGTCGATAATCCTACAATTCCTCCGCCAACAATTGCGAAATCATACACAATTAACACTCCTTTTATTGATGATTTTTAGTATTCAGCAACTCCATATACGTAATTAAATTGTTCTTAGTCCGTAAGATGTGAAATTCTACTGCTGCCCTTAGTTCTGCAGGATCCCCTCTTAGTGCCGCTTCATATATCATCCGGTGTTCCCGTTGCGTTTCTGGGTAATAATCAATCAGCAAATTCGGCGCTATGGGGGAGATCCCCAGCGTTTCTACCATTTTTTGAACCCTTGGCCATGGGCACCCTTTTCGGAGGGTTTCGTGAAAAGCCGCATTCAAAAAGATATAATGCTCATTGGTTTCATCAGATAACTGAATTCCTTCCATTTCAATCAAAATTCCCTTTAGTTTTTCTTTGTCCTCCTTTGTTAAGTAAGGAAGTGATTTTTCTACTGCAAGGCCTTCAAGCAGAGACCTAGTATGATAAATTTCTTCAATATCATCCCGGGTAATCGGTGTGACGATCGCTCCTTTATGGGGAACCATTTCCACCAACCCTTCCAGTTGAAGCTGTGTTAGGGCCTCACGGATGGGCATCCTGCTAACTTCCAGGCGATCGGCCCACTCCTCTTGGATGAGTCGCTCTCCCTTTTTCAAAGTCCCATTCAAAATCGCTTTCCTAAGACTTTTTGTTACGTTTTTAACAATTGTTGATTTATCTCTTCCAGAATTTGCATTATCCAATCCAGCGTCCACCTTTCGATATTGGATACAATTTTAACTATAACAACTATATAAAGCGATTACAATACTGAAAATTAAATATATTGTATCCAATTATAAAAATAATGGATACAAAACTTTAGAAAACGATCTTCTTCAGACCTTATTATCATTTATGGCACTCGTTTATTTAAACAACCTGGTATTTGTTCCAAAACCATTAAAATTCACAAATTTCAAATAAGGAACCAACGCAAAAACCAGCTTCAAAATTACCCTTGCAGCAAAAGAAGCTGGTCATCTTTTTTGATTATAGGGTGGCACCATATCGCTATTAAGCAAGGGGTGCCCAGAATATATTTTAATGGGATATGTTCCGTTGGGACATTTTTCTGCAGAAATATTTGTAATATACACGTTGATTCCACTCACCCATATACTCCCTTTTAAATAATCTACATTAATCCCCAAAAAATCCCCTAATACAGTCTTTGGTTGAAAACGACCCATTAATGGATGGTGAAATCTTGATTTATGAGGTTAATATTGTGTTAGGTATGGCTATTAATGAGTCAGAACTCGACATATGTATAACAAATAGACCTTCAGAAACGAAGGTCTACTTTTATGCTCCTTGTACATACCAATTATCTTACTTTAAATATTTTTGAAAAGTATATTTTCTTTGTTATATATATACTTTGTTGAAACCAAGATTATTTAAATAATGGCCAAATACCTTATATGCATATAAAGTATTTGGCCAACCAAATCCAAATTCTGAATGGACTCATCTCCATACAATCGATAATTAGAATCCCTACAATGAGGTCTAGTAAGTATTTGGGTGTAATAATCGAATTGTAATCCATACCATCCTGTTTATTGACTGCTGCATGATTGGACCATCTAATCGTCTATTAATATTTGTCTCTGTTTTCTTTTTCTTCACCGTGTGTGTTTCTATTATTTTGCTTTCCGTTTCAAAGGATTAATAACTTTTTTCACTTTGACCATTTTTGGGAACTAACGGAATTTTATTATATATATGGATGACCATCCTAGGAATCGGCTGCAAAAAGGGGCTAATCTTATAAATAAATATACTTACAATAGTCGCTACAGCAATGCTGCCAAGTACATCAAATGGATAATGGTGACCCACATATACACGAGAGATACCGGTTAATAACGCAAGCAAGACCATTCCAAATCCGATTTTACGGTGGCGTAATAAGACCGCTAAAGACAATGCAAATGCACCTGTAGTATGGTCACTTGGAAAAGAGGCATCAGCGGCATGTGAAAGTAATAAATGAACATTATGTGTTACAAATGGACGGGGTTCAAAGTAAATAAGACCAATAACAATGTTAATGAATAAACTCAATACCCCCGTCATAGCAGCAAAGACGACTGTATGTTTATGTTTTTCTTTCCCAAAAACCCACATCGCAATTAACGATACCGCATAAATCAGCAATGCTTTTTGTGTAGCAAAGACCATAAACTCGTCCAATAAAGGATGATGACCCGCAAGTTGATTAATTGATTGAAATAATTCGTAATTCATGAAAAAACCTCATCTCTCTAAAAAGTTATCTATTTGTTCAATAATTTAACATTATTCTCAAATACTCGTAGAAAATTATGTTCAAATTAGTAAACATGCAAAAAAGGCCACGTACAAATGACTTTTATATCGTGGTCAGTGGTCCTACCTCATTGACTGATATTACTTTCATCTTCAGTTGATTCTAAAAAGGCTTTTAAAGCTTGCTTGTTTTTATTGATATCAATTTTAAGCACAGCTCCCACGTTAACCGTTTCATTCTCATATGAATCTTGAACTGGTATCCGAATACTTTCCATACTTTTTGATTTCCCAGCAATTAACCCTTTGCCAATTGATAGAATAGTTGGAGTATCTACATTTGTATCAATATAAGGGTCAGCCACTCCAAGGATCTTTGGTAGATTTACCAAACTATGAACACTGACGGCTTGTTCTTTGATCTTTAAGACTACTTCCTGCTGTCTTTCCACCCGGCCAAAATCACTTAGACGATCGTGGCGAAATCGAACATAGCCTAACAATTTATCACCATGTAATATTTGTTTACCTGGATGCAGTGTCATCCCAATTCCATAGGACATTTCATATGGAATATCGACCTCGACTCCTTTAGGGGCAACGATATCGACTATTTTTGAAAACCCTTCAAAATCGACAACGGCATAGTAATTAATATCCACATCAAAATTTTCCTTAATCGTTTTCCTTACTAATTCAGGCCCGCCGAATGCAAAAGCGGCATTTATTTTTTGCATACCATGACCAGGAATATCCACATATGTATCCCTCATAATCGAAGCGATTTTCATAATATGAGTGTTTTGGTTATAATGAGCGATCATTAAGGTATCAGAACGTGCATGCTCCTCACCCCGTGAATCATTTCCAAATAATAAAATATTAATCTCTCCAAATTGAGGTTCAGTGCCTTGGAAGTCTTCAAACGTTTTTTGATCGCTCTTATACTTACCATTACTCGCTTCAGACAATCCATTTTTATATTGATAAATAACATAAATGGCTACTGTTACAAATAATAAAAGAACTGTGAAAAGGAGTTTTCTTAGCTTTCGTTTCTTATTTATTCTTACATTTTTTTTCATTTGGAATATCACCTGTCAGAATCGTTTTTATGTTTAGTCTCATGCTTTTGTTGATAATGAATTTAAAACAAGTTTTACTGCGATTGCATCATCTAAATACCCAATTGGAAAAATGTAATCAGGGATAACATCTACCGAAATAATAAAATAAATGAGCGCACTGCCAATGATGGCGAGCTCAGCAGAAGTACCATTTCTTAAGCGAAACCGATCAAACATTTCCTTAAACTGGCTAATGAACGGACCTATGCTGCCAACTTTCATAAGCTTTTTCTCAAAGCCATTTAGAATAGTCTCTTTTCCCTCCTCGGTGTATGAATATAGTTGATATTTTGTCAATTGCTGTTCAACGCTCTCAATAGTGAACGTTTTATTATATAATTCAGAGGATTCGAGGAAACTTTGAATGCTGTCTATAGACGAATGAATATCTGAATACTGCTGTTCCTGTCTTTGGTCAATGGAGTAACCAGCTGCTACAAATAAATCAGCGATAGGAATATCAAGACAGTCGGCAAATTTTTGCAAATGCTCTGGATTTGCTCTTCGCTTACCATTAATAATCCGTGAGATGGTTGCTGTATCAATGTTAGTTAACTCACTAAGTTTTCTCATTGATAATGAGCGTTCCTTCAGTAATTCTTTTAACAGCAAACCAAGTTTACTAGTTTTTGGTTTATCATCTGACATACTCTTCCCTCCCATATCGGACTTCGAAATTTATCTAGTTTTACAAATGAGGATACGATTCTACTCAAGCATTTTTATAGAGTAATAAAGAAAGTGTTCTTGTGGAATATACCTAAGTGTTGACATTTTGTCAATGGAAAATGGTTATTTGGTAAATATTAAAAGAATGTTCTAATAGCAATTATTAAAATAATGATCCCGCTAATGTATGTTCCGAATTCACCTAGTGTAAAAGAGCCAATACGAACGGAAGCTAATTTATGCCCTAACCTAACTCCTGCCCAAACACTGATAATACTACCAAAAGCCGCTGTTAGTGAAATAGCAAGTGGTGAAAGCCCAAGTAAACCGGCACCTAAGCCATTGGTAAGGGCATTCGCTGATAAGGCTACCCCAAGAATCACAGCTTCCCCCCAGCCAATTTCACCTGAGTTATCGACATCAGCAGCTTCAGGATTTTTAAAAACCCCTTTCATGCTTGGAGATGGGTTGCTATGGTCATGGCTTACGACTACTTTCTTATTACGTGGTGTAGCTAATAAAATAATTCTTATACCTATAATAATTAGAAAGAGCGCTCCAATAATCATTGGGAACATACCTGGCAAAATCTTGGAAAGCCAAACTCCAAAGGAAATTCCCGTTATACTCATAAGAAAACATATAAACCCAATCAAAAAGTTGGCACCTAAGCCTATCCGTATTTTGCGAATTCCATAAGAAATACTTACTCCTAAATTATCGACACTGGATGAAACAGCAAAAGCCAAGATGATTAGCCAAGACACATTAGTTCACTCCTAATTTTTTTACATTATATTGATCAAATTGACTAAATGTGCTTATTTATTTCTAAAGTGTTGATAAAAAGTCAACAAACTCTGCTAGTTTAACTAGTAAACTAAGCAGGAGTAAATTCATTAATGAATGCCTTATATGCTTTTCGGGAAATGAATGATACTGGGAAAAGAAAATTACCTAAACATGCGCTACTGGATTTTTTACCGAAACGCTGGAAAAAACACACGTTTATGATGATGAAGGCAATATTAATAGCTCTTATTAGGAGAAATTGCTGCTCTAAATGAGCTTAGAAATCATATCCGTTCAGGGGATGTATAGGTTATAGGGGGGCGATTACATCATAATTTTGATGAGTATTAAGCTTCGAGTGAAGAATGGGAAACAGCGAAAGTGAATGGGACAACCGTTTTCGTTTATCGATGAGTTTATCTTTAGCAAAGCGTCTTACATGGGTTTAAAATAATTTGGGTTCACATGAGGGCATTAATATTAATAAATCTAAATCACATGATGATCGTTTAGAAAAAGATACCCCTGAAGATGCAAGCTCATATACCTTATCGCGTTATAATCGGTTACCTCGCATTCAACCTTTAGATTTACTGATAGAAGTGGCTGGATAGACAGGGTTTGCTGAAGCATTTGTTCATGCAACTACAAATCGTGCTCCAAAAGGAATAGAAAGAATAGTTACCATAATATAATTATGGTAACTACTATATGAGTCATTTTTATTCATTTTTGAGATCATATGATTTATTAGTTGTTCAAAAAGGACTAATGACATGGTTCATGCTCTATATCGCAAAGTAAATATGGAGAAATAATAAAAAACAAAGTGATTACTTATGATGGCCTTGGTGCAGGTAAATCACCATACTTTATAAAACATGCAAACTATGTTGAAGATGTATTGGCACTAATGGATTACCTATAACTTAATCAGGCAACGATTGCAGGCCATTCCACCCGGGACAGATTGTCCTCCATATAGATAAGTTGCCAGTGCTTGCCCTTCATTCACCAACATATCAAATCGTTATCGATAGTCCGTACAAAAACCACATTGTTCGAATGCTCAGGCATCATTGCGGGCGCATGCGTAAGTGGCCCGCTGATTTCTGGATGAAATGACCTCAGCAATGGAACGATTAGGTGAATTGAATTACAAAGCTTTATTTATTATCGGCAAAAAGGACTTGGCAGATAATTTTCGAGTTGCCGATTGTTTTCGTAGGCCAGCATCAGGGAAGTGGTTGAAGTGAAGGCAGAAGCAATCATCTTGGAGATACCAAATAAGCAGCTTGAATATATAGTCAATGGTGCCATTAATAATATATACAAAAACGTGGAAGTCCATCGGTTCTATCTGCACTTGCAAACTCAGCCAGGGGCTGATGAAGAGTTGATTAAATACAGCCATCTCCTTATTGAGGAAACACTAACAGTTTGAGTTGCCATGCAAAAGATTTGAATTAATGGGAGAAAAGGAGCCGAGGAAACAATCGTTATATTTTTCATCTGTGCTCCGAGGAATTATTTTGATGATATCTACCTATCCACAGCAGTTTCCAATAGAATAAATGAAGAAGTAAATTATAAGGGAGTTTTGTAACTGTTCTAACGTTTAATAGGGCTTATCTTGAATAAAGTTTAAACAAGGATCTTCACAATCGGGCTCTTTTCTGGAGTGAAAAATGCGCTCTATTCACAGCTAAGTGTTCATAACAAATAACCAGATAATATCTTGGTGGGGTATTAGCTGGTTTTATCTCCGATTAAAATGTTGCAAACTATGACACTTTCTCTCAGCGCAAGTATTTGTTACAATTTTCCCATTCGGCATGGTATGATAAAATCATTTATTTTCCAAGGACTTTCCAAATGCATGCAAGTACTTCACTTCCGTATGAAAAACAGCGTCCCAATTTCATTACTCGGTCCGAGCTTTGGTAATTTTCGAAACTCTCACTGAAGTCTTTTTTTTCTTGTAAAGCGTACCCAACTCCAATCTACATCAACTAAATAAAAAAGTGTTTGCATTATGCTCCCCACTCCGCTAGTTCTGGAACGGAGAAGCTCTTCCTCTTACACCTCTCCTCAACGATACCATCCAGTTATATTGAAATAATTTTACGCTGAATACCTCCCTATTATAGGAATGTGGTAATAAATAAAAAATTGAGTAATACTGGTCGGCTATAAATCGCCCCGGTCAGTTAGTAATAGAAATCCATCAATGTTTCGTCCATTAAATCCTGTGTGAGTCCTATGTAAATCATTGTATCTTTTGGATTGGAATGATTAAGGATTTGCTGCAGTAAAGCAATATCCTTGAATTTTTGATAATGCAAATAGCCGAAAGTTTTCCGAAGGGTATGTGTACCGACATCCGGAATGTCTGCCATTTCAGCTGCTTTATTCAGCACCCGATAAGCCTGTACCCTAGTGATTGGACCATTTCCTTTTCGACTCGGAAATAAATACTGTTCATTCTTCAGGTTCGACTTCCGGACATATTTCCTTACTTCCTTCCGTAGTTGAGGATTAACCAGGAATCTCTTAATTTTATCAGTTTTTTGCTCAACAATGACTATATGCGTACCCTCAAGAATATCTTTAACCCGCAATTGTAAAAGATCCCCTATACGTAACCCAATGTTTATCCCGATTGAAAACATCATATAATCCCTATAGCTGCAATATTTTAATAATGACTTTTTCATCTTTTCTATGTGATCCAACCGGCGTATCGGCTGGACATTCTTTATTTTTTGAGAGGTTGCTTGCATGAATGGCTCATTCCCCTTTCCCCTTCTTTCATTGTACGTGAACAGGTGAAAAAAAGGCAAGTTTTATAAATTTTGATACCCTTATAAACCTTGATATAACGCGTTTTCGAATGTATCAATAGAGGTCCTTTGTTACATTCGGAATATTCTTATAAAAAAACCGAAAAATCGTTTTAAATCTACCAACCTCCATTAACCGCCTCTATAGCCTCATATGGCTTTTTTAATCCGAACTCGATTATTGACTCTAAGAAATTAAAACAACAGCTTTAAAAGTGAAATATGAAGCTCGCTTTTTGACTTTTATTATAATTTTTTATTAAAATATACGATATTAAACAAAACTGTTTTTCTTTTTTTAATATTGTCTCTTTTCTATATTAATATAAGGGAAACGCCACCGATTTCCCCTGCTAAGAAATGTCCAGCATTAATTACAATTTATTCCTGTGAGAACAAATAAAATTGGTCCCGGGATTTCTTTTCCTCATTTGTTGTTAGATTCATTTATGTTAACAATAATTATGTTATGTAAACAATTATTTTTGATAAAGAGAATCTTAGTTACTTCCCTTTTTCAAATGTACCTCCAACCAATTAATGAATATAAAAACTGGCATCATCTATGATTTCTATTTCTTTGTAACTTTTTAGCTCATCCATCAATCGGAAAAGTGCACCATCCTTTTGTTTTGCTTCAATCATGCAATCAAGCTGTGGTAAGCTTCCCTTTATTTGTTGCAAAAATTCCATGAACATTCCTATATCCACAAAGTCAGCGTGTGCTCGAAATTCCTTATCGGACCTTGGACTTGATATATGCATTTTAGGAGGTAGCTTCGAAATACTCCAGGTATTTAATATACGGTTCCAATGATCTTTCCAATCTTCACTTGGTAACTGATGTGCGAGGTAATGGTGGTAATCAAAAACCATCGGAATCCCTAATTTCTCACATAAATAAAGAGTTTCCGATAAAGTATAGGTAGTATCATCATTCTCAAGAATGACCATTCTCTGAATCGATTCAGGAATCAAACCCCAATTATGGATGAACTGCTCTAATGCCTGAACATGCTCCCCATAACCGCCCCCAACATGGAGAACGCAGCGGTGCTCGGGATCGACTCCCATTTTTTTCAATAACGTATGATGCATTATTAATGTTTTTAAAGATGTCTTCAGAATATCGATATTTGTACTATTCAAGATGACGAAATGATCTGGGTGAAAATCTATCCTTATTTTTGGGTGGTCTGTAATGAATGTTTTTAATTTAGCCAGTTCTTCTGAAATCGGATCGATGTAATCCCATTCTGGTATTTCTGGATGATTGGCTAAAGGGATTAGTTTTGAAGAAAGCCTAAAGAACTGGATATTATTAGCTTCGTTATGAATCAGCAAACGCCAGCAATTATGAAGATTGGAAATCGAAATACGTTCGAGCTTCCTTATCGCGGCATCTCTGTCCTTAATTTTCGAAAACTGAGCAAAAGTCATCGTTTGGGATGGTGAACAGTTTGGAACATGATTACTCATGGCTACATAACCAAGGCGGATTAATGTCAATGGGATAACTCCTTTACGGTTTTATGTTTATTGGAAGTATTCCCCTTTGCAATCAATATTATATATGTAAGCAACCATCCCTCCCCAAAATAAAAAAATGGCCTTTTTCCGAATGAATATCGGGCAAAAGCCATTTTTCCAACTATCATATTCACGCTAGAATTTCATTCTCTTTCCTTTTACACTGCAGGGGTCGGGGTTGGTTTAGCATATCCACTTTTATATTTTTCATCGATTTTATTCCGGATCTCTTTGATGCTCATACCGTCATTCAAGTCCAATATGGATTGTGCAGCTATTTCTAAGCAAACTCCGCATTTCGTCCCGTGGTCATCCCAAACGACTTCACCATTCTTTTTATTATCATGAATAAAACAATCGTAATTATTTTTATGGTTAGCTGACTCACCACAACCGCAGTAACAAGGTATTTTTTCAAGTAAATTTTTGTTTTGCGCAACAGCTAAATAGATTGTCTTCATATCCTCAGGTTTATCAGCTAAGAAATCCGGTGCTATCTCCTTGCTGATGGTCTCCTCCTGAATATCACCGGATACCGAATGTTCTGAATGTCCTTCATGACTGTTTTCTTTTTGAATAACACTTTCCTCTTCACTTGAACAACCTGAAAGTATTAATGAAGAACAGATCCCTAAAGTGATGGTCATTAATTTTAGCTTCATTTATACACTCCTTGATCAATTTGATATCCCCATTTTATGGTACCCAAGGGATTTCTACAAGCATTAGGTTCCATAATGATAAGGATTTGAAATAACAAGTATACTAAAATGCCTTACTGGTACGACTTCGTGCGTATTATTAAAATATTAACCAAACTTTAAAAAAGACTCTTTTCGTAAAGATTGTTGTTTTTAAAAACTAAACGATTTAAGGTTGATGGAGCGCAAGTGCGAGACTCCTGCGGGAGCAGCGGGACAGGTGTTGAGACCCCACAAGGGCGTTAACACCGAGGAGGCTCACCGCCCGAACATCTAGAGGGGATATCAACTACACCGCTTTCCTTGGTAAATAGCAACAAAGTATGCCTAAAAAAAGAATGTAGTGTCCTATTCTCACTTTTCAACCCTTTTGATTAAGTGTGTGTATGTTCGTTTCTCTGATGATTGACTTTATTATTTGAATCTAATAAAAATATTTTAATAAAAGCCTAGTGAGAAATTTATTACTTACCTTTCAAAAAAAGCCGATGATTCCATATAAAGGAATCACCGGCTTAAGTATTTTATTGAGAATTCGTCACCTTTACTAACATTCCAATATTCCTGAGACGAACGAGCAAAGATCCTTAATTCTTACTTCTCAATAAAGTTAGCGGAATGGTTACGAGTGAAACTCCTGCAGCGATCCAAAACCAGCTGGTATATCGTTTTTTTCCTCTTCCGCCTTCACTGGGTATACTTGATCCGTATGATTTACTTGTGGTCGGCCGTTCTATGTCTGCTGTTTCATTCGCTTTATGCAATTGCTGATTCTCTGGTAGTTGGGTAGTTCTTTCTAAATCGCTTGTATCTTCTCCCATTCCTTTAAGGAAGGTCATCAGAAAAGTCATGGCTTGTTTGACTTCTTGGTCATTCAAGGAACGCATCAATGCTAGATAGCTTGGCTTATCAGGAGTTTTATCCGCTTCGGCCACACGGGCAATCCCTGAATTGACTTTAAGGATAAGCGGTTCAAGCTGCTGAACATTAAGTGATCCTAAAGTGCCAAGTATGAGAAGGAGATTTTTTAGCGTATTTGATGTTTCTGGGGTGTCTGCTGTTTTGACCAGAATGTTCAGCACTTTGTCCCCTTCCTTCAACAAACTGTTAACCATTGATAATATCCCACGATCCTGCATGCCTTTCATAACTTCAAACGTTTCTTTAATCACTTCTTTATTTTCCAAAAGGGTACGCTCTATCTCCTCGAGTTCAATTCTTCTTCTTTCTTCATCGTTTAAGGTGATTCGATTGATCACTTTTGTCGCTTTAGCCACGGTTCCTCTCCTCCTTTTTGATTTTCAAGAGGTCACCTGGGAATATATAATCTTCGCGGGCCCATTTTTTTTGTACTTGTACACCTATCTGTGGTTGTGGATTACCATTTCGATGGTTGATGCTCGGCAATGGATTATCTCCCTTGACCCTAAGCACTTCCATTTTTGCCTGAACTTCCTTATAGGCAGGGGTATCGGTATCTTTATCTGAATGGCTGCTTGTCAATTGGTTGATTGCCCCGTCACCTGAATCGTTCATCGGCAGATAAACCTCTTTACCTTTTACACGATCTGTAATCAGGCATTGCACTTTTGCATTTCCATATGGTGAAGTTAGCCGAACAAGAGTGCCATCCTCAAGCCCTCTATCTTTTGCCAATTCCCGTGATACCTCAAGGAATACTTTTGGCGTTTTGGAAATGAGGCCTTTTGATTTATAAGTCATGTTACCTTCGTGGAAATGTTCCAACAATCGGCCATTATTCACATGGATATCAAACTCATCCCCAAAGTCAATCGGTCTGGTCCATTCGACTGGAAAAAACCTTGCTTTTCCATCGGGGAAAGGAAAAGCTTCCGTGAATAAAAGCGGCGTATCTTTACCATCTGGTGCCACTGGCCATTGGAGACTTTTATATCCTTCCAAGCGTTCATAACTTACTCCAGCATATAATGGTGATAGTTTTGCTGCTTCGTCCATGATTTCACTTGGGTGCTCATAATTCCAACCTGCTCCTAACGAATTAGCTACATTCATAATGATTTGCCAATCAGGTTTTGAGTCACCCAACGGTTCAAAGACTTGATATAGACGTTGAATACGGCGTTCGGTATTCGTGAAGGTACCTTCTTTTTCAAAGCTTGGGCTTGCTGGGAGGACGACATCCGCGAATTCTGCCGTTCTTGATAAAAAGATATCTTGTACCACAAAGAAGTCCAGTTTTTCAAATGCTTCATGAACATGATTGATATTGGAATCGACCAAACCCATATCTTCTCCTTTTAAGTACATTGCCTTGATGGTACCTGCATGAATCCCTTCGACCATTTCATGATTATTAAGGCCAGGGTTTTCTGGTATTTTTGCACCCCAGATGTTTTCATATTTCGCACGTACATTTTTGTCCGTTACTTTTTCGTAACCTGGCAAGCGATCCGGCATACTGCCAAAGTCGCTGGCTCCTTGGACATTATTATGTCCGCGTAAAGGATAAGTACCTGTTCCAGGTTTACCGTAGTTGCCTGTTATGAGCAATAAATTGGAAATTGCAGTACTCGTATCGCTTCCTCCGCCATGCTGGGTAACTCCCATGGCCCAGAGCGTTGCGACGCTCCCCGCTTCATGAATGGCTTCTGCAAGCGAAATTAAATCTTCTTTAGCTATCCCTGTTACTTTTTCCGCATATTCCATTGTGTAAGGTTCTAAAGTCCTGATGTATTCCTCCATCCCATTTACACGATTTTTGATGAAGTTTTTATCTGTCCAACCTTTGTCGACGATATATTTAGTCACGGCGGACAGCCAAATGATATCCGACCCCGGAGCAGGCT
This sequence comes from Peribacillus sp. NPDC056705, assembly GCF_043656335.1. Taxonomy (NCBI): domain Bacteria; kingdom Bacillati; phylum Bacillota; class Bacilli; order Caryophanales; family Bacillaceae; genus Peribacillus; species Peribacillus sp. NPDC056705. The sequence goes on along the minus strand of NZ_JBHTYI010000033.1, from coordinate 31,118 downwards.
GGATGAAGAGATCGGAACGTTCAGCCATTTCATGCTTTCTGATGTCCGCCACAATCAGCTTCTGTTTACCTAGTTTATGGGAACGTTTGATTCTGGTAGCCAAAACGGGGTGGGATTCGGATGTATTGGAGCCTATGATCAATACAAGTTCGGACTTTTCGATATCTTTTATCCCTCCTGTATCCCCGCCATATCCAACCGTTCTGAATAATCCTAAAGTAGCCGGCGTTTGACAATACCGGGAACAGTTATCCACGTTATTGGTGCCAATGATTCCCCTTGCCAGCTTTTGCATTAAATAGGACTCTTCATTGGTGCATTTGGAAGACGTTATGAAAGCCATTGAATCCGGTCCGTGATACTCTTTAATTTCGGTGAATTTTCGGGAAATCAATTCAAGGGCTTCATCCCATTCAACTTCCTTGAACGCATCTCCTTCTCTAATTAAAGGTTTTGTGAGTCTTTCTTCACTATTCACGAAATCCCATCCGAATTTCCCTTTTACACAAGTTGAAATTCCATTTGCAGGTGCCTCCACTTGCGGTTCGATTTTTAGGATTTTACGATCTTTGGTCCAAACGTCAAAGCTGCATCCTACCCCACAGTATGTACAAACCGTTTTTGTCTTCTTGATCCTTGCATCCCTCATGGCTGATTCCATATCTGAAATCGCTAAAATCGAACCATATCCCGTTTCAACATTTTTCGTGATTTCTATCATGGGTCGAAGAGTTTGTTTAGCGATGCCGGTTAAAAATCCAGCTTCCCCTTCCATTCCTTTTTCCATCATTGCATTACACGGACAAACTGTGGAACAGTGTCCACATGACACACATGATGATTCGTTGATTGGAACATTATTGTCCCAAATGACTCGCGGGCGTTTAGCTTCCCAATCAATGGTCAATGTTTCAGTGACCTGTACATCTTGACATGCTTCAACACAACGGCCGCAAAGGATGCATTGATCCGGATCATATCGATAAAATGGATTTGACCGATCTACTTCATATGGTTTTTGATCAAAAGGAACACTTTGATGATTTACCCTCATTTCCTTAACCGTATTGTGGATTTCACAAGTGCCATTATTATAATCGCAAACAGTACAATAAAGCTCATGGTTATACAATATCTTGTCCATCGCCATGACCTGTGCTTCTTTTACATCTGGTGCAACTGTATCGATTACATCCCCAGCCTTGATCTTGGTGGAACAAGACCTTACAAGTTCTCCATTAACGCTCACTAAACATGTATCACATGTTTCGATAGGCCCCAGGCTAGGATGGTAACAAACATTCGGGATTTCAATCGAGCTATCCGTCAGCATTTGTAAAATTGTTTGATTACCTTCCAGGCTGGCCTCGACACCATTGATTGTTATCTGTACTTTCTCTGGCAAAATAATCGCTCCCCTCTTAAAAAACGATAAAATTCATCATTAAGTATTTTCTACCCCCGCACATTTTTTCTCAAACTTGCGATAGAAAATAGTGGAAGATTTCATATGACCAATAATTTTCATATCATAAAATGAAATAAAGTCAAAGTGAGACATAGGATTCACTCACTTCGACTTTATTATCATTCGTTAGAATTTGTTTTCAGTACAAACGAACTTAAAGGGGCAACGGTAATCTGACTTTTAACCCTTTCTATTTCTTCCAGGCCCGCCCGCTGACCATCCACTAAAACAGACCAATCACCTTCGTGGGGAAGGGAAATGGTTATCGTGTCCCAATTTGCATTATGAATCACTGCAATTTTGTAATCATTATGTTTTAAAGTAAATGCAACCGCATTTGGCGGAGCATCAATGAATTGTAAATGCTCCTCAATTTCCTCAGGTGTGCTTAACCTAAAAACAGCATGATTTTTCCTGAGCGAAATTAGTCCTTTCATATACTCCACTTCCCGATCTAACACGGCTCTCCTTTTCCAATCCAACCGGTTAATCCAATCGGAAGATTGATAGCTATTTTCATCCCCATCCTTCGTACGCATGAACTCTTGTCCAGCATGTATCATTGGAATTCCCTGTGACAGTAATACGACGGCCGAAGCTAATTTATGCATCTGTTTCCGTACCTGTTCTGTCGCATCTGGATTAGTGATGAGAAGCTTATCCCATAAAGTATAATTGTCATGTGCTTCAACATAATTGATCACTTGATCTGGTCTTTGATAGGTTGCTATATCTTCGTCATATTTCAAACCACCAGCGATGCCCTTTTTTATTATATCTTCCATTCCTGGTTTGCCATTCACGAAACCTTTATCATGTTCATTCATTACAAACCCTTTTAAACCATCACGGATCGCATCGTTAAAGTGAGCGATTCCAGGCATTTTACAAGCATTCTTTTGATTTGCTTTCAGCTCTTGGGCCAGGGGTGTATCCATATCCCAGCCTTCTCCCAAAACAATGATAGATGGATCAATTTCTGCCAGTGCCTTTTTCACCTCATTCATCGTTTCCACATCATGAATCCCCATTAAATCGAAACGAAAACCATCAAGGTTAAATTCCTTCGCCCAATAGGTTACAGATTCAACGATGAATTTTCGCATCATTTTACGTTCAGACGCTGTGTCATTTCCTACACCGGTTCCATTAGATAAGGTGCCGTCGGCGTTAAAGCGAAAAAAGTAAGTGGGAACGAGTTTATGGAAGTTTGAGCCCTCCACTGTATAAACGTGATTATACACAACATCCATGATTACGCGTAAACCATGATCGTGTAAACCTTGAATCATTTCCTTTAACTCCCTGATCCTGACTTTTGGTTGATACGGATCAGTCGAATAAGAACCCTCGGGAGCATTATAATTCTGTGGATCATATCCCCAGTTATATTGTGGTTCATTCAATTTCATTTCATTGACTGTAGCAAAATCGAATATCGGGATAAACTGAACATGGGTAACACCTAGATCTTTAATATGATCAAGACCCGTTTTCGCTCCTTCAGGGCCTTTGGTGCCGGCTTCGATCACTCCTAAGAATTTACCTTTATGATGGATTCCGCTTTCAGGATGAATCGACAGATCCCGTGTATGCAATTCATAAATGACTATGTCCTCGGCTTTTTCGAGTGGTGGTTTATTCCGTGTCCACCTTTCAGGATTCGTATCATTTAAATCTATCACGACTCCTTTATTACCATTAACAGTAACTGCACGAACATAGGGGTCGACGGCTTCACTCCAGGTTTCTCCCACTCTCACTTTATATGTATAAATCAAGCCATCCTGATCTCCGTTCAGCTCAACGGTCCATGTCCCCTTCTGCGAACGAACCATCTGAATCTCCATTCCATCTGTATCATCCCAATGGTTATAAGTGACTAGCTTAGCTTCAGATGCAAGTGGTGCCCATAATCGGAATGCCGTTTTATCTTTAAGATAGGAATTTCCTAAATCTTTGCCTTCATAGAAATATAGTTCATCCAATTCCGACGGTTTCACTGGATTAATATTTGCAATCGGCAGAGATTCCAACTGATTTTCCCCTTCATTATCCATTGGTTTTCGATTATCTTTATTTTCCTCTTCAAAATAAGAAAGTGAATCTTTAATAGGTCATTCCTCCATTGAAATCCCCAATATAGAACAGGAATTATTAATATTTATAATCATAAGCGAATCTTCCCTCATGTTATGATTCCACAGGCGTTTCCCATCAAAACATTCGATCGGCAAATTATGTCGAAAATTCAGAAATCTACATTTAAATTGATAGCTATAGGTCAATTAGCCCTACCTATCATTTTATAAAAATAAAAAAATGCCTCCATAACAGTTTTACGGTCTTGGAGGCATTTCTAGTACTCTTTATGGTGTTTTAATAATTTTCACAGAGGTATCCTCAACAATTGCAGTGAAGTTCTTAACTTCAGGCTGCTCAAAGATAAAGTCAGTGATGCCGTCTTCGAGTTGTTCTTGAAGTACACGGCGGAGCGGTCTCGCTCCGAAAGCTGGGTGATATCCGAGTTCAATTAGCCTTTGTTTCGCTTCATTCGTTACATCTAAAGATAAACCATTTGCAGCAAGGGTTTCGTCTAGCTCGTGAATCATGATATCAACGATTTGCAGAAGATCTTCCTTCTTCAATGCCGAGAATTCAATGATGCTATCGAAGCGGTTCAAGAATTCCGGTTTGAAGAAACTGCCTAAAGATTGTAGGATTGAAGCCTCTTCCACAGCTGAACTTGTACCGAATCCCATTACTTTTTGTTTCTCACCGACCCCAGCATTACTCGTCATGATGATCACGGTATCTTTAAAAGTAACGGTCCGCCCTTGACTGTCGGTTAAGCGGCCATCTTCCATGATTTGCAGGAACATATGCAATACATCCGGATGTGCCTTTTCGATTTCATCCAATAGGATGATACTGTAAGGTTTGCGGCGAACTTTTTCCGTCAATTGCCCAGCTTCCTCATGCCCTACATATCCAGGAGGAGAACCGATTAATTTAGAAACACTGTGTTTCTCCATGAATTCACTCATGTCAAGACGAATCATCGCTTCCTTGTCCCCGAACAATTCCTCTGCGAGAGTTTTCGCCAATTCGGTTTTACCTACTCCTGTCGGACCAACGAAAAGGAAAGATCCGGTAGGACGATTTTTGGATTTTAACCCTGCACGACTTCTTCGAACGGCCTTGGAAACCTTTTTGACAGCCTCTTGCTGCCCGATTACTTTTTTCATAAGCTCCTCTTGGAGATGAACCATTTTTTCTTGCTCATCTTCTTGAAGCTTACCTACAGGTATACCAGTCTTTTGTTCAATGATATTTTGAATGTCTTCAACGGTAACGGTTGGCTTAATTGCATCTTCCCCAGCCTGCAAGGACTTTTCCAGTTTTTCTTCTTCATCACGAAGAAGTGCAGCTTTTTCATATGCTTCTTCTTTTAAGGCCATTTCTTTTTCTTTATAAATTTGCGCCAGACGCTCTTTCATGTTTTCTACCTGGCCGTCTTCGATGTTCAAGTTCAATTTGGAACCAGCTTCATCCATTAAGTCTATTGCCTTATCAGGCAGGAATCGGTCTTGAATATAGCGATTCGAGAGTTCAACAGCCGCTTTTAGGGCTTCCTCACTATATGATACACCATGATAAGATTCATAACTATCTTTTAAACCATGTAAGATGACCAATGCCTCAGCCGTTGTCGGCTCATTAACGTGAACAGGCTGGAAACGTCTTTCAAGGGCACCATCTTTTTCAATTTTCCTATATTCGGATAAAGTTGTTGCTCCGACAAGCTGAAGTTCACCGCGTGCAAGTGCAGGTTTCAAGATATTCCCTGCATCCATTGATCCTTCGGCTGAACCCGCTCCTACAAGTTGATGAATTTCATCGATGAATAAAATGACATTTTTTCTTTCCTGCAATTCACTGATCAATTGCTTCATTCGTTCTTCGAATTGCCCTCTAATTCCAGTATTCGAAACAAGGGACGCTACATCAAGCATATATACAAGCTTATTACGTAATTTAACAGGCACTGAACCTTCTACAATCGCTAAAGCAAGACCTTCGGCAATGGCTGTTTTACCGACACCAGGTTCACCGATTAAAACGGGATTATTTTTATTGCGTCTATTAAGAACTTCAATGACGCGTTTGATTTCTTCATTTCTTCCGATAACCGGATCGATAAGTCCAGCTTTCGCAGCATCGGTCAAATTGCGGCCATACTCCTCAAGCAATCCTCCGTCCTCGCCATGTTCAGCTAAATCCGGTTTTGGTACATCATTATAATTAAATGGATTGAATGAATTTGGAAATCCATTATATTGGAATTTTCCTGTATCCATTCCGCCCATTGCTGCTCCAAGTTTGTTTCGTTCTTCTTTATAACAAGTGGAGCACAGTTTCACATCATGCTCCTGACCATTCATATTTAGGTGAACTTGAATATTTGCTTGGTTTACATGACATTTTTCACAAAGCATGTAGTACTCCTCCTTTTAAAAAATGAATTCACAATAAAACTTTGACCTTCTTTGACTTTCTGACTTTATTATACCTTGACCTTCTTTGACTTTCAATAATTTTGTCTGGGAATTTTTTTACGATAAAAAAATCCCTTCGATTTGGTTTGCTAAGCATATTAAACTATCCATCTCCAGTCAAATAAAAAGTTTCTATGTATGCCTCTTAGTACATTCAGATAGTATTGATTACCCACTTCAGGATAACCATAACCTAATCTATTAACAAAAATATCAATTCCCTATTTCCTGGCCCATATGCCTCATCCACTCTTATTGTTGAAACAAAAAAAGAGACTGCATTAAAGTCTCTTTTTGTAAACAACAAGGGCCAGGGTTATTCTCATCCTGATCTATTAGATTGAAGAAATCTGTGACACTTTTTCCGAATACCTGGCTAGCCAAGATCCCACGACGTTTGCTTTGATGAGGCTTGGCAGACAGTCGGCGGAAAGGGAGGGATTTCTTGAAGGACTTTGAACGTTTTTAAAGAAAAAAACTGCAGGCATACTAAATTATTTCGAGTTTGCCTGCAGTCAGAGACATCATTGAGTCTCTTTGTTCTTTATATTAAAGTTGAGTTCCTTCTATTATATTCGTTTCGCACCAATATACTTTGGCTTCCAATAACTATTATTGGTTTTAGCGTATGAAACTCCTTTAGATGATGATGAGTGTATGAATTCATTGTTTCCTATGTATATAGCCACATGTGTAGGTTTTTTCGCTTTATTTGGTGCAAAAAACAGTAAGTCACCTTTTTGCAGACTTTTAACTTTCTTTCCTTTTTTATAGATGTCAGCAGCGGTTCTTGGTAAATTCTTACCAGCCTTTTGATATGAATACTTCACTAAACCGGAGCAATCAAATCCTGAAGAAGAAATGCCTCCCATTTTATATTTTGTGCCTAATTCACTTTTAGCCACTTTAATCGCTTTTGTATGATATGAAGCAGCTTCCACTGGGTTCCCAGCAAAAGATGCGGTTACAAGCATGATAGCCAATGACAATCCGACGACAATTTTCTTAAACAAATTATTTTACCCCCTGATGTGATTTGCTAAACTTAATATACTAGAAAAGGTATATCACTCGCATCACAGAATCTTTACAAATTTGTTACATTTAGTAGATTCAGGAAGAATGACCATATAAAACATAAAAAAAAGTCGAATCAAGTGTCCCTTCAATTTAAAGTTACTCTACCTCATAGAAAAAACAGTGGTAAGGAAACCACTGTCAAAATTCTTTTGAGAAAAATGGAAGAAATAACTTTACCCCACGTTTGTTAAAAGGTAAACATTTCAAATCTGCAATTAAATGACTTATGTATCCTAATAAACAAGTAGTGAAAATTCCGTCAATCCCCATAAAGGCTTCGAATTGATGGGCAATGATGCCAAAGAAAGCGATACCTGCAATCGAATGTGTATAACTTCTATGTGGTGTAAACGAAGCTACGATAATATAAACTCCTAACAGCCACAGCCAGCTTTCCTGCAAGGATAAACCGCCCCCTAAAACCGCTAATCCAGTCAAGGTCAACATATGCCTTTGTCTGATGAAAGAGGAAATGATGATGATTCCGATTCCTGCCCCTACACCGATCCATTTTTCCGTTTCAGAGCCTTCCAAAAGACTATAAATGATCATTAGTATCCCAATCGTTTGTGCTATCGTTCGAATAAACTTATGTGAAAAAGTAATCCTATTACTTAACTTCCCATCAATATCCATATCGGGCATAAGGCCTGAAACTCCCCCAATGCCAACCAAGAATAAAGTGGTGGTTGGATCTGTTTGAAGCGTGTTTGCCGTCAAGAATCCAACTGTTGCCCCTAATGCCATGTGTGCTGTACCGTTCACTGTCTCTCTCCTGTCCCACTAAGAAGTAATCTCTGTTCCCAAGAAACGAATGTTTGTTCGAATCTCTGTATTCTAACTATACAATATTTTTGGGGGAATTTCTTTATTTTTTATAAAATAGCCTTAGTAACCAATAATTTGAGCTTAAAAATCCCTCATTCTAAATTAAAATCACTTCTTCCAGAAAGTCTTTAATAGCTTTTTTAAGTAATTTTCATCACTTAAAACCGCAAAATATTTTTCTATAAATTGTAGTTTTTCATGAAATTTTATCCATCATATGAATATACTAATCTATAAGGGGAGTGATTCAGATAGCTTTTTTAAATGCCTTCAATAATTTTAAAAATGGGAAAAAGTCCAAGAAAATAAAGAACATGGATTTTCGGGAACAACACGTAAAGAAATCGTCTGAGCTCATCGGGAATAATGAAATTGTCCAAAATATAATTAACAATCACCTTTCCAAAAAAAATAACCACTTGTAGGGTGGTTTTTTTAATTATTATGGGAGATCGTTTCATTCTTTTCCAGCTTCTCACTCGCATCGTAAATATAGTGATACTGTGAATAGTAGTCGTATATAACGTTTTGCAGGATCTTAAGCAGTGATTTATCGAATGTATCGAATTCAGTTTGGTAACTATTTAAAACAGTGACAAATTTCCCTTCCATGTTTTCGAAATAATGGATAAGAAAGTTCTTGTAATATTCACTATCACTATTGCTTTTATTCGAAATGCATGGATCGCCGGTTTGAATGGATTTATCAAGCATCGCTTTGATGGATTTAGGCAGCTTTGCTTTTTTGAACTGGTTCAGTGTATAGATATCGTAGGTAAATGAAAGTCCTAATTGATTGGAATAAAAATCTACGGCACAGTCCAATGTATAGATTAAGGGAGTTTTAAAGTCCTTGCTGTTTGCAATTTCCTCTGATATCTCCAATTGATATTCCTCGGATGTTAAATACGCAGCAAATTTCATTTTTGAACTGCTTATGCTGAATACTTCATAAACGGCTGCATCTTGTTTTTCAATTTCAATTTCGATATTAAAAAATTTAAAGTGTTTTAAACGGTAAAAAGCAATCGGTGCTAATAGGAAAAGCAATATCCAAACAAGGTAAAGAAATAACGTGTTAAAGATGATTTGATAAAATTCAGAAGTAACGATCGGTTCGATGATTAACGATATCAATGTATGTTCAAAGCCCTGAGATATTGGGGGATTTGTGGCAGGGCCAACGGCTTCCTCTGGCTTTTTCAAAGTTTGGATACCTAATTCAGCCATTGCAACGAGCGTATAAACAAAAATTAAAATTGTCCCAATCACATAAAATTTTGGCATGAATCCTATAATCCTGTCGAAAACAGAAATCCGCTTATCTTTCTGCTCCTCTATAGCCAATGTGGTTTCTCCTTTTAAGATTATTAATATCAGGAAAAGTCTACAGGGCCTTAGAAATTCCTGGAGACTATCTATTTAATTTATATGATTGTAATTGTGTGAAAATACGTAAAATTCGTATAATGATTGACATATTCCAAAATACTTTCGACGTTTTCATTAAAATTAAAAATATTTCGTCGTTAAAAATGCCCAACCTCTTCATTGAAAATGAAAGGATGAGCAAAAGTTAAGGTGATTTATTTAGGACGGCCCCTTTATCGCAAATTCTTCGACTTTCCTTAAAAACAGTTCCATGGCTTTCGAGGCTTCGAGGTCTAACTTTTTCACGATTGAAAAAGGTCTTATAATGGGCTCATTTTTCAAATGAAAGGTTTTCAATTCATTGGACTTCAGTTCTTTTTGTACAGTCAATCGAGATAACAGGGCAATGCCAAGCCCAGCCATCACCGCTTCCTTCACTCCTTGGATACTGGTGAAAATAAACGTTTTCTTTATATTTAACTCCAGGCTACTCAGAAGTTTATCGGAATATGTACGGGTTCCCGATCCTTGCTCCCTGAGCACCCATGTTTGGTTTTGGAGCAATGCGCCCTCGATGAGATCCATTTGTGAAAGTGGATGAACCGGGGGGACGACGACAATCATCTCGTCATTCATGAATGGTCTGACATCAATATCCTTATAATTCGTTTCACCTTCAATCAAGCCTATATCAAGCTTATTCGAACGTATTCCTTGTATGACTTCATTTGAATTCGAGATGATGATTTGTATGTCCACCATCGGATATTGAGCCGAAAATTCCGCTAAAACTTTTGGCAGGTAGTATTCCCCTATCGTAAAGCTTGCACCTATTTTCATCGTTCCGCTAACCACGTTATTAAATTCATTTATTTCTCTTATTGCTGTCTCATAATGATCAAGCATTTGCTTAGCATGTCTATACAAAATTTTTCCCGGCTCTGTTATTTGTACTTGTTTGGGAGAACGATAAATTAATTTCGTCCCTAACTCATTTTCCAGATTTCTTATGTGAAGACTGACTCCCGGCTGCGACAAGTTCAGAATGTCCCCTGCTCTTGAAAAGTTTTTCTGTTCGATTACGGTGACGAATACTTTTAACGGATCCATGGCTGCCTCCCTCATTTATTTATGTGTTTCATTTTATCATAAGTAAAGGTAATCTTTGAAATAGCAAAAATATATTTCACTTATTTTTAATTTAGATTTAAAGTTAAGGCATCAACAAAGATGGAGTGATCACACTGGAACAAACAAACGTCGAAACCAAAAAACTTGGATTTACAAAAGGAATAGCATTGACTTTGATAATCGCCATTGCTGCAAAATACTTAGCGGAGCTTCCATTCCTTCATATAATGGGACAGTTAGTCATTGCGATACTGATTGGTGTTGTATGGAAAGCGATCATTGGAGTCCCAGCTTACACCGTTGCAGGGACAAATTATTCAAGTAAAGTCCTTTTGAGAATGGGCATTATCTTATTGGGAATGCGCCTGAACCTAAAGGATATATTTAATGCCGGTCCGAAAACATTTGCAGTGGGTGCCATTTGTCTTGGATTTGCTATATTGGTAGTTTATGGATTGACCCGTCTTTTTAAAGTGGAGAAAAAGCTAGGCATATTGACAGCTTGCGGAACGGGAATTTGTGGCGCTGCTGCCATCTTGGCAATTTCCTCCCAAATAAAAGCAAAAGAAAAAGATACAGCAATAGCCGTGGCGACGGTTGCTGTTTTAGGTACAACCTTCACTTTCGGTTATACAATCCTATATCCATTATTGGAGTTATCCGATCAAGGATATGGTATATTCTCGGGTGCGACACTCCATGAAATCGCTCATGTCATCGCTGCAGCGGCGCCAGGGGGAAATGAGGCAGTCGACTTGGCAGTCGTGGTCAAATTGACAAGGGTGGCCCTGCTCATTCCCGTTGCCATTTTAATCGGATTCATCATGAATTGGAAAGATCGAGCAAGAGAAAACGGAAAGAGATTTTCCTGGAAGTCCATTCAAATACCTTGGTTTATTTTTGGATTTTTGTTAATGAGTGCCCTTTATTCTACAGGTGCAGTTCCTGAAACCATAGCCGATAAACTTGTTATGCTTTCCTATATCCTCATGGCTATGGCCATGGCAGGACTAGGATTGAATATTGACCTCGTAACCTTTAGGAAATATGGCGGTAAACCTTTTATAGCTGGACTGATCGGCTCTATATTATTGACTTGTCTGGGGTATGTATTAGTTCAGGTTTTCCATTTAAATTAAGTTTTCGATTAAAACAAGCATCCCTTAATCGGCATGCTTGTTTTTTTCTATTGGATGCGGAATATTGGCACCGTAAAAAATTTCATCCATCTCCGTTCGAAGCCTTTCTATAATTTCTTGCCTATCTTTTGTATTCAGTTTTTCCTCTGTATAGCCGAATAGGTAATTATTAATATCGAATCTTTTCAGCTTACATTTTGTATGGAATATATTTTCCTGGTATACATTCACATCAATCATGTCATATAAACCCTTCACTTCATCAGGAATATAGTTTTGAATGGAATTAATATCGTGATCAATGAACAATTTCCGCCCATCTTTATCTCTCGTAAAGCCTCTTACTCGGTAATCGATCGTGATAATGTCGGTATCGAAGGAATGAATGAGATAATTAAGGGCTTTAAGAGGTGATATTTCCCCACAAGTAGAGACATCGATATCGGCCCTGAATGTGCTAATGCCTTCATTCGGATGGAATTCAGGATATGTATGTACGGTAATATGGCTTTTATCCAGTTGCATGACCACATTATCAGGTAAAGGCCCTGGTGATTCTTCATAAGTTCCTGTAGGTACTTCTACGACAGGACCTTCTGAAACAAGTATTGTTACACTTGCTCCTTGAGGGACATAATCCTGTTTGGCCGTATTTAAAACATGTGCCCCTATTAAATCAGAAACATTGTGCAAGATCTTCGAAAGCCGCTCTGCATTATATTGTTCATCGATATAATCCAGGTAGGCCTCTCTCTCTTCCCTCGTTTTTGTATAACATATATCATACATATTAAAGCTTAAAGATTTCGTAAGATTATTAAAGCCATGAAGTTCAATACGTTGCTCTGGTGTAAGTTTCATGATTGATTCCCCTTATATTTTTTTACGACTACCCTTATAGTTACCCTTTTTCTGAAATAAAAAACTAAGTCTGCCAGTCTGAGCTTCTGACTTCCAATCGGTAATTGTCATTTCTGGCCAAGAAAGAGCCATTGCATTAACATGCAATGGCTCTTTTGATTTAGGCAGTATGCGTTTTTTTCTTTTTTATCGGTGAAAGTATTCGTTCAAGCCAGCCTAGTATCAGATCTGAGAGAATGGCCATCAATGCCGTCGGAATTGCTCCTGCAAGTATGATTGCCGTTCCATTTGAAGCGTTCGTACCCCTGACAATGATATCCCCCAGTCCGCCTGCGCCTACGAATGTACCGACCGCGGTTACTCCAATTGCAACGACAAGCGCTGTACGTAAGCCAGCCATGATGACAGACAGAGATAATGGCAGTTCGACCATTCTTAGTAACTGGAGCTTAGTCATTCCCATTGCCTTGCCAGATTCTAAATAAGCATGATCGATACTTGTAATTCCGACATAAGTGTTCCTCAAGATTGGCAGTAAGGAATATAAAAACAATGATAAGATAACCGTATTTGTTCCTAACCCCATTACTAGCATCAGGAGAGCGAGCATAGCCAATGCTGGTGTGGTTTGTATCACATTCGATATTGAAAATACCCAATTGCTCAATTTCTTATGTTTCGCGATGAAAATGCCTATCGGGATGGCTACGATTGCTGCAAATAAAACTCCATAGGCGGACATTAAAAAGTGGCGATAAAATTCAGTAAGTACATACATCCAATTTTGGGAATAATAAGTTCCCAGCTGTTGCAAGGTTTCCATTAGTGTGCACCTCCCATTTATTCAAAGTATTTATGTGCTTTAAGGAATTCCGATGCTACGACCGATGGTTCCTTCAAGTTCCCATCCACTTCATAGTTCAGTTCCTGCATGGTTTCAGTAGTGATTTCACCAATTAACTTGTTTAGCTCTTCTTCAATTTCAGGATATCGTTCCAATAATTCTTCGGTAACGACCGGTGAACAGTCATATGGAGGGAAATATTGTTTATCATCTTCCAAAAGCTTCAAATCATTAACCTTAATCCTTCCATCTGAGGAGTATGCAAGGACAATATCCATCTGACCATTTTTGACTGCATCGTATACCAAGCCAATCTGCATCGGATACGTTTCCCCAAATTCCAATCCATATGTATCGACGAACCCTTTATAACCATCGCCTTTTCTTTTCAGCCAAGCACTGTCTACACCTAACCTTAAATTATCTGCATCCTTTTCCAGATCCGATATTTTCTGATACCCCTTTTCCTCTGCCAATTCATTTGAAATCGTAAAGGCATAAGTGTTATCGAATCCGTAAGAATCAAAAAATTTGAACCCATATTGTTTTTTGAATTCCCTTTGAACGATTTCCATCGCCTTTACTGGATCCTTTTCAATGTCCTGTCCCAGCACACTCGTTAAATCAGTCCCTGTATATCGAGTTGCGGCTATGTCTATGTCACCGGTTTCCATCGCCTTTTGCTGAACGAAATTGGAACCTAGATTTTTAATGATTTTCGTATCAACTTCCGTATTCCTTTCAAGGAGTTGAGCGATCATGTTCGCCAAGATCTCGGATTCGGTCATGCTTTGGGCACCGATCTTTACAGTAGTTTCAGAAGATGACCCTAAACCAGGCAAGGAGCAGCCGGTGATCACTAATGAACAAACTAAAAGGGTCATGAAAATTGTACGTCTCATTTTTTTATACATGGTAATCCTCCTCAAGCAGCTTCCTTCATACCTTTCAAACCTTTTGGTACGACTTTTCGTTCAATGATCGAGAATACATAATCCACCAGGATAGCCATGATGATTACCGGAACTGCACCTGCGATGATATATTCTGTTTGGTATAAATTCAAACCGATAAAAATGTAATCTCCAAGTCCCCCGCCTCCAATAAAGGAAGCTAAGGTGGCCCATCCAATTAAATAGACGGAAGCCGTCCGGATGCCAGCCATAATGACGGAAAGTGCAAGCGGGAATTCAACCAGACGAATTCTCTCCCAGCTTGTCATCCCGATTCCGCGTCCGGATTCCAGAAGATTTTCATTTACGCCTTTAATGCCTGTGTATGTATTTCTGAGAATGGGTAAAACGGAATAGAAAAATAACGCAATGATTGCGGGTGTTTTCCCAACCCCGAGGAAAGGAATGAAAAAGGCTAGAACCGCTAAGCTCGGCAATGTCTGCATAATGTTTGCCATTCCAATTATTATTGAAGAGGTCCTTTTCATTCGCGTCAACATGATCCCTAGTGGTACGGCAATTATTATTCCAAGGAAAACAGCGATCAAGGATATATATAAGTGCTCCCATGCCTTGTAAACCAATTCTTGCCAGTTCGTTTGTAAAAAATCGAGCAAAGTTACCATCTCATTCACCTCCTAAATCATTTCTGCCATTTCTTCCATTAGATTTTCTTCTTCTCCCCAGATACTGTCATATACGATGTCCACCAATGTAGCCCTGGTGACGATCCCGACCAAATGTTTATTGTGGTCAACTACCGGCACGTATTTGAATCCTCGTTTTAAAATCTTCTGAACGGAATCACGGATTAAAGTATCCTGTTTCACTGAATAGACTTCAGTATTGATTACTTCACTGATATATTTAGCCTTTTTACGATATTCACTGATCGTTTCAACATCCACGAACCCTTTCAACACATTTTGCTCATCGACCACAAGTAAAGAATCTACCCGTTTCTCGCGCATGATCGTAATTGCATCTGTAAGCGATTTTTCCTCTGTAATGGATATTGGGTTTCGACTCATGATCTGTTCAACCAACTCAACATTCGGTCTTGTTTGAAGCAGGCGATCTTTGCCGATGAATTCTTCCACAAACTCATTGGCAGGGTTTCTGAGGATTTCATCCGGTGTTCCCACTTGGACGATTTCACCAGCTTTTAAGATGACGATCCTGTCGGCTAGTTTAATGGCCTCATCCATATCATGGGTAACAAAAACAATTGTTTTATCAAGTGTGCGCTGTAGATTTTTAAATTCCTCCTGAAGGGCATCGCGGGTGATTGGATCTAGGGCGCCAAAAGGTTCATCCATTAAAATGAGTGGAGGATTTGAAGCTAGTGCTCTGAGAACGCCTATCCTTTGTTGCTGCCCGCCGCTCAATTCGTAGGGATACCTTTCCAAGTATTCAGGACCCATATCAACAAGCTGAAGCAATTCCAGTGCGCGTTCCTTTTTCTTCTGTTCATTCCACTTGAGAAGCTTTGGAACGAGGGTGATATTTTCAAGAATCGTCATGTGAGGGAAAAGTCCGATTTGCTGGATAACGTAACCGATCTGTCTTCTTAGCTCGACTGGATCTTTATCCAGTATATTTTCATCATTAATAAGTATCTTGCCTTCCGACGGTTCGATAAGACGGTTAATCATTTTCATTGTCGTTGTCTTACCGCATCCACTCGGACCAATAAAACAAATGAACTCCCCTTTATTAATATCCAATGATATATTTTTTACGGCTTTCTTTCCTCCCTTATAGATTTTCGATACATTTTCGATTTTTAACATAACAAGCACCTCCATCAGTCGCATACAATTACAAATTTTACAAATATATTAATTTTTCATTTGCACAGTCTCTTCTACCCATTTAGCAAACTGGTTAAACCTATTATTTTAAAAAAACTAGTTCATTGGAATTATCTTGAATAAATGAAAAAAACTACCTCAATTAAAATGAGGTAGTTAAAAGATATATAAAATTAAAGATGAATTAAAATCCAATATTTTTAGCAATAAGGGTTTTTACGGTTTCATCTGTCCCTGTAAAGAAAGTTGTCAAAGGAATATCCCGGTGACGCTGGGCAATTTTATCGTCTCCTATATTTCCGTAGCCATCATGTAATTGCATGCACTTTTCAGATATTCGCTTAGACATCTCCGTTATCCAATATTTAGCCATCGATACTTCAGCTATGATATTCGCCCCAGTCATATGTTTACAGATCAAACCATCAACAAATGTTCTTCCCAGATGAATATCTGTCGCTATTTCAGCAATGGTAAACTGTGCATTTTTATATTTACTTATTTTCTTATCAAATGCTTTTCGTCCTCTTATAAAATCCATCGTTAAGTGAAGCATTTCTTCCGCCGCCATTAAAGACCCAATCGCACACATTAGTCTTTCCTGCTGCAGTTTTTGCATGATATATGAGAGACCCTCCCCTTCCTCCCCAAGGAGGTTGCCAACAGGAACTGAAGCATCATCGAAAAATAGTTCGGCTGTGTCTAAGCATCCCTGTCCTGTTTTACCAAGCTTCCTTCCCCGTGAAAAACCTGGTGTATCTTTATCAATGATCAGCAAGCTGATCCCGCCCTGGGAATGAACAGCATTACGATCAGTTTTGCATGCCACAATCATGAAGTCGGCCTTAAAGCCATTTGTGACAAACTCTTTGGCTCCATTGACAATATAATACCCATCTTTCCTAATCGCTGTTGTTTGGATATCACTTAATTCCGAACCCATTCCCGGCTCTAGCCATGCAAAAGCTGAAATCAATTCACCTGTAATGAATTTCGGTAAATATCTTTGTTTCTGATCTATTGTTCCGAATGAGGCAATATAAGGGGCTACAACATCAGAATGAATGGAAATTCCTCCTAACGCTGATCCAACCATTTCCAATTCCTCTGCCAGCACAACTGAATATCCAAAATCTGCTCCTATTCCACCGAAGTCCACATCAAGCCACGGACATAAAAATCCATTATCTCCAAACTTTTTCCAAAATGAGGAAGGTATTTCCCCCTCCTTTTCCCATTGATCATAAAAAGGGACAGCCTCCTTGGCGAGAAATTCACGAAGTGATTGTTTAAATAATAAGTGTTCTTCCGTTAGGAAGGAACGAGAATCATGCTTATTTATCTCCATCGTGCTAACCATGGGTTAACCTCCATTCTCAAACGATTTTGTACGTATAATCCACTAACATGATCAAGTTATATATCTCGTTGTAAACGGTTACAATCGCAAATATCAAACGGTTAAAATGACCCACAATATTCTTGTTCAACAAAAGTATTGAATTCCCTTTTAAAAATCTATTTTTTTCCATTTTAAATCTTGTTTATTTATTACTTAACTGCTTTGAATATGGTTTTATCATTTATTCTGTCGAGGTCATTTTCGGAATATATTTTTATTAATTTAGCAAAAATTCTTTTTTATTTCCTATTAAAATGGGGGCTTTAACAGGCTGTTAAAGTAATAAACCAGCTATAGGATGTCAAAACCTTTGTTTCTCCTCCGCTTATTAACCAGTACCCCTGTCCCTCCCTGTAGTTTCATAGCTTCGCTTGTTATACGATATCTAATTTCAACAAACCTACAACATGTTTCTACAAGTAGGGGGCGGAAAGTTTTCTTCATGAAATCATGTCCCACGCACCCGTACGTTTTGCCCTGGCTACTGATATAAGTGTTTTACATTTACCCATAGCACTAAACTATGTAAAAACAGGTGCGAAAGTATATAACCTAAACTTTACATAAAAAAGTACTCTGGAGTATATCTCATCCAGAGTATTTTTTTACGCTATACTACTTTTTCATTAAACCGCATCTTTACCTTATCAGATGTTTAGAAGCAGTAAACTTTTGGATCAGTAATTTGTATTTCTTCCCCTGTATGTGGGTTTCAAGTACGATTTGCTCGGCCGTACATCTCAAATGTACCAAATCTTATCAAATTAGAGCTCATAAAAGGCTCCTGAAATCTTTCCTTGCACCTTTGCACTATGAACTTTGTTATGGCCATGCACCATTTACTGTAATCCGACCGCTATATACCTCCGCCTCTATAATATATATTCTCTATTCCTTCACAAATTTTAATCTTGGACTTTTCCATTAATGACAACACACTTCCCGTTTTTAGGTTGCTTTATCATCCTTCCATCTTTGATGTATACAGTGTAAGTATTATTGACTTTAGCATCTAATCTTGCTAGGTCTCCCGTTATTGCTATGATATTTTTGACCGTTTCCCTCTTCAGGTTATCCATGACTTTCTTTTTCCATTGTTCCCGTTTGTTTTTTTGCTTATTTTCATCAACCATCAGGATCCCATCCTTTTTGTTTGATTTAGGTCTTCTCCGATAATAGTGTATTAAATTTTTATCATCTTGTTACCTTTATGCTTTTCCTTTTTGGGTTCTTTTTTTACTTTATACCGTAACGGTAAGTAAATAGGATTTAAATAAAATGCTCACGCTAGTGATAACAAGGAAAGAACACACATAAAAACAGGATGCAACTGAATGTTGCACCCTGTCTGAAAAAGGGGTTTGCTTCATTTCGAATCAGCATAAATTCTCTGCGATAAACACCTCATCTACAATAGAGTAAATACCGGTATCTGACTAGAGTTTACCATCCAAAGCAACCATCCCCTATATCTTAAAAGTTTTATCAACTTTCAAAGCATAATTGACAATTATTGAATGAGTTTTCTGCTTTTACGTGCAAGCGAACCATCTCCTTGCTCGAAACGATTTTTAATGAAGCTTCCAGTAGTTAAGTTAAACGTCTTTAACTGACACCTCATTTACTATATGATATGAATCACACGTAAATCACTAGCCCCTTATTCTTTATTTATTATGACCATCAGCGGGCAAAATATTATTGGTTGTTTATGGATATCAATAAATTATTCATCGTAGTTAAGTACAAATCCTTCGCAATCTCAATGGCATAACAAATGCTTAGTTATCTATCCCTCCTTTTTATAAAAAAGGAGCGGAATTAAGCTAAACGACTCAGATAAAATCTACACTAAGTTCGACGTTCTCCGTGAAAAGGGCGGTAATGCGCAAAAAAAGGCCGGCAGTCGTTAGTTTTCACCGACTTTCTGCACAACCTCTTGCATTCATACTGCATAATTACTAAAGAAACGACAAAGCATTATGAAGACTTCATTTGGATTATCGTGCATTCAACTCTGAACGATATTCATCTATAATCTCTTGTATCTCCGGATCGGCTCGGACATTTGTGACGTCGTAGAGGAATCCATCGGATTCAACCAACGTCATTTTCCCGTCAACAACTTCAAAAGTCAAATCCAAGCGTCCCAAATAATGTTCTTGTTCTCCGCCGGCTTGAGTAATTGGCACCATCACCTCTCCATTGAATTCGTATTCGGGCGTTTCGGTGACCTTGTGTGTATCTGCGCCGATTACCGCTGAAACTCCTGGAACCTGAGCCAACTTGTGGTCTTCAGTGTTTCCAGCATGCGAAAGGACTATATTAATGTCGGACTTTTCACTCACTTCAGGAAGCAACTCATTCAACGCTTCTACCGGTTCGATGAAATCGAAGTCTGCAACATCATTCCAACCTCGAATTTCCGGCTTCATCGAAGTAAGGCCGATCATGCCGACTTTAACGCCATTGAAAGAAAAACTCTTCCAAGGCTTGACATTCTGAATGTACTTTCCTGTTTCCCGGTCAATGACATTACCAGTAAGGATGGGGAAATTCATGTTGCGGTGATAATTCTTTAACTGTTCATAACGGCTTTCCTGTGTGCCCTCTCCGGCAGGGTAAACGCGGAAATCGTTGTTTCCGAGAACCATTGCATCATAGTCCAAAGCTTTCAAAAGCGACGTTTCCAACTCTCCTTGACCCGCCTGAAACTCGCCGCGCAGGAAGATATCCCCGCCATCGACCAGAAGCAGATTCTTCTCTTCATTGCGCACATTTTCAATGATGGTGGCATACTTCGCAATTGAATTGTGATGAATGGTTCCATCAACCAGCGTGACGATGTCATCCAAATGACCATGAAAGTCATTCGTCTGGAGAATGGTGAGTTCAAACTTCTCTCCCTCCTTGAGCTTTTCCTCCGCAACTGCTGTTAAGGGCTTTCCGACAAAAGCAGCAACCATCGCCAGCGAAAAGCAGCCCGTCAATAACTTCATTCCCATTTTATTCATCCTATTTCCTCCAAGCAATTACTCTATTAAATTGTAGACACAAGTTATTTAGTTTCCAGTCTTTTCGGTTTTATCAAGTGCAACTAGTTTCGTTTTTTCTTCAGAGTTAGTTTTTGCTTCTTTGTCATTGCTGATCAAATCATTTGTTGCTTTTTTAAATTCATTTAAAGTTTTCCCGAAAGCACTTCCGATTTCCGGTAATTTAGAAGGACCAAAAATGATTAACGCAATGACTAGAATGAGAATTAGGCCGGGAACGCCGATACTAGATAACAATCTTCTCACCTCCTAAACCATGATGGTTTGTTCGTAATCAAAATGCGATGATAAATTATAAAATTGGCATACCATGGCGCTCTAAAGCCGCTGCTTCCAATATAGACATGCCTTGTTCATCTGCAACTGCAGTAAGTTTATCCGAAACAACAGGAGCAAGACTTGCTGGCGGCAGGGCCTGGTTCATAGCTCTTCTACGGGTAGAATTTCTGCGTGCAAATGGTCCCCAAATCGCAAAGGTGATACCTGGTGTTTGCATATTTACAAAGAAAGTATTTCCATCCGGAGAAAATGTAGGGCCAGCAAATTCAGAACCGTTCATCATATTTTCAGCGAAAGTATAAATATGTCCTTCAGGAGTCAATCCGACAATACGATCATTACCGCCACCATCTTCGGCGATCCATAGATCTCCCCAAGGAGTGATTGTAATGTTATCTGGTGCTTCTAAATCATTTTTATCCGTAGACTCATAGAATAGTTCTAAAGTGTTTGTCGCTGGCGTGTAGCGATAAACACGGCCAAGACGCGCTGAACCTGCACTTGTATCATCAAACCATAAAGTGCCTTCAGAAAAATAAGCCCCTTCTAAGCGGCTAAACTGAATACAGCCTTTTTCCTTAGCGTCTTGCTGTGCGATTTCAGGGTTTAATTTTTTCCAAACAATCCCGAATTTTTGTCTAGTACTAAATTGACTTGCAGCTGCAGCTGGTAATTCATCAATCGCTGCTGCTTCAAGTGTACCGCCCTTTTGAAGAGAACCTAGTTTTTGACTACGGTCATGTGGTGTAAAACGATACAAGAAGCTTGGACTTGCGTCTTCCGTTAAATACCAAATCCCTGTTGAAGGGTCAACATGCCCAGCTTCGTGAGAGAAATAACCCATATCACGGATTGGTGTACTTGATATTTCGTTTTCAGGATCAAGCGGATTTACTTCAAATACAAAGCCATGTCCCATATCACGGGTTTCCTCCATTGTTAACCAGGTACCCCAAGTCGTAGCTCCACCTGCACAGTTACGGATTGTACCTGAACTCGATACATACTGATCAATGACTTTATTATTTTGTCCAACGATTAATGTGGTTGTGCCACCCGCAGCACCAGAACTCCACGGTTTTTTTCCATTTACAGGGTAATCAGAATTTGTCCCATTTTCATGGTTTCTTACAAGTATGGTTGTCCCCTTCTCTCCTTTATATGCAGCCATTCCATCGTGAGCAGAAGGGACAAGGTCACCATTAGGCATGACATCACCAGTTCGAGAAAGCATTGTGTAATGAAATCCCCTTGGAAGATCAAGAATTCCATTTGGATCCTTTACTAGCGGGCCATATCCACCAAAACCGCTTGTTGGATTGCTAGATTCCACTGCAAACCCTTTTGTAGTTCCCGCAAGTGAAAATACCCCAGTTGAACCAAGTGTTAATGCTAAAGTGCTCATTCCACCAACTTTTAAGAAATTACGTCTGTTTAAACCGCTATTGCTAGATATCATTAACATTACCTCCAAAAATTTTTTGAGGGATGCTATATTCCTTAAAGCAAACTCCCCCCTCGAAATTAACAAACCTTTTTAAATGTTCTGTTAATTGTTTGTGATTTTATATCTTTGCCTGAAAAACAAGCTAAAAGTCACGGTTAATACACAAAAAGTGGAGGTTATTACCACATTTACAACATGCATAAGAGGAAATTGATGGCATGGATTCAAAGTCGAGAAAATAATGAGGATTTTGTCATAAAAAGATTGATGCAGATTATTAAAGCTTTTTAAAAGTTTGTAAATAATCCAAGATGAAAACTTGTTAACCCGTTTTTTCTAGTAAATAATTGAAAAGAGGAATCGGTTAAAGTCATGATCAACATTAGAACATAAATCAACAGTTTCATAAGGAATGGGTAGCGAGACAACTCGTCTTTTTATTTTTCAATTTAAGATGATAGATCCCCCCATGATAACAATGAAAAATCTTATTGAACATTTGGAGGACTTGGTCCACATTACTTGATGCATAGTATGGATTGTGGGGTTTAATGCTAGCATCCTTATTTGATTGAAAAAGTTCACATAGGACTTCTCGGTAGCATAATCTACTTGTAGAGCAATTTAAAAAAATAAAAGCCAGCCTCAAAAAAAGGACTGGCAACTTTCTCTATTACATTCTTTTTGCTCCTAAATATCTTTTTTTCCAATAGCTATTATCCATGGAGGTAATGCTAACGCCATTTGATGATGAGCTGTGGATGAATTGATTACCCCCTATATAAATACCAGCATGTGAGGCGCCAGTTTTATAAGTCTCGTAAAAGACCAAATCTCCAGCTTGTAGTTTGGAAACCTTTGTCCCCTTTTTATAAATTTCAGATACCGTTCTTGGTAAAGTGACATCTGCGCTTTTTTCGAAAACGTATTTTAGAAATCCGCTGCAATCAAAACCTTTAGGCGTAGTTCCCCCCCATACATACCGTACATTCAAATGTTTTTTTGCTTCTTTCATTATCGCAGAAGATTTATTGCTTGCTTTATTCACATTAGCTACGGTGGATGTCTGCTTTTTTACACCCAATGCTTTATATGTATTCGGACCTACAATACCATCAGCTTTTAAACCTTTATTTTTTTGGAACCTTACAACTGCACTTTTAGTAACCGTGCCAAAATATGTAGTTGTATTCTTACTCTTAAAATATTCTTTTTTCTTTAATACCTCTTGTAATTGTTTTACTTCGGTATGGGTCATTCCACTTTTTAACGTCCGATCGCCCAATGCAGCATTACTAACCAACGGATTTGATAGTAACAATCCTGACACTAAAAAAGATGCTATAATTTTTTTCATTTTCTCCCCCGATAAAATCCTTTTTTTTTAATTTTATCAGCTTTAAGTGACAAACATATTTACCTAATTTTACATTATGATTACAATTTTATACATAAAGTGTGTAAAAAATACAAAATACCCAAAATACCCCTAGCATTCTTTTTCTTTCTTATTTTGAATTTGATTTATTAATCATACCTTAGGCCGCCAAATGACAGCCTTATTATGTCGCAAACACACTCGTTACTTGCTTAAGACCTATTGAAAGTTGACACAAACTATGTAATAAACAAGCACTATCCTTATGGTCTGTACCCGTAGCCAAACCCGAATAAAAAAGTAATAAATAAAAAAATGGCAGTTGATGGAATGAAGCTAACAACAATCAATCCTTTAGCTGTTTTGCTTTGTACACTTCTATACCATTTGTAATAAATAAAAAGGAGAATTACTGCCAAAGGCCAGAAATAATATCCAGCCATCGTGTCAACCCAGCCTGAATTTTTATCCCAATATGTATCTGGTACAGGGAGGATATTCTCATATTGTCTATCAATTTTGTTTTTAGTTTTTATAAAGATATAAGAAATTACAGAATAATAAGCTACTATTGTAGTTTTTATCCACCAAAATAAAAAACTATTGGTCATTACTATTAAAAAGATAATTGCCAGCATGATGAACAAACTTGTGTATTCCAAAACAAAATCACCTCTAAACCATTTTAACCAAAAAATATATCAATTACCATAAAATGTTTAATGTTGTCCACTACGAAGACATTATGCTTTTTCATAAAGATTACATTTTTAAAAACGACAAGAAGGGGGTCCCCCCCAAGGAAGTGACCCCACTATTATGTTGGGCTCTGCGCCTTTGGGCTAGCCTCTGATTGTTAAGCCGTTTTACTTAGTTTCAGTTTCATTTTTGCCCATGCCTTCAGCTAATTGTTCAAATGATTTAACCTTACCATGTGGATTCTGCGATTGTTTACGATCTTTCCATTGGCGTTCTTCTTGTCGCTTAGATTGAGTCATCTAAATTGCCCCTTTACATAAAGTTCAGTAAACCGTTAGAAGCATGAAAAGCCTCCAGCCATTGACCCTGTGCAGTCTTCACTTATCTTGAGTCGGGGTCTGGCAAGTATTAATTAATGCATGCCTTTCCACTCACCTTGATTTTTAGATGCTTTTTCTTTTTTTGCTTTATTTTTATGTGCTTGATTAGCGTTTGCACTGCCAAATTCTTTAGAGAATTCAGAATCTGTTTTGCTTGAATTGTATCCTTGTTTGTTCTTTTGGTCTGCATCATTTTTCTTTGTCCGTTTTGCCATGGATACCCCTCCTTCTTATCTTTAGTATGAGATCAGAAAGAAGAAATATACCCCGAATTAATACCGATAGTAACATGAAACTTTCATGTAATTCGGGTAAAAAACAAAGTGAATAATAAGTTCCGGTTCGGTTATTTTATAGGTTACATACCTAATTCCGTTTTTAAAAGGTGTTTGAAATTAGCTTAGCACCAGAATTTCTCGAATTGGATTAACCATTAATGACAATACACTTCACATTTATCATCCTTCCATCCTTGATGTTTAAAGTAAGTATTATGGACTTTAGCATCAAATCTTACATGGCCTCCTACCAAGGTATTTTTGACAGCTTTCCTCTTCTAATTATCCTTAACTTTCTTTTCCATCGTTCCCGTTTGAGTTTTTTACTTTTTTTCATTACCATCAAGATCTTATGATTTGAATTATAATATTTTGTCCTATTACAAAACAGGTTACGGTAAAATAAGTGAATGATTCAGGTACAAGCCTTTTAGCAAGAAATAATAAACGATAACCAAGCAAGGGTTTTCCTCAAAGATATTTTTTATGATATGATAGTTAAATTGTTTATCTCCCCTGTGACACATTTACATTCATCTAAGAAAAGAGGTATTTATGCACGACACAGAATTATCCAAGCGACATTGGTTACTCATCTTAACACTTACTTTATTAACATTTGTTCTCGGGACAAGCGAATTTGTTATCATCGGGATCTTAACCGATATTTCCTCGAGTCTAAATATTACAAATGCAAAAGCAGGTACACTCGTTTCTGCGTTTGCCATTACCTTTGCCATTGCGACACCACTCGTGATGTCGGCAACAAGCCATTTTCCAAAACGTAAATGGATGTTGTTTTTGATAGGTTCGTTCATTATCCTGAATGCTTTGTGCGTAATATCGGCGAACTTCATCATGCTGCTTGCTCTTCGGATGATGACAGCGATCGTAACAGGAGTTTTAATTTCACTTGCCATGATTGTAGCAAGTGAAACCATGCCAATCGCGAAACGTGGACTAGCTATATCATTTGTTTTCGGTGGTTTTACTCTTGCAAATGTAATTGGAGTACCAATAGGCACTGTGATCGCTGATTGGTACGACTGGAATGCGACCTTTCTTTTAACGACTTTTCTCGGTGGAATTGCGTTTTTGGCATCTTTCTTGATTTTGCCTACTATGCACAGTACATTTCGCAGTTCAATGCGTGAGCAATTTTCTTTGTTAACACACCCAAGAATCTTAATGGCTTTTTTCATTCCGTCTCTTGGATTTGGTGCAACGTATGCCGTTTATACGTATCTTGTTCCGATCCTGAAAGGAATGGAAGCACCAAGTAGTTCAATCAGTCTAATCTTGTTTGGCTACGGGTTTATTTCCATTTTCAGCAACATTCTTGCTGGTAAAATTGCCAGCCACAATGCTATCGGACGTCTCCGGTTTGTTTTTCTCGTTCAAGCGATTGTTCTAGTCAGTTTATATTGGACCACAAATAACTTAATCTTTGGATTGGTTAATATTAGCTTAATGTCATTAATGGCGATCCTTTTAACAACATCTACCCAGCTTTATTTGATAGATCTAGCTGGCATTTATCAACCAAAAGCTACAGGACTAGCTGCTTCACTGATGCCAGTAGCAAGCAATGTCGGTATAGCCGTTGGTTCTGCATTAGGCGGAGTTGTTTACCATCAGGGAAATTTGATGAATGTTACATTGGTAGGTGGGTTGGTTGCTATCTTTGCAAGTCTTCTAACTTTCCTAAGTCATCGCTTAGACCAAAAACAAAAAAAACTAGCATAAGAGAGAAGTTATCTGCGCCTTGGTATGCATCCTCTGGTACGTGCAAGGGCATAATAAACGAGAAGTGTTATTGTGGTTTTGACGCAAAGTGGCATCAAATTAATACAAAATATCTTGATAGAGCATGTTTTGAAAAAAGATTGATCCAAAACATGCTCTTAACCGTATTCGATTGAATGATATTATTTTAAAAAATATGATTCAACCAAGCTTAACATAATCCCCTACTTTAATATGGTTCTTTTCAAACCATCCAAGATTCACTTCAATTGCATAATGATATACTATTTCTGGATCATAGGTAGGGCATATATACTCTTTACAAGGCTCCATATCAAGTATTTTTAGAATTTCCCCAGCTGGGTCAAGAAAAGCAATTGATAAAGGAATTAATGTGTTTTTCATCCAAAATCCACCATATACTTCTTCTGAAAACACAAATAACATCCCTTCATTTTCGGGTAATTTCCCAACAAACATTAAGCCCATTTCTCTTTTTCTTTGAGTATCAGCAACTTGAACGGTTAATCTACTTTCCTTGTTTCCACTAATTATTTTTATCATTTTTCTTTTTAATATATTTTTCATGTTCACTCACCTTCGAATATTTTTATAAGCAGGAAAGAAATTTAAGGTCTTAAAAAAAGTTCATTAGATTGAAATTTTTTTTTTGAAAAAACGTCTATTCCCTAATAATAAAAAGGAAGAAAGTTGGAGATAAAACGAATAGAAGATGAAAAAAATAATTAACAAAGAACCGTTTCACTTCTAATACTTATTTCATGATTTTACGTTTAATGCGCTGTTTTCAATCATCACAGCAATAATATAAAGCACAGCCGTAGTTTTAGAAGCCTTTCATGAACTTAATTAAAGCTTGCGAAAAGGAATTTTTAGTTGTTTACGCTCGGCACATGAAAGGAGTCCCTGATCTAAAAATAGAAGTCTTGGATGCTGAGTGGATTACTATTTATATTAAAAAGGTGCTTGATCAAATATCAAATTAGGCTCCGTAGAGAGTAAAAAGGGCAATGTGCATCACCACTCGGTAAGAAACATTAGTAATTTCGGCAAGTCTCCAGGAAGGAACCAGTCGGGGTATGCACGCTTAAAATATATCTTTATAACAATAATATGACAGAGTTAAATATGAGGAGTTTCTTTTGTTTGAATGTCGATTTTATGTATGATGTTAAATGTTCTCGTTTTATGTTTTATGACTTCTTCTTTAAAGGTTATTTTCTTATTTGACTTATCTCTTCGGGGATGGTCTCACCAAAAGCGCAAATAAGGAACCTTTTAAAAACCCTCCCATTCAGCACCTTTCATAAGGCCCACCCTTGGGCCTGTACAACTGTACTACGTAACGTCATACGGTATCAGCAAGGCTACTAAATAGGGGGATTTGGAGAATTGGATTGGAATAGTATATTATATGCTCAATATTCCAATTAGTGTCGAATAGTGATAAATATCAACATCAGCCCCTTATACCCTACCACGCACAACCTCAAACCCAACCCATGTTGGGATATGGACCCTATTCAACGCCGAAGGCCTAAGGACGACCTACCGGGAATCTTGATTTCCAGTAGGGTAATTATGACTCCGGAAGGCTGTGGTGCTAGATTTAGAATGCAGTACTAATCTAATGATAGACAAAAAGGGGTCCGCATTTCTTTACTTAATGAATGCGAACCCCAGTTTTTTAAGGAGACCCTCTGAATGAGAGTCCATCTTTAAAGCATTTCATTGATACTTCTCATAAAGTCTTTCATAACGATGGATAATTTCCCTTTCGCTTCCTTCATCGAGCTGCCTTTAACACCGAAATAAAATTTAATTTTAGGCTCTGTTCCCGAAGGTCGTAAACATATCCATGTGCCATCTTCAAGAAAGTATTTTAATACGTTCGATTTTGGGAGCTTGATTGCCTCTTCCCTATTTGACGCAAACATGTATTTTTTCCTGCTTAGATAATCCTCTTGAACCAATACTTGAAGATCAGAAATTCGATCTGGTGGATTTTCACGGAATTCATTTAGAATCGCTTCAATTTGTCTTGCACCTTCAATCCCTTTTAAAGTTAACGATTGCAAACCTTCCAAGTAATATCCATATTTATCGAACACATCCATTAAACCTTCATACATCGTTTTGCCTTGCTTTTTGTAATAGGCACAGACATCCACTGCCAGAATGGTAGCCTGTATGGCATCCTTATCTCGAGCAAAATCTTTGATTAGATATCCATAGCTTTCTTCATAGCCAAACAGGAAAGAATGTTCTCCACTTGTGTGGTATTCATTGATTTTTTCAGCAATGAATTTAAATCCAGTTAAAACATCTACTGTTTTTAAACCATTTTGCTCCGAAATCGCCCTTCCTATTTCTGAAGTCACGATGGTCTTTAATACGACTCCATTTCCAGCAAGAGTCCCTTTCTTTTGTTTTTGTGAAATTAAATAATCCAAAAAGAGAGCGCCGGTTTGGTTGCCTGTTAATACGACATACTCTCCAGCATTATTTTTCACGCTAATACCGAGCCTATCCGAATCCGGGTCGGTGGCAATCAATAAATCAGCGTCGACGCGGTTTCCAAGCTCAATGGCCAATTCAAAAGCAGCATGTTCCTCTGGATTAGGGACTTTAACGGTAGGAAAGTTAGCATCGGGCATTTCCTGTTCTTTAACAATATGGACATTTCGATATCCTAAATCATGCAAAGCACG
Source organism: Peribacillus sp. NPDC056705 (assembly GCF_043656335.1). NCBI lineage: Bacteria > Bacillati > Bacillota > Bacilli > Caryophanales > Bacillaceae > Peribacillus > Peribacillus sp. NPDC056705. The sequence continues at coordinate 1,676 of NZ_JBHTYI010000033.1, read as the reverse complement.
TTTTACTGATTGATTGGCTGTACCATGAAGCGGTGTAAACACGAGCTTTACATCGATCTCATCTGCTAACGTTGGATTTTCCGGAATAGTGAGCAATTGCTCATTATAAGCAGTATCCAGCTCCTCCCCGATGATTTGAATGAGTCCTCTGTCCTCTAGGATTTCTTCTTCCTCAACTACAATGGAAAGCTCACTTTCAATCGCGTTCACGTAATTAATGACTTGATCCGCCGCTTCAGGAGGTAGCTGTGCCCCGTCTGATCCGTACACTTTATACCCATTATATTCAGGGGGATTATGGCTTGCTGTAATGACGATACCGGCAAATGCACCCAGCTTACGTACGGAAAAAGAGAGCTGGGGGGTAGGACGTAATTCATCAAATAAATAAGCTTTAATTCCCATTGTTGCCAAAGTCCTGGCTGCTTCCAATGCAAATTCGGGAGACTTATGTCTTGAATCGTAAGCAATTACGACTCCTCTCGATTTTGCCTCGTTTCCAAACGATTGAATATACTCAGCAAGTCCTTTAGTCGCTTTTCGCACTGTATAAATGTTCATCCTATTAGTACCTGGACCCATTTCCCCTCGCATACCACCCGTCCCAAATTCCAAATTTTTATAAAAGGCGTCTTCAAGTACTATTTCATCATCCTTCATTTCTTCAAGCAATAAACGCATTTCATGATTTAAATGGGGGTAACTTGTCCAAATAGTATACGAATGCTTCCAGCTCATTAAAATACAGCTCCTTCCAACTTTGCGTTGTTTGACATTTCTTTACTCCTTGATCTTATACATATTGTTGGAGACCAATTGAGTATGAAATCTAAAAAGCCATCGTTCCTATAGCATCCATTCCGATATCATTTTTTTATCTTCCTTTAGTACCTCTTTTGCAACGAGTTGTAGAATCGGCAAATCTCCTCCCTCCAAAGCTGTTGGTTACGATTTATTCATATTCCCAACCAATACTTTGGAAAGAGGTCATTTATGCTTCATTACTGCTTTTTTAAGAAGAGCGAAAATACGGCTGGTTTCGCAAAAATCCAGTTGCGAAATCTGGAAAAATCACAAATTTCTTTTATAATATCAGAATCCATATCTTTTGGTGGTAATCTCTATACTTTTGTATCTGTTCGAAATTGTAATGAAATCTGTACAAGTGGATTGAATATTAATGCTATTGCCCATATTAAAATCACTTGCATTTCCCTACAAGCTTCGTAAATCCTCAATATAACCCATGGCACTCCCTTTATCTAACAACTATTGGGCATCCAGCCTTGTTTTCTCGTAACTTTTTTTTAGTTTTACTTACTTGATTCATTTTTTCTTTTTCTTGTTCTTTTTCTTTTCCTTTTCCTTTTCCTTTTCCTTTTCCTTGTTCTTGTTCTTGTTCTTGTTCTTTTCCTCTTTCTTTTCCTCTTTCTTTTCCTCTTTCTTCTCCTTGTTCTTGTTCTTTTCCGTTTCCTTTTCCTTTTCCGTTTCCTTTTTCTTCTCCTTGTTCTTGTTCTTTTCCGTGTCCTTTTCCTTTTCCGTTTCCTTTTTCTTCTCCTTGTTCTTGTTCTTTTCCGTGTTCTTTTCCTTTTCCGTTTCCTTTTTCTTCTCCTTGTTCTTGTTCTTTTCCTTTTCCTTTTACTTTTCCGTTTCCTTTTTCTTCTCCTTGTTCTTGT
>NZ_JBHTYI010000032.1:0-50499 GCF_043656335.1 Peribacillus sp. NPDC056705 | reverse complement strand
ACTTTATTTTTTTATGAATAATTTCAATAATTACATGATTATGAAATAAATAAAAAAGGACGATTCATTTATTGAATCGTCCTTTTTTATAATCCAGACCGATATGCTGATGGTGTACACTCTTCAAGCAGTTTGAATTTGGCATTGAAATAAGTTTGATGTGAATAGCCGGCTAATTGTGAGATTTCCTCCAATGATAAATCCGTTTCCTTTAATAAACGTTTAGCTTCCCTAATTCGAACTTGATGCAGAGTATTTCGAAAAGACTCGCCGGATTCTGCCGCAAAACGACGGCTGAGTGTGCTTTTATTGATACGCAGAGTATCTGCACAACTCGCTAGATTCCACTGGGCGTCCCAATAGTTGGACTCAATCAGCTCCCTTGCTTTTTCGCTAAGTGTGCGTGCCCCTTCCTGTAATCGTCCATGATCCTGCAGAAGCATATGGGTGGTGAACGCATGCAGCTCTTTTACTATTTGATGGATGACAGGTTTATGTACAATTTGCTGAAATACATCATAGTATATTGCTTCTAGAGAAGCATTTTGCAAGTTGTATGATTTCATATGCCTACGAATCTGTGCGAGTACACTTGTAAGGCGGATACGAACGATTTCCGGGTCGGGGTATGGTCGTTCAAAAGTAAGGAATTCACGCTCAATCCAGTTCCTAATGGCTTTCGCATCCCGCCTTTCGAGCATTTCTATCCAAAGTCTTTGTTCAAGAGGAGTGAGGAATGGGTCCATCTCTTGAGGAGAAGTCTGTTGACTTTCGGCTAAAATGATATCATATCCATCGAAAAAGATTTGTCTCGTAAATTCACGTGTTTGCTGATACATCCTTTTTAAAGACTCATTTGCAGTTGCCGCTTTTATTATGATGGCAAGGGGCTCATCCATTCTTTCTTTCCAATGAGCAAGGAACGCTTGGTACTCTTCCTTATATACCTCATTTTCCTTTATTTCCTGGACACATAAAATAAAATCCGATAAAGCGAAGATTTGATTCTTCCCAGTAAAAGAATATCGTTGCAGTTCATCATAAACTAAAGGAAGGGTCCTGTTATCAGGTGTCAAAAAAGCGACCATGGTTATTCGACTTTCATGCCCCCGGTCTGTCAAGAAGAAATCCGGATATCCAATATCCAGAGCATGCCCATCATCTATTGTGTTTGTCGAAAGAACTGGGCCATTTCTCAATTGAAAACGCAATTGTTGGATATGTTTTACCAAATCCGCCGAAGAAAAAGGACGGAATAAAACATCTTCAGCACGAAAGCGTAAGGCTCGATAAGCCGTTTGAAAGATTCGCTCAGAGGAAATCCCTAACCATCGAATTCCCCTCCGCTTTAACGAAACACCCATTGCCTCACTTTCATCCGTCCAAATATCCATATCCAAAATAACGAATTCCGGTTGCTGATTGCGCATGCCCTTTTCAAATTCTTCAATCGTTTTCCATAAGATCAGTCTAACTCCCGTTAGGTGGGACTCCACTATCCAACGAATTCCTTGAGCCTCAATCTCATCTTTCGCCACCAAATGAATTTCCACATCATCACCTCATTTCCGCTGTTATTCCTGTAATGAATAAATTGAAGTCAGTACATGAAAAGAAAAGGACTCCCTTATCTTTTCGAACGCACTTATATCTCATCTCCATTCTAATCCCGCCGAAAACCACAAACAAGCCTTATTGGGCAGAACCTTCGATTTAGATTGAATTTTGACTTGCTCAACCGGTATTTTCATCCCATATATATGTACTTCCTATATGAAAATATAAAAAACATCATGGAAACCTTATGATTTCCAATGATGTTTCGTTTATAGTCACTTTTAATCTTCCATACTTTTACGACCTTTAAAATTCATTATTGACTTCAACTTCTTTTACGATGTTTTCATCTGAAGCACTTGTCAATTTTAATGATAATAGGGTGATGACACCCATCACAAGTAATCCGGATAAAATAAACATCCCTTGAGTGAATGCCACGGTTCCGAGAATCATCGGTCCTACAAAACCGCCTAAAGCCGCAAATGAATTGACTATGGCTATTCCAACTGGCGCAGTGGACTCAGTGAAGAAAAATGTCATATAGGCAAAGAAACATCCAGTGAACCCGTATAACCCGAATGATGTAATCGTTAACATAAGCACCATCATAAAGACACTATTTGAAAAACCGCACCCGATAAATCCGACAACTGCTATCATGAGGCAAACGAGCAAGTGTGATTTATGTTCATTGGTCCGATCTGAATTCCAGCCTACAAACATAATGGCAGGTATACCGACTAACGATGGAATCATCGCTAACCACCCAATTTCCAAATTCGTTGTGGCATTTTCCGATAAAGATTTTATGATGGTTGGCATCCAGAATGATAATCCATAGATTGATGTGTACCCTGCGAAATAAAAAAGGGCCAACTTCCAGATTTTCGTATCTTTCAGCATATCAAGCTTAGTAACTTTATTTATACTCGAGCTAACTTTTCTTTCCGCACTCAATTCCCCTTCAAGCCAATCACGTTCTTCCTTAGACAACCATTTAGCGTTGGCCGGTCTATTAGTTAAATAGAAAACAACAATGAATCCAATAATAATGGCCGGAATGCCTTCAAGGATGAACATCCATCTCCACCCTGCCATACCCAACCAGGAGATATTGTCAAGAATCCATGTCGATGCAGGCGCACCAATCAATCCGCCAATCGGCAGGGCTAAAAGCAAAACCGCTGTGGCCCTTCCCCTTTCGCGGGCCCTAAACCAATATGTTAAATACAAAATTATACCCGGAAAAAAACCAGCTTCGGCGACACCTAATAAAAAACGGAGAATATATAAGTGCATAGTTGTTTGCGCAAAACCTGTCAATATTACCACGAGTCCCCACGAAATCATTATGCGGGCAATCCATATCCGAGCTCCCACTTTATGCATGATCATGTTGCTTGGAACTTCAAAGAAGAAATAACCTATAAAAAAAATGCCAGAAAGCAATCCAAAAACTTCAGCGGATAAGGCTAATTCTGCATTCATTTGTAAAGCAGCATAGCCTAAATTGACCCTGTCCAAGTAAGCAATGATGTAAAGGAGCAAGATAAATGGAAGAATGCGTTTCATCGTTTTACTGATCGTTCTTTTCTCTATTTCACCACTGGAATGATTCATGATTATTACCTCCCTTTTCATGCTACTATCTCCCACAAAACAATCCGTTACCTCACATCTCTATTCCTGCATCCCGAATTCCTAGAACCATCAATTTATCCTTATACCACTTCCCTCCGTTTTACATATACTGAATCAAACAACATCTTTGTAAGCGCTTTCCAATTATACGAAATGAAATTAAGAAAGCGTTGTGATTATTGATGATCTACGTTAGATTAAATAGACCACCAATCATTTAACTAGACTGTAGTCTGATATTAAACCACGCAGGAATATTCTGTCAATTATCATGTGGAGGTTATTATGATTGAACACAGAAAGAAATAGCTTTGGGAGAAAAGACATTTCACAACTTATCACCCTTAGTCTGATGGGGATCATCTATCATTGGGGATTAAATAACTCAGAACAAGCTTGGAATCGCTATTCATACCGCTAACTAAAACAATCATTGATGGGCTGAAAAACTAAGAACTAATACATAAATCAAAAAGATTCATTTTCAAACACACTGTATGGTCAGGGTAACTCCATTAATCTATAAGTTCATACATTTGCATTATTTCAATTGAGTGTCAGACATATTAAACGAGGAGTCGAAAGCCAGATATCATGAAACAATTTTTCTTTATCATCCTATATGCACTATTATTTGGATTATCACTGCAGGCTTTTAATTTCAAGCTTCACCACCCTATTGCAGAAGATATCAGCCGTCTGATGCCAGTTAAAATGAAAGCGATAAAGGCAGAAGATAGTGAAAAAGCAATCAAAATGGTCGTTTTGGATGCCGAAAAAAACGATGATCCCATTTCCATTGCCGGAATGCAACATAGCCAAGGAGGTCAAACATTATATCCAAATGGGATCCTGCTCGATATGAAGCACTATGATAAAATACTTGATTTGGATGTAAAAGAAAAACGAATCACGGTCCAAAGCGGAGCAACCTGGGCTGCTCTTCAGGAATATATCAACCCATATGGACTTGCACTGAAGGTCAGTCAATCTCAAAACATTTTTACCATCGGGGGTTCTTTGAGCGTTAATGTCCATGGACGCGATATCCGTCATCATGCCTTGATAGAAACCGTGGAATCTTTTAGGTTGCTTAACTCAAAAGGCCAAATCCTTACAGTGAGCCGCGAAGAAAATTCGGAGCTCTTCCATTTGGTTATTGGCGGGTATGGTTTATTTGGAGTAATACTAGATGTAACACTCCACCTTACCGATGACGAACTTTATAAAATTAAAACTAAATCACTCCATTATGATGAATATACTTCGTACTTTAAAAGAGAAGTTCTTCAAAACGATGATGTTAAAATGCATCTTGCAAGAATATCTGTGGCCCCTGGCTCCTATTTGGATGAAATGTATGTAACGGATTATTATAGAGCAAATGACCAAACACAGCTATCTAACTACAATACTCTCAAACGGGAAACAATCATTGCCGTGCCTAAATTCTTTCTAGGTCTCTCACGTTATAATGACCGGGGTAAAGTAAGGTTTTGGGAAACTCAAAAAACCTACACGGCCAATATTGATGGTAACTTGGTTTCGAGGAATAATGTGATGCGGTCGGACTCTGCCTTTATGGATTACAGCAACCCCACCAAAACTGAAGTGCTGCAAGAATACTTCGTTCCGATTGATCAATTTGCTGATTATATCGATGATTTAAGAAAAACCTTATCTGATGAAAAAGATTTTAACTTATTAAATATTACAATTCGTTATGTGGAGCATAACGATGAATCACTCATGTCCTATGCCAAGGATGATATGTTCGCTCTTGTAATGCTCATCAATCAAGGGACGGATAACGAAAGTAAGGCAAATACGGAAAGGGTCATCCGAAACATGATAGATGTGACGCTTGACCATAACGGCAGCTACTATTTGCCCTATTATGGGTATCCAACCAAGACACAATTATTTGAAGCGTATCCGCATACTGAGGAATTCTTTCAATTAAAAAAGAAATATGATCCTGATAATCGCTTCATGAATCTTTTCTATGAGGAGTATCATCCATGAATTATAAATGTTTCGTTTTTTACCAAGGCACTGTGGGAATGGCTGCAAGCATGATTTTCCCTTTTTATATTTTGCTAATCAAAAATGTAGGCACCAGTTATTCACAATTCGGGTGGGCATATGGAATATTCTCACTGACTGCAGCACTTAGCTATCCTGTAATCGGAAAATTCACTGACAAAGCCGGTGACAAAGCATTTCTCCTTATCTATTCATGGGGGATGGCACTAATCCTTCTTGCCTTTCCTCTCGCATATGAAATTTGGCATGTCTATCTCCTGCAAATCATTATGGGGGTATTTGGGGCAGTACAAAAAAATACAGAAAAAACGGTGCTTGCAAGATATGTTACGAAGAAAACAGCGGGTGAGGAAATTGGAAACTACCATGTTTGGACATCCATCGGTGCTGCAGCTGCGGTGATTGCAACCGGATATTTAGTCGACTTTTTAACGATCGGCAGCATCTTTTACATTGCATCCTTAATGTTTGCCTGGAGTGGATTTATTTTAATGAAGATGGAAAACATCACACCACAGACGTTGGAGGAATGAATGAAAACACGCCATCCTTCTTGCCAAGACAGGAAACAGCAAAGCAACAGACCCTCTTAACTAAAAGATTGCCTGTTGCTTTGTTTTTTATAAAGTTTGACCCGCCTATGTAAAATCTCCTACTTTTGCAGAAAAGCACTCGGAAAATGATTTTAATATAAGTATATCTTATGAAAATACTAAGGGGTTAAAGCCCTAGTGAATATGGTGACACTCTCTTTGATAAAATCATCCAGTGATATGCTTGGAAAGTCTGCATTGGATTCTATCTCGTTCATATATGCACCAAAATGCATCATCATAAATGATAAGGCTTGCAATTCAGGATTGGACCGAATGACTTTTCCTTTTTCCGACATACCCCTTAAATAATTGGATAAGATCATCAATAATTGTTGGGGATGCTTTTGCATTTTTTCGTGTAAACTTGGCAAATTAGCTTGCTCTTTCATTCCAATTTGGATCAGTTTTCGGTTATGGTTCATAATTTCATGATACTTTCGACTGATCAGAAACAAGTCCTGGGACAAATCAAAAACGAGTTTCCCCTCAAAAAGGCTTCTCATCTCTTCAGCATAATGAAATCGGTCAAACGCGGTTTCAAGAAGGTTTTGTTTGCTGCCGAAATGGCGAAATAGCGTCTTTTCGCTTAAACCCGCCGCATCAGCTATTTCTTGGGTGGACACGCCATTGTATCCTCTTTCTGCCATAAGGTCTATGGCAGCGATCATAATTTTATCAGAAGTGTCTTGTTTTCTATTACCATTCATTTAAATACCCTCTATCATCAATCTCATGTCAGTATCTACTGACATAAATATATAATATGACATAGTCATTGTCAAGATATCGCGGAACAACGAAAAAAAGAGCCAATCAGGGTTGGCTCTCTGTAGAAATTTTTAGCATCTCACTCATTTATAAAATTTTATACGATCCTCAAGTGGTTTGAATTCTTTATCACCTGGTTGAGCTGCTGGATTTCCAAATGGCATTTGCGCAATCAGTTTCCAATTACTCGGAACATCCCATTCTTTTTTCACATCATCATCAATTAGTGGATTATAATGCTGTAAAGTTGCTCCCAATCCTTCTGCTTCAAGTGCTGTCCAAACAACTAATTGATGCATGCCTGATGTTTGTTGTGACCAGATTGGGAAGTTATCCGCATACGTTGCAAATTGTTCTTGAAGTGATTTCACAACAGATTCATCTTCAAAGAATAATATTGACCCATATCCCGCTTTAAAGGAATCCATTTTTTGTTGGGTGCCAGAGAAATCTCCCTCACCAACCGCTTTCCTTAAAGCTTGCGTCGTAATATCCCATAATTTATCATGGGCCGAGCCAGTCAAAACAACAAGGCGGGAAGATTGGGAATTAAAAGCCGATGGCGTGTGTTTTACCGCAAATTCAACAATCTCTTTAATTTTCTCATCCGATACTTGGATCTCTTTATTGATTCCATAATATGATCGTCTTTCTTTAATAGCCGTGTAAAAATCTTTTGTCATGATTCATTCCTCCAGAGCATGTTTTCTATTTCAAATGATTATTCCATTTTTCATTTCTACCTGTTTTAGTATGGGCATAAACCAATATATCATTCGCTAATGGTTATTCTTTAATGAATTCCTTTGTGCTTCTTACTGTTTCAATGGGACGGACCAACTTTTCGATTTGATCCCTTTTCGGTTCCAAGAACGGTGGTAAAGATAACTTTTCCCCGAGCGTTTCATACGGCTCATCCCCCATGAATCCTGGACCATCCGTGGCAAATTCGAATAATATTTGCGGCGCCACCCGTACATAAAGCGACTCAAAAAAGTGACGATCAACATAACCGGACGTATGAAATTGGAAGCTTTCCATTCGTTTGATCCATTCTTCCAGAACGGAACGGTCTTCAACACGGAAGGCTGTATGGTGAACAGTCCCAAAACCCTGCCGTGCCTGAGGAAGGATCGAATTATGCTCAACAATCACTTGTGCACCATTCCCACCTTCCCCTACTTCAAATAGGTGAAATGATCCTTCCTTGTCTATTTCATTGAATAATAGTACCTTTTCCATCATTTCTTTAAAATAATCGAAGTTGGCGATCCGAATGAAAATTGGCCCTAATCCTGTAATGGCATATTCGAGGGGAATCGGTCCTTTTTGCCAAGGAATCCCCGCTGCAACCCCTTTATTGTTTTCATCGGAAATCAATTGATATTGCTGATCATCAAAATCCACAAATGAAATGGTCTTTTTACCAAACTGTTCCTGAATTCCTTTATTACTTACTTCTAAACGGTCGAACCGCTTAACCCAATACTCCAATGCCGCATCATTCGGTACACGGAAGGATGTTTTTGAAATCTCATTTGTCCCATGCACTCCTTTGGGAATACCAGGAAAATCAAAGAATGTCATGTCAGTACCTGGACCGCCAACATCGTCGGCAAAAAACAGGTGATAGGTTTGGATATCATCTTGGTTAACTGTTTTCTTGACTAAACGCATGCCTAATATATTTGTGAAAAATTCATAGTTCTTTTCTGCACTACTAGTTATGGCCGTGACATGGTGAATACCTTTTAATCCATTCATAAATTATTCCTCCCATTAAAACGATCAATTTTTGGATGTTCAACATTTGAATTAATCCGCTATATTTTCCCTTCAAGAAGAGTGGCTATTCATTAAAGGGGTTGGAAAAGATTTTACATAATTTTTATTATCTTGAATTAATATATCTTTACTTAAAGATAATTTATCATGAATAAAATTCACTGTCAACAACTTATCTCAAATTAATATATCTCAAAGTCGAAATAACCTCTGTGAATTTTCATTTATTTCTATATATCTTTCGAAAGAATTATGGAAACAGAATATCCTTTCTAAAGCAAATGCCATTCCGAATATGGGTTACTATCTATAGGTATAAGTCGCAGCAATGACGATCAATCACTTTTCTTGCTAAATTGATTCAATACGAAAGCCCCCCAGGTAAAGAGAAAACCTTGGAGGGCTATTTCGGTTTGGTTCCTTATTTTACATGATGCAATTCCCCTTGTTTTCCGGATGAAGAGTCAGCACCATCGTTTTCTTTTGACTTCTTGGAAGAAAGATAAACCCCTGCGAAAATGATCAGCAGGCCAATAATTACATGAGGATTAATCGCTTCTCCAAGCAGGACATAGCCCCAAACCATAGCGCTTGCAGGAATAAGGTATGTAACCGTTGCGGCTAGCTCTGGGCTGCCATTTTTATTGATGTAGAAATAGATCAGCTGGCCGATCCCAGAGCCAAAGCACCCAAGACCGATTATGGAGAAAATCGTTAGCGGGTCCATCAACATCACTGGATTAATCGGCCCTGTTATAAGCATCCCGATCAAACCGATAATGGCACCCGTGAGCAGCGTAAATGCAGTAATGACCAATATGCTTGTACTGGAAAGAAATCTTTTCGTATATTGGCCGGCAAACCCATAACAGGTGGACGCTAGCAGCATTGTACCAATTCCAATGAACTCCTTGCCGAAAAGCTGACCGACTTGAAAATCCATCAATACTAAAATTCCCAAAAAACCGATAAGAATGCCCATCCATTGTCGGGCGGTTAAAACATAAGAAAAAATGATAAATCCAATGATCCCCGTCCAGATCGGGGTGGTTGCATTAAGAATCGATGCCGTGCTGCTGTTAATCTCTGTTTCACTTAAAGCTATTAAACCCCATGCTAATCCGCAATTGAAGATTCCGACAACGACCAGCGCTGTCCATGGTAATTTCCAGTTGATTTCACTGCGCTTCCACCATAAAATGGGAAGCAGAACAACAGCACCCGCCAAACAGCGGAGAAACACAATCCCCCAAATGCCCGCTGGCGGGAGCAGCCATTTCATGAAAACGAACGATAAACCCCATATCAAACTAAGACCGATTAAAGCCCCGTATAAACGAAGCATGATATTCCCCCTTCCTACTTTCTTATTATGACAAACATTGTTATGGACTTCATATAAAATCTTGCTATTTAAGTACTGAAAGTTATTTTCCGCCAAGGCAGCAGCATGTATCGTTCGAACAATCTTTTGCAATTGTAAAGAGCATGGCTAAACTAATCATTCATTGGCTTCCAAACCTGTGGCATTTTTATCCTGCCTTTATAAGGCTACCAGTCTGTTGGTCTCCTAGCGGTTGCAGGTCAATGAAAAGAGGAATCTTCAGTGCGATTTCTCCTATTATTTTAGCTCGGATACGTTTTAAGTTTATTTCATGTCTAAAAAAACTAAAAAAGCTGGAGAGCATTAAAGAAGGCAAGCCAGTCAATAGGCTTGCCTTAATCTGAAAAATGAGAAAGGACGTATTATTTCTTTTGGGGTAATACTTTCACACCGAATTCCTCTCCATCCATAAGCAGTCCAAAGCTTGTTTTACCTTAATTGACTACTATATTTTTACATTGGCATCAGAATTGACCATTATTTTCATGTTGGCTATGGCTACAGTTTCTCCGTTTTGTTTTTTTATTTCCTGGATGACTGTTACAACACCTTGATAGCCCTTTTCAAAAAGGTCAATCACCTTTAATTCTACATGTATCGTGTCCCCAATAAAGGTAGGGTTTATAAATCGAACTTTCTCCAAGCCGTAAAATGCAACAACGATTCCCGGTTCAAAATGAAATAAGCCGGTTGCAACCGAAAGTATAAGCATTCCGTGGGCTATCCGTTGCTTAAATTGTGTATTTGCTGCATACTCTTTATCAGTATGGAGGGGAAACCAGTCACCGCTAAATGCAGAAAACATTACTAAATCAGCCTCGGTTATAGTACGTCCTTTCGACATCCATGTTTCTCCGATTTCATATTGATGGAAATATTTATTAAACATTATTTCATCTCCTTTATTTGTGATCGAATTACAAGTCTGAATATTCAGATATTAAATACTGAAGACTATATAATTTAGTGATATTCCTTAAAATCAACACGAATAAAAACTTTTTTCATTTAGGAGACGTATTATTCCATATAAAAAGCGGGTAAAGCAAGAAATAGAAATGTTTTTTCCTATGTTCAACGGGAAATGGTTAAACGATGGCAAACAAGCTGAATATACCAATTACAAAGAATACAGCAAGTGTCTTTATAATGGTAATAACAAAAATGTCTTTATATGCCTGGCGATGTGTGAGTCCCGTAACAGCTAAAAGAGTTATTATAGCTCCGTTATGTGGCAAAGTATCAAATCCACCTGCTGACATAGAAATGACACGATGTAAAACTTCCAACGGAATGTCAAAATGAGCAGCAGTTTGTATATACGTATCCGCCATTAAGCTCAACGTAATGCTCATCCCACCAGATCCTGATCCAGTAATGCCACACAAAACATTTGTCATGATCGCCCCATTAATTAAAGGATTCGAAAACATTCCAGTGAGATAATCTTGTACCACAGAAAAGCCGGGTAAAGCTGCAATCACACCCCCAAAGCCATATTCGGTTGCCGTATTCATGGTTGCTAGCAATGCCCCACTAATGCCAATATTAATACTCGAATTGAAATTTAATTTGACAGCTTTAAAATTTAATAAGACGATTGCCATTATCCCGAGAATAAGAGCCATCTCCACAGACCAGACACCAATAACTTTAGACATATCGACAATACCATAATCTTTTAATCCAATCGTGGCAAAATCGAATCCTTTGGCATACCAAAGAGGAAAAGACTCAGTAAAAAACTTATTCATCACTCCGACTAGCACCAACGGAATAAAAGCAAGCCAGTCTTTTCTACTTAGAGCTTTTTCAGAATCCATTCCGAACTTATTAGTCGTTTCCAATGATATTGCAGAACTGGCTGCCAATTCTGCTTCGGCAGCTTCCTTATCAATAGCTTTATCGCCAATTCCAAAATACCCTTCACCATTTCTAGCTGCCTTATGTCGACAATGATTTAAGTATAATAGGCTTAAGGAAATGATAAATATTGCCCCAATAATCCCCAATGTCGGTGCAGCATAAATGTCTGTTTTAAAGAAACCAGTTGGAATGACATTCTGAATTTGTGGAGATCCTGGAAGTGAATCCATGGAAAAGGTAAATGCACTAACTGCGATTGTCGCAGGAATTAATCGCTTTGGAATATTAGCCTCGCGAAATAGCTGAGCAGCAAATGGATAGATGGCAAACACTGCAACAAACAAACTAACGCCGCTATATGTCAGGATTGCGCCCATTATCACAATGGCTAGAATGGCTTGTTTAGCCCCGATAAATCGGACAATTATTTTTGCTATGCTCTTTGCTACACCGCTTATTTCTACCAGTTTCCCAAAAATAGCACCTAGCAGAAAAACCGGGAAATATAATTTAACAAATTCAACCAACTTAACCATGAATATATTAGAGAAGAAAGGTAAAACATGTCCAGGATCCGTTAAAAATACAGCAAACAAAGCGCACAATGGTGCAAAAAGTATAACAGAAAATCCTCGATATGCTAGAAACATAAGTAATCCTAGTGAAATAATAATGATCATTACATCCAATTCGACTTCCCCCTTTTTCTCCAAATATATATGTTATCATTTGTTGCTGGTTTGAATGCTTTTCCCCAAGACTTATTGGGCATGATAGGACAGTTTTCCAGTGCACATTTAGTAAAGAACCCTAATTAATTTCCCGAGTGAATCCTTAAACGACTTTGTATATTAACAAAGATGAGTTACTTTAGAATCTGCCATTTTTACGATCACGGCATCAGGATCTTTTTCAAAAATCGGACTTGCCACTGGTTTGGTCATGAGGCTTACTGATCAATGAAGTTTGGCTCCCTTTTATTGATAAAGGCTTCAACTCCTTCCTTTACGTCTCTAGTCTGAAAAACATGACCAAAATTTTCAGCTTCAATCACAAGTCCATCTTCAAGTGTTTGTTCATAACCAAAATCAATAGAATGCTTTGCAAAAGTTAAAGATTGGAAAGAATAATTGCAAATACATTTTGCAATTTCCATTGCTTTTTCTAAAGATTCACCCTTTGGCACAACATGATTAACAAGCCCTATTTGTTTGGCATCTTCTGCATTCAGTGGCTCTCCAGTAAAGATCATTTCTTTTGCTTTGGCCTTACCTATCAGTCTAGGAAGTCTTTGAGTTCCCCCTGCACCTGGAAACAATCCCAATTTAACTTCAGGGAGCCCAATCCTAATATGTTCCTCCGCAATTCGAATATCACAACTTAAAGCAAGTTCACATCCTCCACCTAGTGCTAATCCGTTGATTGCAGCAATAGTTGGTCTTGATAACCGTTCAATTTTATTAAGTGGTTCCTGAAGCCAAAGTGATTTCCCCTTTCCTTCTTCCACTCCTTTTCCAATCCATGCTGGAAAATCTTTAATGTCTCCTCCAGCAACAAAAGCTCTTTCTCCTTCACCGGTAAGTATAATGACCTTAACGTTGTAATCGCTTTCAATTTCATCCACCACAAGATTCAATTGTTCTATAACATCTGCGCTTAATACATTAACTGGTGGATTATCAATAATAATCGTTGCAATATTCCTCTGTTTCGACCATGAAACTACTTGGTCCTTCTTCTTCATCGGCTTTCCTCCTAAACCTAAAGTGTACTTGTGGGTTCCAAATACTCTGGCATTATTGAAAAACGGGAATCTGTGGGTGACCCCAGATATCTGTGCTAGAATTCTTTGTGGTTATGTGATTTTAAAACAAAGTGAAATAATGTATTAACAAAGCCTTTTTCAACCTTCCATAAATCCCTTATTTATCCATACCGCTAAATTGTTTACGAAGAATAAACTTTTGGACCTTTCCGGATGGGGTACGTGGTATTTCATCAACAAATGTGACCTTTCTAGGTTTTTTATAGCTAGCAAGATGTTCCTTACAGTAATTAACAACATCTTCCTCCGTAAGTTTGGCTCCTTCTTTTTTAACAATAACAGCACATACAGCCTCAATATATTTGGGATCAGGAATACCAATTATAGAAACTTCCTTCACTTCCTCATGGCGGTATAAGACATCTTCAATTTCCGCTGAGTAAATGTTTTCACCACCGCTCCGAATCATATCTTTTTTTCTGCCTGCAATTGATAGATACCCATCATGATCGAACTTTCCCAGGTCTCCTGTTTTACACCACCCATTCACGAATGTTTCCATTGTGGCATCTGGTTTCCTCCAATACCCCTCAGAAACCGCTGGACTCTTAATAGCGATTTCACCAATTTCACCAACTGGCAAAGGCGTTCCATCCTCATCGATAATATTTATTTCTGTAAGTGGCATCGGCTTCCCAACGGTATGGCCTTTTGTAAAAGCATCCTTTGGTTCAAGCGAAGCCGCAATTGGCTGTCCTTCAGTTAACCCGTAAACTTGAACAACTCCAATTTGAGGAAACCTCTTTTTTAATTGTTCCAGTGCCCATGGCATTAGCGGGTCACCACCTGTATAAATGGTTTTTAAAGATTTCAGCTCATACTTTTCAATTTCAGGCAAATTTAGCATTTCATAAATCATGAAAGGGAATAAAAAAGAATCGGTCACATTTTCCTCTTCAATAACGGAAAGGATTCTTCCAATCTCGAATTCTTGGCTTTTTGTAATTATTACCCTTCCGCCCATCAGTAGAATGGGAAGTGCGATATCTTCCATCGCCCCAACATGGTATAGAGGTCCTGTCGTCATCGCAACTTCTTGCCCTGTAAATTTCCATTTCAGTGCTTGTATCGTGGAAAACCAGAAAGTTGTATCATGTGTCCAAATCGCACCTTTAGGTCTTCCCGTTGTTCCTGATGTGTACATAAGCATGACTGGATCGTTTAATTTAATGTTATCGACTTTGACCTCATCTACCGAACCACTTTCTAATACACTCCATGACTCAGACCATCCTGGGGTTGGGCCATTTCTATGAGGAAGACAAAAATAACGCTCAACAGAAACATGATTACTAATTGATTTCAGCTGATTGGCTAAGTTAGAATGGAAGCACAATATTTTTGTCTGTGAATCATTTAATGCATACTCAAGCTCTGCACTTGAAAGCCTAAAATTAAGTCGAACTGCAATTGCACCGATTTTCGCAATGGCAAAATATAGACTAAAATATTCGAGACAGTTGGAAAGTAAAATACCGACACGATCGCCTTTACGCACTCCAATTTCGTAAAGCCTGTTTGCATACGCATTTGATATAAGGTGGAGATCCATGTACGTCATCGACTTTCCTGCTTCTTCTTGTATTGCTATTTTTCTAGGATTTATATTATTTAAATCATTCGCCATTTTTCTTGTGATAATACCGACATCCAATGAAATTCCTCCTTTTAAGGCCGCTAAATTCATTAATGTTCAAATCAATTCTCAAACTTCAAAACATTCCCTCTTACATGCCTTTAAATTGTCCACTCGCCTTTATCGTTTTCTTTCCTCCTTTCTTCTAATTTTGAATGCAAGATTCATTCCAAAACGAAAAAAAACCCTTACAGACTTACTGTCCTTAATAATCGAGGAAAAGTCGATGGCTTATTTTCTGATTTTCCGGAAAATAACCAAGAAAAAATCAACTGAAGTAAGATCAGCTGATTTTTCATTCATTGTTTTTCATAATTTATAGCCTTGTTTCTCCTGTAATGTGAACTATATCAACATTAATACGGAAATTAAAAAATAAATCCGGAATTTCGGAATAAATTCTGAAATCCCGGATTTATTTTTATTGGTCAGAAATCTTATATTTTCTAATTTTATCGTAAAGGGTAGAATTCCCTATCCCGAGAGCTTCCGCAACCCTTTTTTTATCAAACTTAAACCTCCTTAACGCTTTTTCGATTTCCTTCTTTTCTGTTTCCTCTACACAATCCTTTAAACTTAATTCTTTCATATTCACATTATGAAGTTTAAGATACTCAGGTAAAGCATCCTTTCCCATTACCTCTTCATTAGATAGGTGAACACCTGCATCAATTACATTCTCTAGTTCTCTGATATTCCCTGGCCAGTTATATTGCTCTATTAATGAAATCACCTCTGGGTGTATGGAGGTTACTCGTTTTCCTATTCGAGCTGTGATTTTATTGAAAAAATAATCAACAAGTAAAGGGATATCTTCCATTCTATCTCTTAAAGGAGGAATAAATAATTGGACAGCGTTAATTCTATAAAATAAGTCTTCACGAAATAGCTTTTCTTCAACCAATTTTTCTAAAGGGCGATTTGTTGCAGCAATCACTCGAACATTTAGTTTTTTTGGGTAAAGCGAACCTATAGGCTCAAACTCTTTCTCCTGAAGGACCCTTAATAACTTGACTTGCATTTGCTGAGGCATATCACCAATTTCGTCAAGGAAAACCGTTCCACCATCAGCAAATTGAAACTTTCCTATTTTACCTCCCTTTTTTGCCCCTGTAAAGGCACCTTCTTCATAACCGAAAAGTTCAGATTCTAACAAGTGTTCGGGAATTGAACTACAATTTATTTTCACAAGCGGTTTGTCGCTTCTTCCACTTAGCTGATGAATGCTATGTGCTATTATTTCCTTGCCTGTACCGCTTTCTCCTCTAATTAGAACAGAGATATCACCTCTAGCCAACCTTTTCACACGTTCTTTTAACTGTTGTATTTCTTGAGAATTTCCAATTAAGTTATGTAAGGAATATTTCACTCCATTTGTAACACCTATTTCATTTTTGTATAAATTATGTTTTGTCAGGATCTCCTTAATGTGACTATTCATTTTATTCCAATCATCAAGATCACGAAACATGATTGTCCCGATTGCACCAATTATTTCATTATTCTCAATGATAGGAATGCGATTTGCGATTACAAAATCACCACGAAGAAAATGTATATCAGCAATCTCGGATTTACCTATTTGCACTACAAGGTGTAGCCTTGTATTTTCAATTATATTCGTCACATGCTCACCAATCACTGTGTCGCGTTCAACATTTAAAAATTCACAATATTTATTGCTAATGTATTGAATTTTCCCATTACTATCGACAATTACAATTCCATAATATGTACTCTCAAACACCATATCTAATAGTTTATTATTGGATAATTGTCCAGTATTCATCTTAAGCTCCTTTAACTAAAATCCCTTTACCATATAATACCACGCATTTCAAATGGCGTTTCAATGATTTTTTTATTCATGCGTACTTTTTGGCCAAGTTCACGGACATCCTTGGCGATTTACTTAATTGTTTTTTCATCTGTATGATCCATTACAGGAACAAACAAAGCATCCCTCCAGATGGGGGATGCTTTGTTTGTTCTATTTTAAGATTCGTTCAATAGGCAACAAGGTCCCTCAGTGCCTTTTCCACTTTTTCAGGATTCACCATGAAGGATTTCTCCAATGATGGTGAATATGGCATCGCTGGGACATCCGGGCCTGCAAGTCTCATGATTGGGGCATCGAGATCGAAGAGGCAGTTTTCTGCAATGATCGCCGATACTTCACTGATGATGCTTCCTTCCTTATTATCTTCAGTAACCAATAGTACTTTTCCTGTTTTAGATGCAGCTTCCATAATGGCTTCTTGATCTAATGGATAAACGGTTCGTAAATCAAGAATATGAACGGATATGCCATCACTGGCCAGCCTTTCAGCTGCCTGGAGCGCAAAATGAACACAAAGGCCGTAAGTAATCACTGTAACGTCATCGCCTTCACGTTTTACATCCGCTTTACCAATCGGTAAAACATAATCATCATTCGGAACTTCTTCTTTAATAAGGCGATAGGCACGTTTATGTTCAAAGAAAAGGACCGGATCTTCATCGCGAATGGCTGCTTTCAATAAACCTTTCACGTCGTAGGGTGTAGAGGGCATGACAATTTTAAGTCCCGGTTGATTGGCAAAAATGGCTTCAACGGATTGTGAATGGTATAACGCCCCATGTACACCCCCGCCGTATGGAGCTCTGATGACGATAGGGCAATGCCAGTCATTATTGGAGCGATAACGGATTTTTGCAGCTTCCGAAATGATTTGGTTGATTGCGGGCATGATAAAATCAGCGAATTGCATTTCCGCAATCGGCCTCATCCCATACATGGCCGCGCCGATGCCGACTCCTGCGATTGCGGATTCAGCAAGCGGGGTATCAATGACACGCTGTTCCCCGAATTGTTCGTATAACCCTGATGTCGCTTTAAACACACCGCCCTTTACCCCTACGTCCTCACCTAATACAAATACACGGGGATCACGTTCCATTTCTTCCCGCATCGCCATTATCACGGCATCTATATAAGATATCACTGCCATCTTCTTTCCTCCTTACTTACCTGCGTAAACGTAATTTGAGAGCGTGTCTTCATTTGCAAATGGAGCATTTTCCGCATAATCCGTCGCTTCGTTCACAACTTCCATTATTTCCTCGTTCATTTGTTTCTCCATTTGATCATCCATGATTCCAGCTTCTTTTAAATAGGCACCGAAAGTGATGATCGAATCTATTTTTTTGGCCTCCGACACTTCATCAGACGACCTGTATTGACTATCATCATCATCGCTTGAGTGTGGCGTTAGCCTGTATGAAACCGTTTCGATTAAGCTTGGTCCTTCACCACGCCTGCCTCTATCGGCCGCTTCTTTCACCACCCGGTATACTTCGATCGGGTCATTTCCATCCACTGTCACCCCTGGCATGCCATAACCAATGGCCCGGTCTGACACTTTCCCGCAAGCCAATTGCTTTTCAATCGGTACGGAAATGGCATACTGATTATTCTCGCACATCAAGATAACCGGAAGTTTATGTACACCTGCGAAATTCGCTCCTTCATGGAAATCGCCTTGGTTTGATGAGCCCTCTCCGAATGTAACGAATGAAACAATATCTTTTCCTTCCATTTTTCCAGCGAGTGCAATCCCCACTGCATGTGGCACTTGGGTGGTAACTGGCGAAGATCCCGTCACGATGCGATTCTTTTTTTGCCCAAAATGCCCAGGCATTTGACGCCCGCCCGAATTTGGATCTTCTGCTTTTGCAAAACTGGATAACATTAAATCCCTTGCGGTCATCCCAAACGCAAGAACCACACCGAGATCCCGGTAATAAGGAAGGACATAATCCTTTTCACGGTTCAATGCAAATGCAGCTCCCACTTGAGCTGCTTCCTGCCCTTGGCAAGAAACGACAAAAGGAATTTTTCCAGATCTGTTCAACAGCCACATCCTTTCATCTATACGTCTTGCCAATAACATTATCCTATACATCTCAAGCACCTGCTCATCACTTAGACCTGCCCGTAGATGACGGTTATCAACCATATGTCATCATCCCTCCTAAAAATCAAAACATTTTTCTGTTAATACAAACTTAAATCCGGTTATTTATCTAAGGGAGAAAAATCTCGTTTATGTATGCATGCTTGCCATATAATACCCTCAAATGCGTTATCATCTAGTATTATTACCTGGTACTAACTCAATGCAATATTATCCTACCACTTTTTATCTCAAATTTCCAACTAATTTCACTCTGTTAAAAGGACATTTTGATGTCTACTGAATCAAGTACATGAATAAACGAGTGTTTTCACGCGAAAACACTGATAATCGGCAAGACCACTCAGATTTTTACTGGGGTTTAATGTACGACCAAAGTCTAGGTAAACACTGAAATCATTTGATCGTTTTTTTTGTTGACTATGCGGAAGAATAGCTGTAAATTAAAATGATTCATAAAATTAAATGTTCAAAATGGAACAGTTCATAACAGAAAGAATGGTGATGTTGAGTGGAGAATGAAAAACAAATGCGTTCCGTACAACTATTGCGTTCATTTTGGAACGTGCAGAAAAATATTATGCGGTTCGTTCAAAAGACAGCCGCAGAAAATGGATTAACAGTTCCTCAATATTCCATTTTGATGACCATTACCCTTTACAAAGAGACCACTCAAAAAAATGTCGGGGAGAAAACATTTCTTCCAAAAAGCACCCTTAGCCAAGCGGTCGATGGTCTCGTTCGGTCAGGCATGCTCCATCGTGAGCATGTGGAGGGCAACCGGCGTGAGATTCAGTTGTCAATCACCGATCAGGGGAAAAATTTATTAAAAACGATTCATTTTCACGAAGGAAGCATTCACCAAGTCTTTCAAACGGCCATTGAAATGCTTTCCGAAGAACAGTTTGAAGAGCTGCTAGAAACGAATCTTCAAATTTCAAACTTTTTAGAAGCACAAGCTACCGAACAGGGAGAGTGTTCAAAATGATGAAAATACTGAAACATTTATCCGTTTATAAGTGGATTATTTCAGCAGTTATCGGTCTGGTTTTTATTCAATCCATGTCGGACCTTTTTTTGCCTACACTAATGGCTGATATTATTGACAAAGGCGTCGTCCGAGGAGACACTCCCTACATTTGGAAAATCGGTGGTTTGATGCTGTTGGTTTCCGCACTTGGCGCTTGTGCATCCATAATCGCAAGTTACTATTCGTCCAAAGCGGCAATGGGAATGGGACGCGATCTCCGCCTGAGAGTCTTTGATCATGTTGAAAAATTTTCGTTACAAGAATTTGATGAAGTCGGTACGGCGTCATTGATCACACGGACGACCAATGATATAACGCAAGTCCAGCAAGTGGTTATCATGATGCTTCGTATGGTTATCAGTGCACCTATCATGTTAATCGGCGGAGTGATCATGGCTGTATCCATGGATGCAAAATTATCGCTTGTCATTGTTGTCACAATGCCTTTATTGATTGGCTCGATTTTGCTTATTCTATATAAAGGTGTACCGCTCTTTCAAACAGTGCAAAAACGATTAGACCGGTTGAACCTTGTATTACGTGAAAATTTAACTGGCATTCGCGTCATTCGAGCCTTCAATCGTGAAACACAAGAGAAAGAACGTCTAAAGAAAGCGAATAAAGAATTGACGGATGTCTCGATCAAAGTCAATAAAATCATGGCCTTCATGATGCCTGTAATGATGCTTGTAATGAACTTGACGGTTGTTGGCATCATTTGGTTTGGTGGAGTTCGTATTGATAACGGCGGTATGCAGATCGGGGACTTAATGGCATTTATCCAATATGTTATGCAAATCATGTTCGCTCTCGTTATGGCATCCATGATGTTCGTTATGATTCCACGAGCGGCCGTATCGGCAACAAGGATAAACGAAGTCCTTGACATGAAACCTTCATTCCTGGATGAGGGGACAGAAAAGGCAGATCGTGAACACGGTACAATTGAATTTGATCATGTGACGTTCAGTTACCCAGGAGCAGAAGAACCTGCATTATCGGATATTAGTTTTTCTGCAAGTCCTGGTGAAATCACCGCAATAATCGGCGGAACAGGCTCAGGGAAAACAACGCTCGTCAATTTGATCCCTCGCTTCTATGATATTTCAAGTGGAACGATTCGCGTCAATGGTGTTGATATTCGTCAGTCATCACAAGAAGAAGTTCGTTCAAAAATTGGCTTTGTACCACAAAAGGCCGTCCTCTTTACAGGTACGATTGCTGAAAACATTCGCTTTGGAAAACAAACAGCCACACAAGATGAAGTTGAGCATGCTGCTCGGATCGCGCAAGCGGAAGATTTTATCAGCAACCTGAAAGACGGCTATCAGGCAGAAATCGAACAAGGCGGTTCAAACCTATCAGGCGGGCAAAAACAGCGGCTTTCGATTGCGCGGGCACTCATTCGGAAACCCGATATTTATATATTCGATGATAGTTTTTCTGCACTTGACTTCAAGACGGATGCCAACCTTCGCGCAGCCTTGAAAGAAGAAACGAAAAATTCGACAGTACTACTCGTTGCCCAGCGTGTCAGTACGGTGGTTGACGCTGATCGAATCATTGTGTTAGACGAAGGACACATTGTAGGTATGGGAACACACCAAGAGTTGCTAAGTACAAACGACATATACCGTGAAATCGCCTTATCACAGCTCACGGAGGAGGAAATTGCATGAGTAATCAAAAAAAACCTCAAAGCGGCGGTCATGCTGGGCATGGTCCTGGTGGCGGTAACATGATGATGATGGGTCAAAAAGCAAAAGATTTTAAAGGAACACTTAGACGTCTTTTGACCTATTTAAAACCTCGGCGCAACAAATTGATTGCCGTGTTCTTTGCTGCAATCATGAGTACGATTTTTATGATTGTCGGACCAAAAATCATGGGAACGGCAATTACGGAATTATTCGAAGGAGCATACGGGAAATTCCAAGGAGTACCAGGAGCAGCCATTAACTTTGATAAGATTGGCCATATCCTTCTACTCCTTGCTGGACTGTATGTCTTAAGCAGCCTTTTCAACTATGTACAACAATACATTATGTCAAGTGTTGCACAAGATACGGTATATGATCTTCGAGAAGATGTTAACGAAAAACTCGAGAAACTTCCACTCAAATATTTTGAAGGACGTCCAAACGGAGAAACACTTAGCCGAATGACAAATGATATTGATACAATCGGGAGCACCCTTCAGCAAAGCTTAACGCAGTTCATCACATCAATCGTAACGATTTTGGGGATTATCATCATGATGCTTTCAATTAGCCCGTTATTGACATTAATCTCGATAGTCAGCTTACCTTTATCAATATTTGCAATCCGGCCTATTTTAAAAAAATCCCAAAAGCACTTTGCCGATCAACAACGTAAACTCGGACAATTAAATGGGCACATTGAAGAGATGTATACCGGCCATCAAGTCGTTAAAGCCTTCGGACATGAAAAACAGGCGAGTGCCCAGTTTACTGCGGTTAATGAAGAATTGTATAAAGCGGCAAGCAGAGCACAGTTTATATCCGGTATCATCATGCCCCTGATGTTCTTTATCGGAAATTTGAGCTATGTCCTCATCAGTGTTGTCGGAGGAATATTGGTAACTCAACGTTCGATTTCAATTGGTGATATTCAAGCATTCATCACTTATTCAAAGCAGTTCACCCAGCCAATCACACAAACGGCTAACATCGCAAACATTATTCAGTCAACGGTTGCAGCAGCTGAGCGTGTTTTTGAACTACTTGATGAAGAAGAGGAAATGAAAGAACAAACCACAGCTCACATAAAAAGGGCAAACGGTGCTGTCTCTTTCGAACATGTGGACTTTGGATATGGGGAAGAAATGTTAATTGAAGATATGAACATCGATGTCTTGTCTGGACAGACGGTCGCAATTGTTGGACCGACTGGTGCTGGAAAAACGACCATGATAAATCTCTTGATGAGATTTTACGAACTCAATGGCGGAAAGATTACTATCGATGGTCTTGATACACGGAGTATGTCCCGTAGTGATCTTCGAAAGAGCTTTGGTATGGTTCTTCAAGATACTTGGCTCTTTAATGGCACGATTAAAGAAAATATCGCTTATGGCAAAAATGGAGCAACTGATGAAGAAATTTTCGCAGCTGCTCGTACGGCACATGCAAACCATTTCATTCGGACACTGCCAGATGGTTATGAGACAGTCTTAAACGAAGAAGCTTCGAACATCTCACAAGGCCAAAAGCAGCTTTTGACAATCGCACGAGCTGTTCTAGCAGATCCACCAATCATGATATTGGATGAAGCGACGTCTAGTGTGGACACGCGGACCGAAGTCTTTATCCAAAAAGCCATGAACCGACTGATGGAAGGAAGAACGAGCTTTGTCATTGCCCATCGGCTCTCAACGATTAAGGATGCAGATTTGATTCTTGTTATGGATCAAGGAAAAGTGATAGAGAAGGGAACGCATTCTGACCTTTTAAGGGTGAATGGTTTCTACGCAGATCTTTACAATAGTCAGTTTACTGAAAATGCAGCTGGATAATAAGAAAGAGGCTCAATTACCAATCGGAATTGAGCCTCTCTCTTTATAAATCTATCAACAACCGTTCCGTTGATGCTAACCAATTAGACATCCATGAGTCAGGGATAACTTATAAGCTGCATCAATATCCCCTTTTATTTCCCTTTTTCACAAATTCCCAATCTACCTCAATATTTTTTCTGACCCTTTGAAGAAGATGCAACATCGTCTCCGTTTCCTCCAAAGAAAATCCAGATAATGCAATCTTGTCGGTATACTCTCCTTCTTTTTTCAAAAAGGGATAGACCTTTTCACCTTTATCAGTAGCATAAAGCTTTTTAATTTTTTTGTTGCCCTCATCATTTTTCTTTTCAATAAAACCTTGAATTTCAAGTTTTTTAATGGCACGAGCCGCTGTCGTTCGGTCAACCTTTATCATTTCTGCTAACTTTTCCTGAATGATTCCTGGATTTTCACATATTCGGACAAGATACAAATATTGCCCTTTTGTAAGGTCAAATTCTTTAAATTCAATATTACTTATAGAGTCCAATGCCCTTGCTATCATTCCAATTTCACGGAGTATTTCTTTCATTCAAAGTGCCCCTAACTTTTTTGTTGTATTTACAACAAAAATAATTTCGTTTATACTAAAAAAGAATATACATTTATTATGACTTGTCTTATTACATAAATCTAGAAAAGGAATGAAGAACATTGGAATCAAAAAGAATTACTACAGAAAATGATTTAAAAATAGCCTTTCAGATCAGAAAAGAAGTATTTGTTGAGGAACAAGGTTTCCAATTAGAAACTGAATTTGATGAATTTGATGCACTTCATGCTTCTTCTGAACACATATTAGTCTATTATAATGAAAAACCAGTCGGAACTGGAAGGTTAAGAGTTGTTGATGGTTTAGGTAAATTGGAGAGAATTTGCATCTTGGAGCCTTACCGTAAATTTGGCCTTGGAAAAATAATAATTAAAACGTTAGAAGAGATTGCAAAGGAAAAGGAACTATCCAAGGTTAAATTACATGGACAAACACAGGCAGAGGGTTTTTATAAAAAACTCGGCTATCAGACTTCATCCGATGTCTTTATGGAAGATGGCGGTCCACATCTTTTAATGATAAAAGAATTAATATAGTGTTAAATGTGAGTAAAACAAACATTACCCTGTATTTGATGGGAAGATACTATTAATCTTAGGAAACAATCAGACCTTGGAACATCATCACCATTTGATGCTCTTTTGGTCGATTTTTCCCACACGATACTTTTAAATTCGCTTTTAAAAAGAAAAAAACCAAAATTCATGGGTCTACTACCTGCTTTACTAACAAGTTAAACATTCTTTTGACTCTTCCTGCAAGGATCAGGTTTATACTCAGCAGCAAAAGTTCTGCGTCTTTCACAGTCATTGGGGAAGTGATATTTTTCATTTTGGCGAGGACAATTTTTTAACACTCCAACATTGGTCATTAGGAATAAGCACGAACAAGCCCTTAATAACCCGAAATGTTATTAAGGGCTTGAAATTTATTACACAACGGGTGCTGTTTCATGAACAAGCGGGTGAAGTGCCTGAGTTTCATCCATGTAAATAAAAGCATCATATCTTTCTGACATTACAGAAGGTACATAGTTTCCATATTGTTCATATTCCGGTTTGTATACAACTCCAATCGCCCGATGTCCAATCCTATCTTGGAATAGCTGCCGATTTTCATCGGTGAAAATGAGCAACTTATCATAAGCCCCCGAAAGGTGCATTGCCTCCTCCCAGCTTCCATTCATTGCAGGGGGTAGTGTTTTTATTTCAAGATCCACACCCCACTCATCTGCTGCAATGACAGTTCCCGTATAGGTTCCGAAACCTGTGATAAATACATCTTCAGCTGGGTTTTGTTCACGAATGACCTGCCCTACGTTAATCATCCCGGAATCTCTCATATCAGTAGCGCTGGCATCCCCAACATGGGTATTATGTTCCCATACAATCGCCTTTCCTTTTGAACCGTAAAAATCCATTATTTCATTTAGCACATCCACCATATGCATATCTCGGATATTCCATGATTTATCATCATGAACGACCATTGTCCTGTAATAATTTTCTGCATTATACGCTACTAATGCATTCACTTGAAGGTTCAAATTCAATTCTTCATGATTGGGGTATTTTTCTTTTTTCCGTTGAATAGTTGTCAGTAATTTGGCTACTTCCTCTATACAGTCTTCTGAAAAAATGCCTGCGGAAACTGCGTACTCTTCATTATTCCGATTGAATGGTTCAAAACATGTGAACGCCCGTCTTGCAGCCTCGAGGTCAGGTGAATCAATTTGTTTTAAGTAATGGATAACTTCATCCATAGATTCCCAAAGACTGTAAATATCTATCCCATAAAATCCAACTTTCGTTTGATTTTGTCCAGACTCATTGTATTCTTTCATCCATTCAATCAGGTCGATCATTTCCTCGTTTGCCCACATCCAGGTCGGCCAGCGGTCAAAAATCTTAAGCACATCCCTCGCCGAATTAAATACTTGGTCATAGCCTTTAACATACCTATTGATTGCCTGGCATGCGGGCCAATCGCCTTCAACGGCTACAAAGGTGAACCCTTTTTCTTGAATCAGTTTTTTTGTTATTTCAACTCTGGCCGTGTAAAACTCGGATGTTCCATGCGATGCCTCACCTAGCAATACAAATTTTGAATTTTTAACTTGTTGAACGAGCTTATTCCAATCTGCTTCACTTTTAAGCATGACTGATTGTTCGATTATTGACTGAACCAGATTATGATGCACTGTTTTTCCCCCTTGTTCTCGACCATTAGCGTTTGTACTCAGCATTGTAAGAATTTGATCCTGCGTGTACGGACAGTAAAGTATCAGCGTACCCCACTAGACGATTTATAAGTTCATCACAAATAGAATATACCAGCTGAAAATTTTCCACCTCAAATAGAACAGGATCATCCAGAATGACCGTCGTGTTAACGAACATATCTTTGTTTCCATATAGATTGTAGTGAACTATAGCCTTTCCAGCAGCTCCTTCAGTAACTGGATCATTAAAGCCGGGAATGAAAACAAACCATTCTTCAGCAGTAGCTGATCTGAAGTTTTTTGTGAAAGACATTCGCTCGGTTACCTTCATGATCTTTTTTTGCTCTTCCGGATTTATATCCTTGACCTTGTTCATTCCATTGCCACCTTAATAACCTTCCGTTATATATTTTCCTTAAGGTACCCATCCTATAAATAATTATTATGAAATAGTCGAACACGGAAACTGAAAAAAAAGGTCATTATATACATGAAGCTTGACCTTTAATAACAGCCGATAATCATGGGACTGCTGCATATAAAAATTATTATTGGGGTATCAAAAGAGGGAAGATAATATCCTGGATTGGGTTGGACTGGTCTGGAGTGGAGGAGTTGCTCATGGAAAAGATGAATCGGGGAATTTTAACGGCGCTGTCAGCAATCGGGATTGCGCAAGGGCTGAAAATTTTTACACATTATAAGCTGACGGGAAAGTGGGACTTGAAGCAGGCTTTCACAACAGGTGGAATGCCTAGTTCGCACTCCGCCGGTGTGGCCGCACTGGCATCATATGTGGCAGCGAATAAAGGCTGGCTGCATACGGAAACAGCGCTTGCCACAGTGTTTGGCGTGATTGTGATGTATGATGCTCAAGGGATTAGGCGCCATACAGGGGAAATTGCCAAGCTTGTGAATGATCTTGAAGATAATATGGCGAAATTTTCGGGAGAGTTTCCGAGCTTTGAGTATGTGGAGCGTGAGAAAGAACTGAATGAACTGCTCGGACATCAGCCTGTGGAAGTTGGAGCAGGTGCGTTGCTTGGAGTGGTACTTGGGCTTATTTCGGCTAAATTGGAGGATGGCAAGCCCTCTAGAATCAAAGGCTGATTACGTCGTGCAAGCTTTGATATTCCAGATCTTGAAGTAAGGTATGTAAGGAACAAGGTAAAGAAGATCAACATATATATAGATGTTTTTAACATGAAAATATCTAAAAAAATATCTCAGTAAGGAAAAATTACAATCAAAATATGTCTATGTTATTAACATAGACAAGACTAATAATTTATTCTGTTTTACTTATAGAAGTTTCAACTAAATTGTCTTAAGATGACCCGTTTATTCGTATCTCTCTCATAGGTGTACTATTGATATTTATTAAAGTGACACTGTTTCTTCGACTAAGATTAACTTTAGTTGAAGAAACAGCATTAAAGGATCTCCACATTGAAGATCCTTTTTTCATTAACGATAAAATCGATCTCTTAAGTAAGCTTGCAAAGTTTTTCGCCAAACCACTTCCGTTCTGCGATTATTGTTTCACTAACACACCTTTGATTCAATAAGAAAATAAAAAAACAAGATTTTTTTGTTTTAGTCTTTCACTTTTTTTGTTTCATTTAGGTCTTGTAGCTCTAATTTTTTCACTTTCACCTAGCTCACGAGAAAACTCTTCATCAACACGATCCGGTTCTATTTTTAAGTTTTCGGGAGTTTGAGGTAAAGCCTTTTTGCTGCTAGATGGTTTATGGTTGTTTGATCTTCCCATTATATTTCCTCCTAACGAATTTTAATCTTTATTAGTATGGCTAAGAACCACATTTATATATCTTTAGATTTGCTCATGAACGAACATTTTTATCTTAAGAACAGTTTTTTTGAATAGCTCCTTCTTATACTTAACGCACGCACCTGAGTGTTGAATAAGAAATCCTTTTCTTTGATGCAGATTGTCTTCAAACTACACTGCCTCTACTTCACATCATTTTAAAGATTCATGCAAGATTTACAAAATAACTACAGTCTATTCGTCACAAAAGTTCATTTATTTGTTTCATAAGCTCTTTAAATTTCTTGTCGAGTTCTGTGTACGCTTCTTCTTTGGTTTCCTTTTTTACTTGTTCCAGAAAATCAAAATATAAGAGGACAATCAGATGATATAACGTCCGATACCATTTATAAATTTTCTCATTTTTTTATCCCCCCTCCTATAACGCTTCTTGTACCTCTATTTCCATCTCCAATAAGGCGTAACTCAAGCTTTTCCCATGCGTATCCATACCGAGTGATATTGTAACTCCGCCAAGCAAAGCTTGATGGCAAACGAACTGAAGTGCAGCGATATTTGGAACCTCATATCTAAAAATTTCACCAACAACAATGTCCTTAAAATGTTGTTTTACTCTCTGTATTGTTACTTCTTTGCATAAAAGGGAATAGTCTTTTTCATGATATGGAATAAGCGAAAGCATCAATATATTCCCTTTATCACCGGCACGACTGTGGGCAAGCTCATATAGTTTTCTCTTCATGCAGTACACTCTCCTTTATTACAACACGCACTTCAATTTCTTCACGAGGAAGTAGAGAAGAAACAATTCCTAAAACTTCGTGTGTATACTTTCTTGCCCCTCCTCCACCGGCTGGGCCATTTGTGTAAAGAGATTCAACCTCTTCACCAATTTTAGCGGCTTCGCTTAGACTTTGTGCTTTAGCTGCGACTCTTAGTCGGACTTCGTATGGTTCATTCCATTGCCCAAACGTATTCCGGTGTGTGGATGAAACACCGATATAATCAATCCGCAACTCATCAAAACTCTTCTCAAGTCTCGTTCTCATAATGTCTCCAGCTAGTTGTGCCCGTCCCCATGCATTTGAACCTGCATATGAAATTTCTCCTTCCCCTATAAACCCTGCATGGTAACCGACGCTTACTTTTAACGTTTCCGGCCGTTTCTTTCCTTTCCCTCCTGTTACTTCAATTCGATTCGGTCCTGCCTCTCGAAGCTTTACTGACATGAAGTCTGCAATTACATCAGGTGTAATGTATTCGTTCGGATTTGTGACTTCATATAAAAGCTGTTCTTTCGCCGTCATTAGATTGATAACTCCACCTGTATTTGAAACTTTTGTAATCAAGGCAGAACCGTCTGCTCGAACCTCCGCATACGGAAATCCTAAGTTCTCCAAGTGTGGAACATCCTTTTTCCCAGGATCTGCGTAATAACCACCAGCAATTTGACCTCCGCATTCCAAAAGGTGGCCAATAATGGTTCCTTTTGCAATCAAATCTGTCTCGTCAACCGACCAGCCGAAGTGGTGAACCATTGGCGCTAAAAATAAAGATGGATCCGCCACTCTCCCGGTCAGAATAATGTCTGCTTCTTTTTCTAACGCAGGTAAAATAGCTTCAACACCAAGATAGGCATTTGCCGATAAAATTGGGCCATATGAATTTAGAGGCTTATTTGTTTCCATAGTCTGTGCATCTGTTTCCAGGAATGACGATACATCATCCCCTGTCACAGCCGCCACTTTGATAGAAAGACCTAGTCGTTGGGCAATTTCAATTACTTTTTCAGCACCACTGACCGGGTTGGCTGCTCCCATATTTGTAATTAAGCGCACACCATTTTGAATGAGTGTTGGAAGTAATAGCTCCATACGCTTTTCAAGCAGCGGATCATAGCCCAATGAAGAATTCTCTTTTTTTCGCTTATGCGCCAGCGCGATTGTCCGTTCAGCCAAACATTCCAACACTAGATAATCCAAATTCCCTTTTTCTGCAAGGAGCAGTGCGGGTTCCAACCGATCACCTGAAAATCCTGCACCTGATCCGATTCTAATCAACATAATCACCTCAAATAATAGTAATAGCTCCTGTTAGCAGGGCTACAATAGTCATGATAATTGTTGTTCCAAATGCCCATTTAAAAATAAAACGCTGATGATCCCCTAAATCAACGCCTGTCATTCCTATAAGAATAAACGTAGAGGCTGTTAATGGACTTAATGGGAAGCCGGTTGTCATTTGCCCCAGTATAGCTGCCCGGCCAACTTCGATGGGATCAATTCCAAAAGTAGAAGCGGTTTGACTAATGATAGGTAAAACTCCAAAATAGTAAGCATCCGGTGTAAAAACTAAACTTAGAGGCATGCTTGTTATAGCTGTCAAAATAGGTATGTAGCCCGCCATCGCTTCAGGAATAACCGACACCATTGAAAGCGCCATAGCATCAATCATTTTTGTTCCGGTCAAAATACCGGTAAAAATCCCCGCCGCAAAAATCATGGTCGAAACCATTACAACATTGTTTGCATGACTTGTGATACGCTCCATCTGTTGTTTTTGGTTTGGGTAATTCACCAATAAAGCAATTGCAAAAGCAATAATAAATAAAGTAGGTAGTGGAAGCCATACTTTGATTAAAGCGATGAGAAGAATCAGCGTCAAAATAAGATTGAACCAAAAAAGTTGGGGTCGCTTAAATTCTAACGTCGTTGCCGCTAATTCTTGAAAAGCTATGTTGTCCTTTTCCCCCATATCTATAATCCCTAATCTTTCCCTTTCTCTTTTTCCAAGCAAATAGGATGAAAACAACACCCATAGGACACCTGCAACCATAGCAGGTAGAATAGGATTAAATAGTTGAGCAGAAGTGACATTCAAAGTTGCCATCGCCCTTGCAGTTGGACCGCCCCAAGGTGCAAGATTCATGACACCTGCGCCCAAAGCCACTACACCTGCTAAAATGAGAGGGTTCATCTTCAATCTCTTATAAAGAGGAAGTAGGGCGGAAATAGTAATCATAAAAGTAGAAGCACCATCCCCATCCAAGGATACAAGCATCGTGATAACAGCCGTGCCCACCACCACTTTTAAGGGATCTCCTTTCACGATAAGAAGCATCTTGGATACGATTGGATCAAACAAACCCGTGTCCATCATCAGTCCAAAATATAAAACAGCAAAAGCCACCATAATTCCCGTAGGAGCAACCTTTACGATACCAGCTAACATCATTTCTCCTATCCCCAAGCCAAATCCGCCAATCAAAGAGAAAACGATTGGCACCAACACCAGAGCGATTAAGACTGATAAACGTTTTGTCATAATGAGGTAAAGGAAAACCCCTATTGTCAAGAAACCTAAAATAGCTAACATATAATCCCTCCCAATGAGTCGTAAATTGAATGTTTACTGACATAGTTCAGATGAAATTTTTTCCCCACGAGGCATATTTACCAAGGATTTCATTGCCCTTTCTATAAGAATTTTGCTGTGCACTATACTTTTGCAAGAACCATGCCTAAACAATATTTAAATTATTATTGCAGTTTGATTTTCTTAGGTGTTTGTTCACTCTAATGCTGATTTATCAGTTATTTAAGTACTCATTTAAAAATTTTAAAAACAAAAAAAAGAAAGCACTTTGTTGCTAGCGCTTTCATTTATAGTGGATTCAAATTCTAATTTTTTAGAAAATATCTCTAAGATTCTCAAATAAATTACTTTATCCCCTAATTCTATAGCCTTGGTTGATTTCTAATTTTTTAGAAATCAATGGATATTATTCTAATTTTTTAGAAATCACTTTAAATAATACGGTATTTTTTCATTTTATTATATAAGGTGGCCAAGGACACCCCTAGAGAATTTGCGGTCTTTTTTCTTCCTTCCATATCATTTCCAAACCGCCCCAAAATTTCTTGGATGAATTTTGATTCTGCTTCTTCCGTTATATCCCTTAGTGTTTGACCGTTTGGTTTTAGAGTAGAATCTAAGCGATTCAATTCGAGCTTCATCAATACATCAGGTAGGTGTTGGATCTTTATCTCCATACCTTCTGCCATACAAGTTGCATAGTCAATCACATTTCTCAATTCCCGAACATTGCCAGGCCATTCATATGACCGTAAAAATTCTAAAGTTTGTTCGTCAATAGTGTACATAGAATCCTCCTTAACAGATGGAGTTAATGACGAACGAAGCAATGAATGAACCAGTTCAGGGATATCCTCTCTTCGTTCTCGAAGAGGTGCTATCTTTAAGCCTATAACATTAAGTCTATAAAACAAATCTCCGCGAAAATGATTTTTATTTACAAGCTGTTGTAGATCACGATGTGTAGCGGCAATAATCCTGACATCAATATTTCGCTCTTCTGTTTCTCCTACTCTTCTGATCTTACTTTCTTGTAACACCCTAAGTAACTTAGCCTGAAGATCATATGACATATCACCAATTTCATCCAAAAAGAGCGTACCCTGGTCTGCCATTTCAAATAAGCCGATTTTACCGCCTTTTTTTGCATTGGTAAAAGCCCCATCTCCATAACCGAATAACTCACTTTCTAATAAAGAAGGTGGAATTGACGCACAATTAACTGGAATAAAAGGCTTATTACCACGATGGCTTTTATGATGAATAGCCTGTGCGAATAACTCTTTTCCTGTCCCGCTCTCGCCGATAATTAAAATTGGAAAGTTGGAATCGGAAACCCGTTTTGCCACATACACAACGTCCTTCAACCCGCCATCTTTTCCAATGATGTCATCAAAAGTGTATTTTACTTGATAAAGCGAATTCATCTGCTTTTTAAGCTGCCGGACTTTCTCGTTTTGTTTTTGAAGTTCAATTGACAATTTATGAACTTCAGTTAAACTTTTGCAGACGGACACAGCGCCAACAACCTGTTCATTGAGAATAATTGGAGCCATATCGACCACATATTCTCGGTCTTTTGTCTTTCGGTAGACTCCAACACGACACCGACAATCTTTTAGTGTTTTTGTAAGTTGCGCTCCGGGCCGATATTTTACCAGTGGCTTCCCTATGATTTCAGCAGTAACACCTGTAATACGTGTATATTCAGGATTGATCATCCTTACATACCCATTATGATCAATCACTAAAACACCATCATTGATTGATTCTATAATTGCTTTCCACCAGCCTATGCTATTTTCACTAATTGAAGCATTGTTTTTATTATTTGATTGCTCTTTCAAGGAAATAACTCCTTTCACGGCTTATAGTCCATATTTCACCTTTTTTCATCTGGATCATTTCTTTATTTTTATCTCTAAACTGCCCATTCGTAATAATTTTCTTTGTGGTTTTTATGTGTCGCTTGGCATGTCTGGAGAGGTTAGTTGCTGCAACGACGTTGTGCGTCTACTTATCATTGTGTGCAACCTTATTGACTACCTATGTTTTCAAATCGTTTTATCTTAGTGTACGAGTATGCATAAATAGGCATTTAAGGATTTGACTTGGAGCGCCTGGGGGGACGATTGTCTTGAAAGACTGAAGAAGCCGTTATTTCATGAAACAGCCAATCCTATCATAAAGTCCAATCAATGTGTACGTTGAATATTATAGATTTACTTTAAATATTGTCTCAACTAAATCAGCCATTTTTCTACCCTAAAACTACGTTGAACCCGGTGGTAAATCCTATTATAGCTAATCTGGTTTTAATAGAAAGTTTTGACTGGCGTTTTAATACGGTTCAAAATCAACTAACTCAATGATATAGAAGCGAAAATGACCTAAGCCTCTCTGCTTCTTAGAAAGGCTTAGGTCACTTTAAGTGCAAAATCAATTCTTCCGAGACATTTTCATTGCGAATGAGTACATATCCGATCGGAATAACCCTTTATAATATTCTACTAAGTTACCATCAGAATCAAAAATCATTCGTTCTGTAATCAGCAAGCACATCGTTTCGGCTATTCCTAAATGTTCTGCATCTTCTTTTGTTGGAAAGCCGCAGGTTATGATTTGTTCCGCTTCACAAAAGTCAATGTTTAGATCACCTTCAAGTGCATCATACAATACGGTTGTACTTAAATCGAATTTCGTCAATTTTTTTCCTAGGTCCAATGAATAATAATGCAATTCTATGGCTATTGGGACATCCCCCTGCAACCGCAGCCTTTTAATATGGTAAGATTCATCATCAAACCCATTTGCATCAGCTATATTTTCAGGTGTCATTACACGGCCATGATCCAGTAGTTCAATTCCCATGCTTTTAGTGGTTTCCGTAAAACTTATCATCTTAAGCCATTCTTGTACAGGTTTAAGGGAAACGAACGTTCCCTTCCCATGCCTTTTTTCCAATATCCCCTCACGAACCAGGATGGATACGGCTTCCCGTACAGTGCTTCTGCTGACAGAATACATATCCATGAGTTCCCTTTCACTCGGGATTTTATCTTTATAATAACCTTCCAAAATCTGATTTTCCAATATGGTTTTCAATTGCGCATGTAAAGGGATTGGATTTTTAAAGTCTAACTCCATAAAATTTCCTCCAAACAGAAAAAGACATCATAATGTTCGTATCAGTTCTTATATTATTGTAAACCAAATAATTATAATATTCAAACATGCCGACGGTCGATTTTTCCTTAAATTAGGATTTTACTATTTTTCTACTCCTTCTTTTCCAATAAAACGTTTCTTTAGATGTAAAAAACCTGAATAGTTTTATGTATTCAGGGCTTATCCTATATGCAACCTTCATCACGTTTTAGGCATATTTAATGGGCAAAAATAGAAAAGCTTATCTATTAGACGATAAAGTACGAGATTATCGAAAGCAACAAAGAAGTAATGGTCATGGCTAAAAGAGGACGCATGGCTTTTGTCCGCAGTGCCTGCAGGCTAACATTGAGTCCAAGACCGATCATGGCCATTGTCAATATAAATGTAGTCGTTTTGGAAATACCATCCATTACTAGAGGTGACACTGTAATATACGTTCCAAACACATAACTTCCTATTAAACTCATGATTATAAAACCAACGAGGAACCATGGAAAATCAATTTTGGCATCATGGCCCATTTTCCCGGATGAGCGTTTTTTCATCCAAAACATAAAAATGAAACATAATGGGATAAGTAAAAAGACACGGCCCAATTTTGCAAGAAGTGCAATCGCTAGCGCATCTTCACCCGCCGGTGCTCCCGCCAAAGCAACATGTGCGATTTCATGAAGACTGATCCCAGACCAAATTCCATAATCCAAAGCTGATAGCGGAAGGACCGGACGTAAAAGTGTATAAACAATGGAGAAAAGTGTTCCCATTAACGCGATTATCCCGACGCCTATGGCTGTATCTTCTTCCTTTGCTTTCACGATAGGAGATATTGCCGCGATGGCTGCTGCACCGCATATTCCGGTTCCTACAGCAAGAAGAAGGGAAATGGAGGCATCTGCCTTAAACCACTTTGCAATCAGGACCATCACGACTATTGCAAAAGTCACTGTTCCTATGTCACGTACCAACAATGGCAGACCCTGATTGAAAATCACATCGATATTTAATTTCAACCCGTATAAAATAATGGCAAAACGCAAAAGTTTTTTTGCGGAAAATTCAATTCCCGTCCGGAACTTTTCTGGATATCCCGCAATTTGACGATAAATCACGGCAATGATGATCGAGCAAGCAAGTGGACCGATTCGATTGAATCCTGCAATCTTGGACAGCCCCAAGCCTAAGAGGGCAATAAAAAAGGTGAAAGCGATACCGCTCAGCCACAAGACCACCCTGTTTTGAAGCAATTTTTGCTGCTGTTGCGGTGTTTCTTCCAGTGGCTCATATTTTTCTAATTCCATATATTCCTTCCCCCTTTCCAGATAAACTAAAGCCCAGATTACGAATCATTCCAACCTTTCAATCGTTTGAAAAAAATCGGTTTCTTCTATATTGGTAGGTGAATTCCCTTTTATAAAACACTCGGATTTCTTTAAAAAAGGCAAGCTTGGATTTTGATTCCCCCACAATTCAGGAACGGTCAGGGTCTGGGAACGATGGGACCTTAAGGCACGGATCTTTTTCTGTAAAGTCCCTGCTATATTCACTCTTGTGATACTGTTCATCCCGTTTTCCTTTATCCATTCATCATAAAAAGCATGCCAAAGGACAAAGTATAGACTATGAACCTTAAAAGCTGGAAATACTGAATCTGGATAATAATCGGGATCACCGGATTTTAGAAAAGCAAATTCGGCAGCACGGCCTATCGCACAATGATCTGGATGCCCCCCATATTTCCCGTGGAATGTTACTAGTGCATCCGGTTGAACTTCACGAATCAACTTTACGATTCTCTCAGCCAATAAATCGAAGCTTTCAAATTCAATCGTTTTATCCCTTACGTTTAAAAATCGCAGGTCGCTTATCCCCAATTCTTCACAAGCTCTTTTTAACTCCTCTACCCTTAGTTCAGGCAATGCCTCCCTTGTTGTAATGATGGGATTTCCCATGCGCCTGCCCATTTCGCCTTTTGTCGCACAAAGTAATGTAATATGAACACCTCGCTCAGACATTTTGGCAATGGTGCCTCCACACAGGAATGACTCATCATCGGGATGTGCAAGAACCACCAATAACCTATGTTGTGATTGCATATTTCCTCCTACTTCGGATTCTCCAGTTTTCCCCCTGTTAGACCCACCATGAAAAAATGGACATGGATGTCATA
Source organism: Peribacillus sp. NPDC056705 (assembly GCF_043656335.1). Lineage (NCBI taxonomy): Bacteria > Bacillati > Bacillota > Bacilli > Caryophanales > Bacillaceae > Peribacillus > Peribacillus sp. NPDC056705. Next base: position 13,550 of record NZ_JBHTYI010000032.1, on the reverse strand, counting down.
ACGGTTAGACATGTCATGCCCATCTTCACTTTTCGTCTATATATAGTCCCTAAAGCTCAATCATCCATTTTTATTAGCATAATTCATATAAAACGGATTTAACCGTTTCTATGACAAAGCGTAGATCTTCAACGGTCGAAGATAAAGGCGGTGCAATGATCAATACGTTTCCATATCCAGGAACTGTATCACCATTACGGCCGATGATAAGACCCTTTTCCTTGCAAGCCCCGATTATTTTACCCATGAACGCATCGGAAACAGGCGTTTTTGTCTTTTTATCTTCCACTAATTCAATGCCATATAAAAACCCAACTCCCCGAACTTCCCCTACTTTATCCAAGGCTTTCAGTTCAAAGAGCTCACTTAGTGTCGATTCACTAAGCTCAGATACACGTTGAACGATTTTTTCATTTTCCAAGATTTCAATGTTCTTTAGCGCAACTGCGCAAGATGCAGGGTGGCCTCCATATGTTGACACATGCCTGAAATGATTTAAATTTCCGTTCTCTTTGAATTTCTCGTAAATCCTGGAATTCACCGCCGTTGCTCCAAGGGGAAGATAACCGCTGGTCAAACCCTTTGCCATTGTAACAATATCCGGCTGAACTCCATCGGAGTGCATGAACCCAAACATCTTTCCGGTTCTTCCAAAACCTGAAACCACTTCATCCACAATTAAAAGAACATCATGCTTCTTACAGATTTCCGAAACCCTCGTTAAGTATTCTTTGGAAGGAATAAGGACCCCTCCACCAGAGATGAATGGTTCAAGAATCACACCAGCTACCGTTTCAGCCCCTTCAAAGTTAATGACCTGATCGATATATTCAGCTGCAAGCAAATCGGAATTTTCAACGTTTTCCCCAAACAGACTCCGATAACTGTACGGCGGTGGCACATGCAGGAAACCTGGAACCGCAGGATCATATTTCACTCTCCGATTTGCCTGTGCAGTTGCGCTTAGTGCGCCAAAAGTATTGCCATGATAAGCTCTGTACCTAGAGATGAATTTGTATTTACCCTGATTGCCATTTTGGGAATGATATTGCCTGGCTATTTTAAAAGCTGTCTCATTCGCCTCAGAGCCGCTGTTCGTAAAAAACGTTGTATAGGAGCCCTTTAAATGTTCACTTATTTTTGCAGATAATTCGATTGCCGGCTTATGACTTAACGTCAAAGGGAAATAAGATAAGTTAATCATTTGTTCATAGGCTGCCTGCGCAATCTCTTTTCGCCCGTGACCCAGGTTCAAGCACCATAAACCGGAAACCCCATCTAGATATTTATCACCTTTAGTATCCGTGAACCATGAGCCGGATCCTTCTGTAGCCATCATGGGAGCATCCTTCTCATTATAGCGATGCATCGCATGCCATAAATGGTCTTTATCCATTTGAACAAGGTCTTTCGTTTCAGTTTCCATCTTCACAATTGAAACCCCCTTATTATTCATTGAACACAATTAAGTTAAGTTCCCATGCTGTTACAGACCTTTTTAGAGCGAATTGGTGATGGTGCGATGACCAAAATTTCATCAAGTCATCGCACCTGTCATATCACCTCACACCATTATTTATCCCAGTTTTTATGATCTAAATGAGAATATTTTTCTAATAATCTAGTAGGCATCTTTAGTGCATCTTTTCTAAATGGTGGAGCTAATTGTGTTCCATCCACTTGTATATCAATGACCGTCGGTTTATTTGATTTTATTGCTTCTTCAATGACTGCGCCTAACTCCTCAGGTTTTTCCACTCTAAAACCAACAGCACCCATTGATCGGGCAACTTCCGCGAAATCAGGATTTTGGATATCCGCCCCTACAAAACGATTATTATAGAAATCAACCTGATTCTTTTTCTCTGCACACCATGCATTATTATTGAACACACATGCTATGACCGGTATGTTTTCTTCAACGGCCGTACTTACTTCATGTAAGCTCATGCCCCACGCGCCATCTCCAACAATGGCTAAAACAGGCGTGTTCGGTTCAGCTAACTTGGCACCAAGTGCAGATGGGTAAGCAAATCCCGTGTTCCCGAATGTAAGCGCAGCGATATGCCTTCGGCTCTGATTGAATTTTAAGTAAGCGTTTGCAGTTGACGATACATTACCGATATCTGTTGTAACGATAGCATTTTCAGGCAATACTTTAGTCAATTCCAAAAGGGCTCGACGCGGATTGATCGGGGTTCCATCGATCATCGCAAGTTTCACCAATTCTTCTTCCCATTTTTGTTTTTCATTCGTAACTTCGACCATCCGCTTTTTTTCTTGCTTTAGGTTAGGATTACTGGCCTTCAACCGTTTCAGGATTTCATGGCTCGCTTCACGGGCATCTCCGATGATCCCAACTTCCACAGGGTGTGTCCTCGCTATTTGCCTTGGATTAATATCTATTTGGATGATTTGTGCATCTTTAGGGAAATAATCGATGTCATAGCATGGTAACGTTCCAAAAACCGATAATCTTGTACCGACTGCCAATATGACATCCGCTTTCTTTAGTGTATTCATGGCTGCCTTTGATCCCATGTAACCGATTGGGCCGACTGACAATGGATGATCTGCAGGAAATGCATCATTATGCATATAGGAGACAGCCACCGGAGCTGTTAAATATTCTGCAATATTCTTAATTTCCTCGATGCCATCTGAATCAACCGTTCCCCTACCGGAAATAATGACAGGATACTCAGCCTGAGCTAAAATTTCTGCCGCTCTATCCAAAGATGCAGAAGATCCGCAGCCCCTTTCATCTACGCGATATTGGTGTGGTTGAAGTATTTGATCTTCCACTTCACCATAGAAGTAATCACGGGGGATATCGAATAAAACCGGTCCCCTTTCGGCATAGGCAATCCGAAATGCTGTCCTAAGGCAATCAGCGACCCGGCCTGGGTGTGTCACTCTAACCGTTTCCTTAGTGATGGCCTTGAAGATGGAAACCTGATCACATTCTTGGAATCCATCCCATCCAACCGTTGGTGTACCAGCAGAAGGTGATATGACCACCATTGGAGTATGAGCTTGATTGGCCGCTGCAACAGAGGTGACCATATTCGTCATTCCAGGTCCGTTTTGCCCGATGACAACTCCTGCCACACCAGAGACACGGCAATAGGCATCTTCCATATGTGCTGCACTTTGTTCATGGCGGACACCAATGAAACGGATGCCTGCAGTTGGCAATAAATCAAGCATATCCATGAAAGCAGATCCCAGAATTCCCGAGATATGTTTAACTCCCTCGGCCACTAATGTCTCAACGATGGCTTCACTTGGTGTCATTTTAACTTTCGTTCCTCTTAACATTTTTGTTTCGACCATAGCACATTCTCCTTAATTATAGTTATTTCTGATAATGACGTTGCGACGTCCGTACCAGTTATAAGATGTATATTACTACCATTGGATGAAACAGTCAATAAATAAATTGAATATTTTGAATTTATTTAAAAACTTTAATCATCATAGTCATTAACTCATGTATTTGAATCTTCCTTAACCAATAAATATATCCTTTTTTTCTGTCAATCTGTAGTTGATCCGATCGATGATTTCCAATAAATCACCTATTTCATCAATTACGAAATCAGCTCCTGCATTCCAAAAACGATTTTCTGCATGTTTCATCCGTTTTTGCCGTTCATATGGGTCCATTTCGTTGATTTCCGCTTCTGAAAGGCCGATTTCACTGCCGCTTTTCAATACGGCAACAGTCCACATTCCCGCAGAGATGCCTTCTTTGATATCACTGATCGTATCGCCGACTTTAACGATTTTGCTGAGTGGATACACTTCGAGATTCATCGCCGTCTTAAAGCACATCCAAGGAGCAGGCCTTCCCGCAGGCACCTCGTTAGACGCAACAATGGAATCTGGTTGATAGCCCCATTTTTCCGCCTCTTGTTTAACAACATCAATCATTTCCCGAGTATACCCTGTCGTCGAACCGATTTTTATTCCTTGCTGCCTTAAACGGCTGATTAATTCAATTACGCCTGGTATTGGCTTGGCGTTTTCCTTGAGAACCTTAAAAAGCAAATCCTCAAAGTCCCTATACAATGATTTTAGATCTCTTTCGTCCGGTTCTTTCCCAAATTTAGCAATCCATAAATTGGAGATTCGTTTCATTTTCAGGAGTTCCATAATATGATCCATTTTCAATAAACCCATAGGTTCCCTTGCTTCCTTAATCGTAATATCTATTCCCCTTATCCTGAATATCTCGACAAATGCTTGGACCGGCGCAAAACAACCATAATCCACCGTCGTTCCTGCCCAATCAAAGATCACTGCCTGAACCACTTTGCATTCTTTCGCACTTTCCAACCTATGTTCCCCTCCTTATCCTTACCTCCTTTAAAATCACCAAACTTGCTAAACCCGTAAATACCCCACTGGTGATGACCTGGGTATAAAGAGAATTCATTTCACTTTTTCCAAAAATAACTGTAAATCTTCTTTAGTAGCCTCAGAGAGACGTTTCATTTTTTCAAGGTCCTTATCCGCATTCCCGGACTCCCCAATTAATGGGTAAAGGTTTTTCTCAATCCGTTCATACCAATCGGGGTATTCATCTTCCACTTGCTTTTCTATCGAATCCCATGTAGAACTGATCTCTTTTCCCATTTCTTGAATTTTCCCTGAATCCGCCTCCGTACTTATTTCTGATTCCAATCCTTTTATGGATTGAATCACATCGCCGACACCTTTTTTAATAACCTCTGCATTTTGGGTTTCACCCGTATTTGCATCCGGATTTTCATTCAAGACTGGACTTTTTTCTTGTTGAGCCTCGTCCGGTTCACTTGAATTGTTGCAGCCTGACAGCAACATGGCCCCAAGGATAACCCCACTAGTCATTACACGGAAACCATTCAACATAATCCCTCCTTCATGATTTAAAAGACAGATGGCGCCAAGCACCTGTTGGCACAACTCTCTTTTTCTATGGGAGTCATATTCTAGCTGTTTAGTGATTGAAGAATTTTGTCTGAGGAGTTCCATAGAAGTAAACGAAGCATTTCCTTAAAATGGTATAGAGTAAAAGCTATAATTTTTCAGAATTAGGGGAACCAGAAACAATATTTAATTCATTCTCCATATACTTCGCCTTTTTTCGCCGAAGGAAAAAGAATGAACAGATAACGATCAAGCTAAATAGCATGGTAAAGATAAACTGTGGACGTTGCGAATCGATAAATGCCATTAATATCAAAACGGAAACCATGGAAAGTATGGTTACATAAGTCAAATAAGGGAATAACCACATTTTGATCTTGAAAATTCCGGGATTTTCTTTCTCCATTCTCTTCCTTAATCTGAGATGGGAAACCGCAATGGCCAGATAAACCAGAATTCCGACTCCACCCGAGGAATTCACTAAAAAGAAAAAGATTTTATCAGGTGAGACATAACTGAAAATGGTGCTGATAAAGGAAAATAATGTAGAGCCGATTACAGCAAATATAGGGACACCGTTCTTGCTCACTTTTGAAAATAACTTTGGAGCATCACCCTTTTGTGCAAGTGAAAATAACATGCGTGAACTCGTATATAACCCCGAATTCAAACAGGAAAGCAGTGCAATGAGAATCACTATATTCATGATCAGGGCAGCAGAAGGGATTCCCATCATTTCAAGTACGGCAACAAATGGACTTTTCAGCAAAGAAGCCGAATTCCAAGGTAATAGCGTCACTAGAATAGCTATGGACCCTATATAGAAAATCAGGATTCGCCATACCACACTATTCAATGCACTTCTAACCGACTTAACCGGATCACTCGTCTCACCCGCGGCAATCGCTGGAATCTCCACTCCAACAAATGCATGAAAAACAATTGCGACGCCAACTAGTACAGAACTTAACCCGTTCGGAATAAAACCGCCAAAATTCAGAAGATTGGAAGCACCAGGTGGTTTTATCGTTGGGATTAACCCTAATATCACTGCCACACCCAGGCACAAAAATAGGATGATACTGATTATTTTAATGATTGAAAACCAGTATTCGAACTCACCAAACGATTTTACTGAAAAAATATTCGTCAGTTTCAATAAGATAATCAAAGATAGACTTATGACCCAGACGGGAACGGAAGGAAGCCAGCTGTGTATGATTGCAGCCCCCGCTGTTGCTTCCAAAGCAATGACGATAACCCAAAAGAACCAATATAACCAACCTGTTGTAAAACCGGCCCATTCACCAATCCCCTCTCTTGCATAAACGGCAAAAGATCCAGTATTGGGATTCACTGTGGCCATTTCCCCAAGCATCCTCATGACTAGAACAACGATCAAGCCTGCCAAAACATATGATAATATCGCCCCGGGGCCCGTTTGACCGATAATGATACCGCTTCCTACGAATAAACCAGCGCCTATGACACCACTTAAGGATATCATTGTTAAATGTCTTTGTTTCAGGCCTGGTTTCAGTTCTTCCTGTTGATGTTTCATACCCTCCACCAACTTTCAATATTTTGTGGAATCAACTAAAATAATCGCTACTTGCATGTAATAACAAGGCTTTTTCAACTGCCTGTCCTTTACACTTTCACAAAGATAGTGGGAACTTGGAAACTTGGCATTTTAAAAACAACACAGGAGATGACGCTATGAACTTAAGATTCTATATCATTATTCCCCCTTCCTTAAGGCTATTTTGACAATCGAAAGAGATATAACATCACTACGTCATGATGTTAGGACCACTTACTATGTGTATAATACACTCTGATTTTTTTAAAGTCAATTTAAAAATCAGAATATTTAGATAACAAAATGAAAATTTTCAAATAAAAAGATTCCCATTAATACTGCAAACCTCTAATACTTTTCATTTTACTTCTTTCACCTTGGAGGATTCATCTAACACACTTTCCGTTGCAAATTTAACGGTATTCTGCTTTCTATCCAGCATTTTCTTTAGAAGGTATGAAAAAAGCAATGTAAACGCAATTCCCTTAACGATCGATGTATAACCGTAAACAAGAAGGCCTAATATCAGTACGATAAGATTGATAATCCTTATTGTCGCTGCAATATCTATTTTTTCATTTTTATGATGTAAAATTAAGGCGATCACGTCAAAGCCAACAGTGGAGGCATTTGCTGTTATACATAAATAATATCCTATCGCTATCAAAATCGACGAAATGATAATCACTAACGCGATATTCATATCGAAATCAATCTTCAATGAATAAAAAAGATTAAAAAAGGCCATATAGCTTAGCGAACTTACGATCGACTTAAAAAAGTACTCTTTCCCTAGAAAAACTAAACAGATGATTAACAGTAAACCTGTAACGAAATTGGCTAGCATGGCAATGTTATAACCCGATAATGCATTCAATAATAATGCCGAGCTAGTTACCCCGCCATTGATAATTTCATTGGGAACGATTAAATAAGCATAGGCAAAGGTCATGGAAATGTTTCCTGCGATAATTTTCACTATATCCTTCATAAACTTCTCACCATCCCGTTCGATATTCTGATAATGCTTTCCCCCCCTAAATATATATTTATACTTGAACCATAAGATACACATTCACCTCTTACAACAATTTATTCGAAGCTTTTCCCTTTCGATATTTTTGAATGATTTTACGTAGTATGCATTTGGGGGTTCAAGATTACAATAATTCGCTAACCAGAATCCTCTCTCCTTCTTATAAAGAAAATAAAACATCCCCCTTAAAAATTGAAAATGCTCATTTTCACTATTTTTCTGTACAACTTAACGCTGTTCAGAAGCCTTTAAGTATCCTGAGTACATTCAAATAAATGATTTAAATTTCCAAAGGGTTATATAAGGAGAAGGCCATTTTATTCTCCTTTCAGTAGAATTAGTCCGATATCAAAAAAACTGGCTAAGAAAACTGTTTACGTATGCAGAAAAATGTATGTTCCCTCCTGATTAGTCCCACCAATTATTATTCCGCAATAAAAAAGTTGAGGAATATGCCCCTCAACTTTTTAGTGTTCAATGACTATTTCCCAAGAAATGTTTCTTAGGTTGTGGATTAGCCATTTCATGTAACAGGTAATGCCGTCTCATCTTTCATTAGCCTTTTTCGGTAAACCATATTGGACAGCTGTACACTTACTTCATAAAGCACAAGCAAAGGGACGATGACCAAAATGTCCGAAATTATATCTGGAGGCGTAATCAGGACCGAGATGACAACCAGGACGAAATAAGAAATCTTACGAGACTTTTTCAACACTGTTGGATTGATGATGCCTAATCTGGTCAGGAACATGACCACAAGCGGCATCTCGAATAAAATCCCGAAAGGTAAGATCAAATTAATCATGAACCGAAAATACTTTTCCGCTGTGAACATCATCTCGAACTGCCCGGCCGATAGGGAAGTGAGGAAACCCAGCACGATTGGAAACAACACAAAATATCCAAATGCGATACCTGTGATGAATAGAATGAAGAGCCCGGGTATGAACCGAAATGTAACTCTTCTCTCTTCCGGTTTCAGCGCTGGAGCCACAAAGCGCCATAACTGATAGGCTGCTAGCGGAATCGTTGCAGCTATTGCACAAACCGCAGCGATGATCATGTATACCCATAGGATCTCACTTGGTCCGAGCACAGCAAGCTTTCCATCCAAATCCTTAATGAGCAGTTCATAAATATCCTGTACGAATATGAAACTCACTATGAAAAAAGCCAGAAAACCTATCAGCGTTTTAATGATTCTGCTTCGGAGCTCTTCCATATGTTCAATAACTTGTAAATCCTTACTTTCCACCTTCACTCCTCCTTTTTAGATATTTTCTTGCACGATTGCAAATAGCACTTCCCCTCGAACTCTTTTCATGAAAAGAAGCAGGCGAGTCTTTCCGCCCGCTATATTTCATTTACTTCACCCTTCTTTTTTTACAGCTCTTAATGCGGCTTTATTCTCGTTTTCATCCTCTTTTTCTGAATCATTCACCAATCCTTTTGTTGCACTTTTGAATTCGGACAATGTCCGGCCAAAGGCACGGCCGATTTCCGGCAGCTTGGACGGTCCAAAAATAATCAGTGCAATTACGAGGACAATCACCAAACCTGGTATTCCTATATTTGAAAGCATTCTTATTCACTCCTCTGATTTCCTCATTTTTCTTCGCTATATTCTTGTCAAGCATCATTATCGTTCGCTATCAATTAATCATTTTCCCTTGCTTTTTCATTCTTTGTTTTTCATGTGCGCGATTATGGGCACGTGTCCGATCTTCCTCGACTTCGTTCGTTTTTTGTACACCTTCCATAACCGCTGCTGATGCAACCTTTCGCAGCCCTGTTTGATCCTTATCAAAAACAAAGGATGCTCTTGTCGATATGTCCGCACCTGGTTCTGTCACGAATGGGACCACTCGGTAATCCGCCTTCCATTGTTCTGGGGTTACTTTGCATCGGACATATCCCCGGTAATCATTAAAGAACTTTATATGTGGATTCTGACTTAGTATTTTATCCGTATCCGCACGCTTATCCGCTCCATTTCCACCAGATGTGATGGAGGTTCCGACAAACTCCACACCGAATATCTTTGAATTTGGATCATCGAAATCCGCCTTTAAGTTGGCTGCCCAGCTTGCATGTACATCACCCGTCAACACGACCAGATTTTCCAGGTTGTTTCTTTTGATTACATCAATTAAACGATCGCGTGCAGCCGGGTATCCATCCCAGGAATCCATGCTGAATTTGGGAGCGGTTGGTGTTCCATAATTCCTTTGTGCAAAGAAAATCTGCTGAGGCAAAACGTTCCACTTCGTATTTGATCTTGATAGATTGTCAGTTAACCACTGTTCCTGCTCTGGACCTAGCAATGTCCGTTTCGGATCAAGTGACTCTGGCGTTTGCGGGGAACTTCCATCGCCGTTTGCCTGATCATCCCGGTATTGACGGGAGTCCAATACAAAGAAAGAGGCCAGGTCGCCATATGTGAAATTTCTGTATAACCGCATATCCGCTCCCTTAGGCAAAGATGATTTACGAAGGGGCATATGCTCATAGTAAGCTTGATAGGCGGCGGCCCTTCTCTTGATGAATGCTTCTACCGATTGTCCTTTTTCCGGGATGACATTTGCATAATTGTTTTCAACTTCATGATCATCCCAAGTCACGACCCATGGGAATGCAGCGTGTGCCGCTTTTAAATGGGTATCAGAGCGGTATTGTGCGTACCTATTTCGATAATCCTCAAGCGTGATGATCTCCGGACCACTATGTACACGTACATTACCTGAAGAAGAAACATATTCATTTGGTCCATATTCATATATATAATCGCCAAGGTGAAAGACAATATCCAGATCTTCTTTTGCCAAATGTTTATAGGCCGTATAATAACCATGCTCAAATTGCTGGCATGAAACAAACGCGAATGACAAGCTCGATACACTTGAACCTATTGGCGGAAGTGTTTTCGTTTTCCCAGTCTGACTTACTTCCCCTCCGCTTTTAAAACGGTAAAAATAGACCATATCAGGTTTTAACCCGCTTACTTCCACATGAACGGAGTGGCCAAGTTCCGGCCTGGCTATTTCCTTGCCTTGCTGGACAATCTTTCTGAAATTCTCATCCTTTGCCACTTCCCATTTAACGGAAATGGCTTCTTTTGGCATTCCTCCGCCATTCAACGGATCAGGTGCCAACCTTGTCCATAAAACGACACTGTCAGAAAGCGGATCACCTGAAGCTACACCGAGAGTAAATGGATAATCACTGAATTTCGGGGCAGCATTCACTTCAATCCCGCCCATTGATTGGGCAAGGGCAAGACCTAATGAAAGTCCGGCAAGCTTACTTGCTCCCTGGATAAAGTTTCGGCGGTCCATATTCTTGCCTAATTCGCTCCAATTCTTAATTAAATCATCCATTGCTCTTTCATTATTCATTGATCTTTCCCTCCTATTATTTGAATCTGGTTCAAGTATAGTATGGCCCTTTTAAAGGTATATGAATAAATGTAAATCAACAAATTTCCAATTAGGGATTTTCATGCAGGACTTATGGATCTCTTTAAACATTAAAGAAGATTTAATTCACTCATACATTTACATAGCCCTACAAACTTTCACATATAACGACAGTCTTTTTGCCTATTTTTTCTTCATGAATCATTTATTTAATCGTTACAAATAACTGCCATGGGTTATTTTTACAATGAAAAATCTTTAATAAACTTATAATCTGTTTATGTAAGTCTAATGAAGTCTGCGAATTAGTAGAATAAAAGCAAGGTCCGGAATCAAACTAACGAATGCTCCAACATTTTATGAGTAATCACTCACTTTTCATTTAAAATCATCCTAATTTATGTAATAATGGTTTCATAATAAAAAATGAAAGTACTTGAGGGATTCTGCATTGGAGAGTATGGAAGAATTAAATGAAAAAATTGAGATATTGAGGAAAGAGTTAATATCTACAGGAATGATTTATGGTTTTACAGCCCCAACAACATTATATAAAAGCCAGGAACTAGATGAACTGTTGAATTTACTTGGACATGAAAAAGAACCGAAGGGTTTTCAATATATCTAAAACAGGAATAAAACCTAGTTTGGATTTCCTACTAATACTTCCTGGAATCACTACAACTCATGAACTGTCACCCGGAGTTATTTTGGATTATTTTTAATCGTCACTGTGCAGTTCTGCAGCATATTTCTCTTACCTCTTATACTTTTCTGGACTCGTGGACTAATTTTTCTGTAATATGCGCCAAATCATTAGATAATTGTTAACATCAACACTCTTCCTAATTAAAAAGCATCCAACATGAATGGACGCCTCAGACTGTAGACAAACTCGATGAAAATCGAATATGTCTACAATTTTTTTTGCTTGTACAAACCCGTTCCAATCAACTATTTTTAAAAATTTGGATAATACTCCTTTTGCCTACAGTCTGTATTGTTTTAAAATATCTCTATTAAAACTTAAGATGATGAGTTTGTTTTCAAACATGATTCTATTCAGCGAGACCAACTGGGAATAATTACTTTAGACCCGCTGGTGCCAGCGAACCATTAAGTTCGTAAAATGGAGACTGCCATTGATTTCTCATTCATTATGATTTAGTGAAAGACATGTAATTCAGAGAAAGGACGCCCGAGTATTAATCCAGTTAGGTTTTAAGGGGGCTTTCATTGAACAGTATGGGACTGCTTCAAAAAAAAGAGACAATGAGGAAAGTATTAATAAATAAATACGGCATTGAAACAATGGATCACTTCACTAAAAACTATACATATAAACCAGAAACCGGAAAAACCATCGGAAAACTAGGGAAATGAAACTGGCTGTTTTTTCGTCCGGAATTTCCCCAATTTCATAAGTTTAGCGTTTTCTAAGCATTCATTTTCCTATATCTTACGGTCATATCAACGAGTGTCAATAATAAAACAAACCATAACATAGGATTATCCAAAGAGATTCCTACATTAGATTTTCCGCCCATTACCGTTAATACTCCTATTAGCATTAACATATAAAAAATAAATACTGCTTCTCCAATTAATGAATTTACACAATCTTTTTCAGTCTTTCGATTAATGACAATATAGACAACCGCTAATGAGACCATTCCAATTGTCAGTGCAGTTTTAGGAATGTCTTTGAGAACGAGATGAGGGAAATAATCAAAAATCATTAGAAAAGAAAATAATAAAAAGATACCTATTCTCAATAATATTTTCAAATTCATCATATTCCCCATTTCCTCGATTTATTATTTCCCAAACCAGTAATTGCATTGGAAATATTGAACTGATTTAGGTGATGTGTAATTACTTTTGCCATAATGAACCACTGTCGCATGATAATTTCTTTTCTTTTCTGCAGTGCTATATGAACTTGATACCCAAGAACCCACGTAAGTTGGACTAATTTTGGACCAGCTATTTAACTTTACAAAAAGCCAATTAGCGAATACACTATCTGTCAGTTTTTTAGGAATCTTTTTCATCATATATGCAAAAATTAGATTTTTGGCTTCATTTACACCGGTATTTTTGTAGGTTCTATAAATAGGAGCTATTTCAGTTTTTGTTGATCCACCTGAAATAGGTCCATATTCAGTTATACCACCAGAGTTAAGTGTATTAATACTCATAACTTCATTATATAGATTTTCAATCTCTTGCTCCGTTAAAATTGTATTACTTATTATTTCTAGTTCATTAAAAGAATAGGCATGTTCGTTTACTTTTTGTTGTGTCGATGTCTCGTTGCTAACTTCTATATTTGCAAAGGAAGGAGCTACAAAACTAAATAAAATAATCAACGATAATGAAAAGGCAAATATATTTTTCATAATATTCCATTCCCCTTCTAGTAGATTTTTCCTACATTTAAGAAAAAAATTCTCTCATAGAAGATGCTGTTTATGGAGTGATCTAAGTAGAGGCTGAAGGACAAAGGTTTAAGGCTGAAGGCTGAGGCGAGAACAATTCCGATTTCTATATCTGTTTAAAAATCCTCTCCTTTCCATGGTTAGGTATTATCTACCAC